>JACVJD010000123.1 GCA_015711825.1 Candidatus Solincola daggyaiensis
AGACCTCCCTTCCCGCTCCCGCCAGGGCGTTGACGTCCCTGGTCACCCGGCTGTGGCCGGGCACGTTGTAGGTCTCGACCTTGGGCGGGCCGTCCCCGAAGAGGTAGGTCACCCTGACGTTCACGGGGTCGTTCGAGGGATTGCCCAGGCACAGGTATTCCTGGAAACCGGGCCCGGTGTAGCCCTCGGCGAAGTAGAAGCGGTAGGGAACGGCCAGCTCCTTGCGGAAGACCTGCGTCGAGGTGGTGGGCGTGGGGATGAGGTTGGAGGCGGTGGAGGAGAAGGAGATGTACCGACCGTCGCCGGAGATGAACGGGTACCCGGAGTGATCGTCGCCCTGCGCCCCCGCCGCGTTCGCGGATACGAGCTCTATCTTCCAGGTCACCATGTCCTTACGGAAGACGTCCAGCTTCCCGTTGACATCACCGTCGATAAGGTTGGTAGCGTAGGACTCCAGAGCCACGTAGCGCCCGTCCGCCGAGATGGAGGAATAGGTGGAGCCATAGTCCCCCGGCGTCCCCACCGCGTTCGAGGAGACGAGCACGATGTCCCCGCTTCGCAGGTCCTTGCGGTAGACCTGAGTGCCGGACACGCCGGTGATGAGGTTGTCGGCGTTGGAGGCGAAGGTCACGTAACTGCCGTCGCCGGAACAGGAGGGGAACCCGTTGCCCTGGTTCGACTCCGCCCCCGCCGCGCTCGCCGAGACCAGCTTGACCTCCCCCGTCAACACGTCTTTGCGGAAGACCTCCTGCCCGGAGGTAGCGGGGGTGACCAGGTCGGTGGAGTCGGAGGTGAAACACACGAACCTGCCGTCGAGGGAGATATCCGGCGCGAAGTGATGGGCGATGCCGTTTCCCTGCGTCCCCGCCGCGTTCGCCGAAACCAGCTTGACCTCCCCCGTCTCCATGTCCTTGCGGAACACCTGCAGCCCCGAGGTGGCCGGGGTCACCAGGTTGGTGGAGTTTGAATTGAAGGCCACGAAGCGCCCGTCCGCCGAGATCGATGAGTCGTGGGAAGAGCCGTTTCCCTGCGTCCCCGCCGCGCTCGCCGAAACCAGCTTGACCTCCCCCGTCTCCATGTCCTTGCGGAACACCTGCAGCCCCGAGGTGGCCGGGGTCACCAGGTTGGTGGAGTCGGAATAGAAGGCGACGAAGCGCCCGTCCGCCGAGATGGTAGAGGCGATGGTAGTGGCGCCGTTTCCCTCCTCCCCCGCAGCGTTCGCCGATACCAGCCTAACCTCCCCCGTCTCCATGTCCTTGCGGAACACCTGCAGCCCCGAGGTGGCCGGGGTCACCAGGTTTGTGGCCGCGGACATGAAGGCTACGTACCTCCCGTCCAGGGATATGACGGGATAATCGCTCATCGCATTAGCAAGTGTGCGCGCGGCATTCGAGGAAGCCGCCGCGATGCTGCCCGGCGCGGCTTGCGCGCTACCCGCCGGCAGCGCCAGGAGAAGAAAGGCCAGCAACATCGTCATGATAATCTCGAGCAAGAACGCGTGTCGCCTTTCACGGAGCGGGCCGCTGCTCCACCGGTGCCGCTTCGCGTCTGTTCTTCCCCGCACCGCCATCCTCAACACCTCCTCCAGTAACAAGACAACAAAGCAGAGCAATCGCTCAGGAGTCTTCCTGACGGTGCGCGGATCATCGCCGGTGAAGCGGTCACGAGGTGTGGGCAAACGTCTATGAAGGGCCGCTGATACCGAAAACAATACTCGCAAGCACCCTTGGTTTCATCCCGGATATCTTTCTACCCCGAAACGGATTTTTTATAACTCAGATGATGGGCTTCGCGAGAGGCGCGATAGCCGCAGGCATACTGAGCGACGGTTGCGGCTTGCAGGGCCGCATTATATGCGATGTTCATCTTCCAGTCGGGACTCAGGCCGGAAACCTGGCTGTCCGACAGGTCGCGCTCGATGACTTTAACCAGCCCCGCGATCTCCACCGCGCTGGTGGCGTGCTTTGCCAGCCATCTCTTTTTCTGCCTATCCTTTAAGCTCATGCTCGTCCCCGAACAGGAATATCTTTGGCGCTCCGAATATGGAACTCACGAAATGTTGCCCTGCGCGAAGTTTTCTGCGGAACTCGTCCGGTCTGTAGGTGACGGGGTTGACCTCCCGCCCGATAACCTCCTGTGCACCCTGCAACCTCGAGGAGACCTCGCGCAAAACAACTTCGCCGATAATCAAAACATCCACGTCGCTTTCTGAGGTACTTTGTCCCGGGCGTCAAGCCCGTGTCCGTCCCATCCGCGAAAGAGCCGTATATCAAAGCCGCAAACGGGCGCAGCGGACGGAACAGGCTCCGTACATGAACATCCTCCTCGGTACGGATAAATACGGTATAATGTTGACGTCTCAAGGAATGCAAGGGGTCATCGAGCTGTTGCCGTCGTTGCGGGCGCGAGGACGAGAGAATGGTTATCCTGAATTTTCCCTTTTCGCCTTCGAGATACCTCATCCAATATCCGCCCATCTCTTTTAAGGGCGGCATGGATATTTCCCTATCTCCCGCCCCTCGACGCGCCTGCAGCGAAGAGGGAGCCGCGGATAAGCGAGGTTCACGCCAAAAGGAAGGGGGACCGATATGAGCGAGACGTACTCGCGGGAGGAGATGCTCGCCCTGTGCGGGCGCCTGGAGAAGCTCTATACCCCGGCGGTGGCCGATACCCTGGACGACCTGGGGTTCATGAACCAGGCCATGGAGTCGGGCTTCGTGCCCATCCTGCCCGAGATCACCGTGGCCGGGCCCGCCTTTACCATCGAGGAGGCGCGAACCAAGAAGAGCAGGAGACTCTCCGACTACGACCCCGCCTTCGTCGCCAACGCCCTCACCCTGCTCTTCGACAACATGCAGCGGGGGCAGGTGATCGTGATCAACGCCAACGACTTCTATGGCGCCGGCGCCTTCGGCGAGCTCATGGCCACCACGGCCAAGTACTACGGCGGGGTGAGGGCGGCGGTGGTCGACGGCCCCATACGCGACATCAGCCGCATCCTGGAAATAGGCTTCCCGGTGTGGGCGCGGGGCAACATCCCCACCGACTCCATCGGCAGGGTGGACCTCATCGGGGTGGGGCAGCCCGTCTTCTGCGGCGGGGTGCGGGTCAACCCCGGGGACGTGGTCATGGCCGACCGTGACGGGGTGGTGGTCATCCCCGTCGGCGACGTGGACCTGGCCGAGGTGGTGGAAAAAGCGGAGGAGGTCGTGGCGGCCGAACGCCGCTCACGCCAGGAGATAAGGGAGGGCAGTTCCCTCCTGGACGTGTACAAAAAATACGGTAAACTGTGACGGCGCGGGCGCCAAGCCCGGGGGTGGAGCGTGGAGGGCCGCGATGGCCGACTTCAACATCTGTTACTACGATGACACCGTCACCGTCTCCGTTCCCGACGGCACGGTGGTGCCGAAGATGGAGATCGATGTGGCTCCCGCCCTGGCCGACGTGCGCGCGGCCACCCGCGCGGCTCTGCGCGAGCCCGTGGGAACGCCGCCCTTGCGGGAGACGGCCGGCCCCGGCAAGCGCCTGCTGTTGGCCTTCCCCGACAGGAGCCGTCACACCGATATACGGGAGGTACTGTCGGCCACCCTGGAGGAGCTGGAGGAAGCGGGGGTGAGAAGGGACGACATCACCCTCCTGGCCGCCCTCGGCACCCACCGCCCCATGTCCCCGCCGGAGATGGCCGCCAAGCTGGGAGAGGAGATATCGCGGCGATACCGCGTGGTGAACCACGACTACGACGACCCCGCGTGCCTCATCAACCTGGGCTCCACCTCCGACGGTCTGCCGGTGGAGTTCAACCGCCTGGTGAAGGAACACGACCTCGTGGTATCGCTGGGGAACATCTCCGCCCATCCTGTGGGCGGCTATTCCGGCGGCGCAAAGGGGCTGCTGCCCGGCATCGCAGGCAAGCGCTCCACCGACTACTTCCATTGGGAAGCCTGCAAGTACCCTCTCTTCGACATCTTCGGAAACCCCGACAACCCGGTGCGGCGTGAGATGGAGGCCATCGTGTCCGAGGTCGGGCTCGATTTCATCGTCAACACCACCGAGAACTCGCGCCGCGAGATCAGCGGCGTGTTCGCCGGCCACTTCGTGGAGGCGCACCGCGCGGGAGTGGAGTTCCTGCGCCGCACGCCCCTCATCGCCTTCCCCACCGCGCTCCCCGACGTGATGGTGGTGGGCATGGGAAGAGACCGGCCGGACTTCTGGGGCGGAGCCGCGGGCATCTACGCCGCCGCGGCGATGTTGGGCGACGGGGGGATACTGGTGCTGCTCGCCGCCTGTCCCGAGGGCCTGGCGCCGGAGCACCCCGTGGTGCGCGAGTTCGGCTACCCGCGCTGGAAGGAAGTGGCAGAGAAGGTGGAGAGCGGCGCCGTCGCGGACCGCACCGGGGCCTCGCACCTGGTGACGGTGGGGAGGATCCTTGAGGGCAAGGGCATCAAGGTGCACCTGGTGTCCCGCGGCATAAGCGCGGAGGAGGCGGCGGCGGCGGGGTTCCGCCGCTTCGATGCCGCCCAGGACGCCGTGGACGCCGCCCTGCTCGAAAAGGGGGAGGACGCCAAGGTACTGGTCTACGAGAGGATCTGACGGACGAGGATGGAAAAGTCGGGGTGTCGCTCATCTTCGCACGCAAGGCACTGATCGACGAGAGGATCTGACGGACGCGGAGCGCGATCCCGCCAAGCCGCGTCGGGATATAAAGGGGCGGGCGCCCATAGCGCCCGCCGCATGAGGGAAAGGACTGCGTCATGGCCGCAAAGCTGCGCAGCGAGAGGCTGCTGGAGAACCGGGACCGCCTCGCCACCGCGATAGTGCGGCAGGAGCTGCTCAAGGCATGCTGCGTATCCCCGGAGGAGCTGGAGGGCAGGCCTCTGATAGGCATCGTCAACTCCTGGAACGACCTCCTCCCCGGCCACCTGCACTTGCGCGAGCTCGCCTCCCGCGTGCGGGACGGGGTGCTCATGGCCGGAGGAGTGCCCCTGGAGTTCAACACCATTGCCCCTTGCGACGGCTACGGCAACGGGTTGCCGGGCATGAGATTCGTCTTGCCCATGCGCGACCTCATCGCCGACGCGGTCGAGGCCATGGTGGAGGCCCACTGCTTCGACGGGCTGGTCTTCCTCTCCGGGTGCGACAAGATAGTCCCCGGACAGCTCATGGCGGCGGCCCGCCTGGACCTGCCGGCGATCTTCGTCACCGGGGGGCCCATGCTCCCCTTCAACGAGTTCGCCCCCAAGGGCACGCCGCCGGTGATGTCCATGATCAGCTGTCCGGGCCCCGGCGCCTGCAGCGGCATGGGCACCGCGGTCTCCATGCAGCTCATCACCGAGGCTCTGGGGATGTCCCTGCCGGGGAGCGGGGCCACCCACGCCGTGCACGGGGCCAAGCACATCATGGCCAAGGAGAGCGGGAAGAGAGCGGTCGAGCTGGTGGAGGAAGGGCTCACCCCTCGCGAGGTCATGGGTCCCGGCGCCCTCCGCAACGCCCTGGTGACCGCCGCCGCCGCGGGGTGCTCCACCAACGTGGTCATCCACCTCTTGGCCCTCGCCGCCGAGCTGGGCCTGGAGCTGGAACTGGAGGATTTCGACCGTGTCTCGCGCCGGGTCCCACACATCCTGGGAGTGTATCCCTCCGGCCCTTACTTCCTTCTCGACGTCTACCGCGCGGGGGGTGTGCCCGCGTTGCTGGGCAAACTGACCTCCCATCTCGATCTCCATGCCTTGACCGTCACCGGGCACAGCCTCGGCGACAACCTCGCCGGCGTGAGCTGTCTGGATGACGACGTCATCCGGGACGTCGACAACCCCTACCACCCCGAGGGAGGCATCGCCGTGCTCAGGGGCAGCCTGGCGCCGCGCGGGGCGGTGGTGAAGTCGAGCGCCATCCCGCCGGAGATGGCGGTGTTCACCGGGCGGGCCCGCGTGTTCGACGGCGAGGAAGCGGCCGTCGCCGCCGCGGTGGAGGGGAGGTTTCGCCCGGGCGAGGTTATCGTCATCCGCTACGAGGGTCCGCGAGGAGGCCCGGGGATGCGGGAACTGCTCACGGTGACGGAGCTGCTCTTCCAGCTCAACCTGGCCGACTCCTGCGCCCTGGTCACTGACGGGCGTTTCTCCGGTTTCTCCCGCGGCCCGGCGGTGGGGCACGTGGCGCCGGAAGCGGCGCTTGGCGGTCCCTTGGCCCTGGTGGAGGACGGCGACGAGATCGCCATCGACGTACCCGCCCGGCGCCTCGACTTGCGCGTCCCGGAGGAGGAACTGGCCCGGCGCCGTGAGGCCTGGAGGCCCCCCGAGGCCGCGGGCAGGGGCGTGCTGGCCAGGTACGCCGCCATGGTGGAACAGGCCGACCGGGGCTGCGTCCTGATCCCGGGAGGGCCTTGAAAGCCGCCCCTCCAGGAAAAGATGCGATAAGCGGCGTATGGCCTGACGGCGGCCGCGGCGCAAGCGCATGAGGCTAAGCGCGGCATAGCGGCGAAGCCCGCGCGCGCCCGCTCCAGGCAGGGCGCAGCGCGCTTGCCGAGCCGGCGGGCGCTTGCGGCGCTTGGGTAGGGACTCGACGGAAGGAGAAGCGATGAGGATCATGGTCACCGGGAGCTCGGGTTACCTGGGCAGGCACATGGTCGAGCAGGCCCTGCTCGCGGGGCACGAGGTGGTGGGGCTGGACGTGAAGCCCAGCGGGCTCGCCCGCGAGGGTTTCCGGGAGATGGTCGCGGACGTGACCGACCGCGGCGCCGTGGCGGAGGCGGCGCGGGGATGTGACGCCGTGATCCACCTCGCCGCCGCCCTGGCCCAGTTCGAGCCGGACGAAAAGCGCATGCGCAGGGTCAACGTGGAGGGCACCGCCACCGCCCTGGAGGCGGCGCTGAAAGCGGGGGCGCGCAGGTTCGTGTTCATGTCCTCGGTGGAGGTCTACGGGGTGGAGGTCCCGGTTCCCTGCCCGGAGGACTTCCCCTTCAACCCGGTTTGCGAGTACGGCAGGAACAAAGCGGAGTGCGAGGGCATGTGCTGGGAATACATGGAAAAAGGTCTGGAGGTCGTCGTATTCCGGCCCACCACCATCAACGGCCCGGGCCAGAACGAGCCCTTCCTCCTGGACCAGATGAAGGCGATATCGCGCGGCAAGGCCACCCTCCTCCCGGGAGGAGGCAGGACGAGGTTGCAGATGGTCCACGTGCTCGACGTGGCGGCCGCCGTCCTGCTCGCGCTGGAAAGCGAGCGCGC
>JACVJD010000124.1 GCA_015711825.1 Candidatus Solincola daggyaiensis
GCTTTCCTGCTTCTTTTCGTTCTTTACTGGGGGGTGTTGCTGACGACACGGCGGGGCTCCCGCGGCGACCCCTTCCTTTATTTCCATTCCGAGGCCCTCATCCTGGGCATGGTGGGATACGCGGTCTCCAACCTGTTCGGGGCGTGGTTGCTGTTCGCCATCCCCATGGTCACCCTCTTCTGGTTTTTCCTGGGCATGGCGGCGAGCCTTTACAATATCTACCGGGACGAGGTCGTCCCGGCGAGGGAAAAGGAAACGGAGCGCGTCATCGCGGCGCCCTTCATCCTGCCGCCCCTGCCGGCCGATTGACGATACGGCGCGCGGCTTTTACCGCCTCTCCCGCGCCAAGGCGGCGCAGCCTTGGTCTGCCGCCACCTTTTCCCGGCGAATCCCGCAGCTCCTTTGCCGCGCAAGGGCGCGGGTTTTCCGCTGCCGGGTATGCGAAGGCGGTTTCCATGCCCCTGGAAGCGTAACAATAAAGTAACAAAGAAATATACATAAAAAGGTTTTCAATACGGTTTTTCCTGGTATAATCTAATACGCGAGGACAAAAGGATATCTCTCACGATAGGGAAGCGATGATCCGCAGCGCGTGACGTGGTCACCTGGGTTGCGGGGAGCTAGTGGTGAAACCGGCCCGATCGTTCTGGACGGTCGGGTTTTTTCATACAAGGCAACAGCTTACAAAAGACGGAGAGACAA
This sequence comes from Candidatus Solincola daggyaiensis, assembly GCA_015711825.1. Taxonomy (GTDB): domain Bacteria; phylum Actinomycetota; class Geothermincolia; order Geothermincolales; family RBG-13-55-18; genus Solincola_B; species Solincola_B daggyaiensis. The sequence goes on from JACVJD010000124.1 coordinate 703, forward strand.
AGAGGAGGACGCAAAAGGGGTAAGAGGGGCTGGAAAAGGGGCAGGCTTTTCGGTCGCGACCAAAACCGACTCGGCGTAAATTATGGCAGGCCACAGGGCAGAAGCCTTCCTCTTCGCCAGGGATCATGCGTGATCGCCCTCCTTTTCCCCACTCGCGCCGGCGGTCACGGCGTGAGGCAAGCGTTCCTGCAAACAAGGAAGCAGGAGAGTGGAGGTGAAGCTGATGGACAGGTCGAGAAGGTTTCTGGCCCTCGTTTCCATCACCGCGCTGGTCCTGGTTACGCTCTTGGGAGGGATCGTATCCGCGCTCGCGGGAGGCGGCAGGCTGTCGTCCTCTATGGGCCGCAGCGTGATGATGGGGGCGGCGGACATGACTACCCCCGAGCTCGCGGAGGGAGCTCCGGCGGAGCAGGATGCGGGCGAGGAGCCGGCGGTAACGCTGCCGGAAGAAGATATGGCGGCGGGAGACGAGCCCGCCTTGGATGAGCCTGGGGCGGTGGGAGACGAGCCCGCCTTGGATGAGCCTGGGGCGGCGGGAGACGAGCCCGCCTTGGATGAGCCGGGCGGCGAAGCGGGATCCGATCCCTCGGAAGAGGAAAGCGCCGGAGACGCGCCTGCCGGCACCCAGGCCTTGCAGGTCGCGCCGCCGGACGCCGACACATCATGCCTGTGCCCCAAGGGCACCATCTGTGTGACCAAGTTCCTGGACGCCGACGAGGATGGCGTGAAGGGCGGCGGAGAGAGCGGAATGCCGGGCGTGACCATCCTCCTCGACGGCGGCAACCCCAAGGTCACGGGCGCGGATGGAGGGGTGACCTACAACAACGTGCCGGTCGGCAACCACACGGTAAGTGAAGTGGTGCCGGAAAACTATCATGCGACCACTCCAGCCTCCTCTGAAATAGAAGTGAAAGCGGGGAAGACCACCAGCGTGCTCTTCGGAAACGCGCCCGACGTGGTGCGCAAGGGCTCCATATCAGGGCACAAGTGGCTGGACCCCAACGGCGACGGCGACCTCTCCGACAGGCAAGCTCTCGGCGGGGTGACCATCGAGCTGTGGCAGGGCGCCGTCCGGGTGGCGACCACCGTCACCGCCGCGGACGGCTCCTACTGCTTCACGGAGCTTGAGCCCGGCGACTACACCGTGAAGGAGATCGTCCCCGCCAACACCGAGCCCTGCTCCCCCACCAGCGTGGGCGTCACGGTGCCCGAGGGCCAGGACGTCACCGGCGTGGACTTCATCAATAAGCCCGGAAAGCCTCCCTGCTCCTACGGGGTGGTGGAGGTGCTGGTGCGGGAGGACCTCAACTGCAACGGCGTGGCCGACGCCTCGGAGCCGTTGGTCAGCGGAGTGCCCGTAAGCCTCTACCATGTCTCGGGTGGAGGTTGGATACCCGCCAACGGTTACGACGGCCCCTTCCAGAAATTTACCGGGCCCGGCGCCTACGGGATCCTGGCTCCCTTCGGCATCTTCATGCCTCCCTATCCCGGGGGATGGGCGGGATGGATGAACCTGCCCCTCAATTACTCCGGGATGGGATGGTCGGAGTACGCGGTGGAGATCGAGGTTCCGGAGGGGTGGCACGCCACAGCGGGAACGGTGCGGGACAAGCTCTACCTGCGCTGCCCCTTCTGCTGGTGGAAGCAGGTGGAGATCCCCATCGCGCGCAATTTCCATATCTCGGGTTACAAGTACGAGGACCTGGACTGCGACGGCAAGAAAGACGCCCTGGAGCCCCCGGTGCAGGGGGTTACCATCCAGCTCTGGCAGGGGGGCGAGCTGAAGGCGTCCACCGTCACCGCCGCGGACGGAAGCTATATCTTCGAAGACCTCCTGGACGGCGTGTACACCGTGAAGGAGGTGCTCCCTGAGGGATGGTACGCCACCGCTCCCGCCGGCGGGATATACGAGGGCATCGAGGTGGGCACCGGCGACAGCGTGGAGAACCTGAACTTCCTCAACTGCCGCTACCTGTCCATAGCCGGCGGCAAGTGGGATGACCTTAATAAGAACGGTAAGCTGGACGAGGACGAGCCCCCGGTGGAGGGGGTTACCATCCAGCTCTGGCAGGGAGACGAGCTGAAGGCGTCCACCGTCACCGCCGCGGACGGTTCCTACTCCTTCACCGGGCTTTTCCCGGGCGAGTACAGGGTAGTGGAGGTGCTGCCCGCGGGATGGTTCCCCACCGAGCCCTCCGACGGTGTCCACGACTACGTCAACCTCAAGTGCGGTAATCCCATCGAGGGCCTGAACTTCCTCAACTGCCGCTACGGGTCCATATGCGGCGTCAAGTACCTGGATATGAACCAGAACGGCGCCATGGACGAGGACGAGGAAGGCCTGGATGGAGTTACCATCAAGCTCAACGGCGGCGAACGCACGGCGGTTACCGCCGACGGAGGCAAGTTCTGCTTCGAGGAACTCGCTCCCGGCACCTACGTGGTGGCGGTGGACGAGACCACGGCGCCCGGGTACTATCCCACCGGGCCGGTCTCCATCGCCGTTGACCTGGAGCCGGGCGAGAAGGAGGAAGTGCTCTTCGGCAACGCCCCCTACGGCTCCATCTCCGGAAAGAAATGGCTTGACGCCGACGCCGACGGAGTGTGGGGAGAGTCGGAGACGGTGGTCATCTCGGGGGTCACCATCAAGCTCTACGAGGGAGATCCTCCCGTGGAGCTGGTGGAAACCGCGGTCACCGGCGAGGACGGCTCATACTCCTTTGAGAACCTCAAGCCCGGGACCTACACGGTCATGGAGGAGGGCATGGAGGGCTACTTCGCCTGCACCGCCGTGAGCGTGGCGGTGGAGCTCTCCGCCGGCGAGGGAGCGGTGGTGGACTTCGGCAACTGCCCCTACGGGCGCATCGAAGGCCTCAAGTTCCTAGACCTCGATGCCGACGGGGCCAGGGATCCCGGCGAGCCCGGCCTGGAGGGAGTGGAGATAACCCTCACCGGCAAAGGCGAGACGGCGGCTCTGGCGGTGTCCGTAAGCGGCGAGGACGGCGCCTTCCTGTTCAAGAACCTGAAGCCCGGAGAATACCGGGTGGAGGAGAAGGTGCCGGCGGGCTATTACGCCACCCGCCCCGTGGCCATAGACCCCGTGGTGGTGGGACCGGGCGAGAGCATCTCGGTGATCTTCGCCAACGCCCCCTACGGAAGCATCGGGGGCAACAAGTGGCTGGATGACGGCGACGGCCAGATCGACCCCGACAAGGATAAGCCGGGAGAGGGGGTCACCATCAAGCTTGACGGCAATACCCTCGGCGGGGAGGCCGTGAGCATGCAGACCTCTACGGGAGCCGACGGCGGCTATGCCTTCCTGCTTCTGGAAGCGGGCGACTACACCGTTACGGAGGAGTTCGACCCCAAGAAGATGACCTCCATAAGCGGTGAGAGCGTGGCTTTGAAGCTGGCCCCCGGCGAGGAGAAGAGCGGCATCGACTTCCTCAACGCCGAGGTCGAGGTGGGGGGAGAGGTGATCACTCCCGAGGAACCGGAGAGGGGGGGAGCCACCGGTACCCTTCCCAGAACCGGCTTGGAGCAGTACCCCCTGCTGGTGTCGGCCGCGGCGCTGATGCTGCTGGGCCTGGCCTTCCTGGCCCTCGGGAAGCGCCGCATGCACCAGGAGTAACGGCATGAACGGCGTGGCGGCGCCGGGAGCGATGGATTAGCCGCCATGGCATGAGACGGTAACCTCAAACCGCTGTAAAAGGGCCCCTTCGGGGGCCCTTTCCATGGTTGTGAGACACCTTACAAACGCCCGAGTTCGCGGATCCCGCCCCCTCTCACCTCGCGTCCCAGTCGAAGCCGATGGACGGGTCGTCGTAAGGGATCCTCTCCTCGTCGGGACTGGAGGGATCATAAGAGTAAGTGGTGTGGTAGAAAAGACACACGGGGCGGTCGCCCAGGACCTGGTATCCGTGGGCGACCCCGGGGGGGATGAGGATAATCAGCGGCAGGTGTTCGCCGGCGAAGATGACCTGGGTACGCCGGTAGGTTGGGGAATCCTCCCTGAGGTCGTGCAGCACCACCCGTGCCTCGCCCTGGGCCACGAACCAGAGGTCATGCTGCTTGCGGTGCCAGTGGAAGGCCTTGATGACCCCGGGATAGGTGAGGGTAAAGGTGCTCTGCCCGAAGCGTTCCAACAGCCCGTCATCGTCCCTCGCCACCTCCAGGAGGTATCCGCGCTCGTCGCAATGGCGGATGAGCGGCTTTATGGTCACGCCTTCTATGGCTTCAGGCTCTACCACGTTCATTGGCCATCACCTCGAGATGGTTTCGTTTCGCTCCCCCGGCTTCAGCGTCGTGTCGGGCCGGTTCGTTCGCCTTATCTTATCTTTATAAAGCGTCAGCTAAGGTCTAGGGTAGCGGAGAAACCGCTTGCCGGGCAACTTGTGAGATAAGGCGCGACCCCCAGCCCTGTCTCTCCGAGTTTCCCTGCTGCGAATCCATCGCCATCCTCTTTTCCCCACGCCTCCGGGGAAGGACCGTGGAAGGCGACCAGGTGCGCGAGCTCGGCCGTTCTTTTCCCTTCGCCTCCGGGGAAGGACCGCTCATGTAACACTTTGGGTTTTCCGATATAGCAGGGTGAAGGGCGGTCCTCGGCGACGGGAGCGGTCATGGCGGCGAGATACCGTATCGTGAGGGAGATCGGGCGCGGGGCCATGGGGAGGGTTTACCTGGCCCACGACGACCTGCTGGAAAGAGACGTGGCGCTGAAGGAACTCGCCGTCCCCGATTACCTGGATGAAAAGGAAAAAGAAGAGGTTAAGGAACGTTTCCGCCTCGAGGCCAGGGCCGCTGCCCGGCTTACCCATCCCCACATACTCACCGTGCACGACATCGTCTCAACGGGTGAACGGCAATTCATCGTCATGGAATATCTGGAGGGAAAGACGCTGCGGGAGATCCTCGCGGAGCGCTCCCTTTCCGTGGAGGAGGTGATGAGCATCGCTCCCATGATCGGGGACGCCCTGCAATATGCCCACTCACACGGCATCGTGCACCGGGACATCAAGCCGGACAACATCTTCGTGCTCGAGAGCGGCAACATCAAAGTGGCGGACTTCGGCATCGCCAAGATGCTCAAGGTGAGCGACCGTACCCATACCGACGTGATCATGGGAACTCCCAACTATATCGCGCCGGAGATGGTCAAGGGCCTGCCCTACGACCACCGTGTGGATATATTCTCCCTGGGCGTGACCATGTACGAGGCGCTATCCGGCAGGCGGCCCTTTGACGCCGAGAACGACTACGCCGTCATCTTTCGCGTGGCCACCGAGGAGCCGGAGTCGCTGCTGGCGTATCGCGACGACGTCCCCATGAGCCTGGTGCATGTCATCAACCGCGCTATGGAGAAGGACCCCGACCGGCGCTACGCGGACATGGGGGAGTTCAAGGACGACCTCATGCGCGTGCGCTCCGAGCTGGGGATGAGCGTGGTCGCCGAGGCCGAGGAGCGCTTCGACAAGCAGGAGGCGCTGCGCAGCGAGCTGGAGACCGCCAGCGGGCTCGAGGCGCAGGAGCTGCAGGCGGGCGGGGAAGCGGGTGGATTCGACTTCCGGCGCGATAAGGAGTGGAGGGAGCTCATCTCGCGCATCTATCACGGCGAAGGGGATAAGGGAGGGTTGAGCGAGCCGGGCGCGGCGGAGGCGGGCGGTACGGAGTCCGGAATCTCTGGCGCCGTGGACCGCGAAAGGGGAGAGAACGTCGCGAGGGTTAAATGGAATGCATTGGAAAGCAGCTACCGCGCCGACAGGCCGCCCGACTCCCTTGAGTACATCGAGAGGAGGCTGGCCGCGGGGGCCGGCGCGGGAGGCGCGGCTATCGCGAAGAGCGCACATGCGCCCGTAGCACCCCTTTCGCGCCCTCGCACGGTGCCTGATGTGATGGGGGAAAGGGAGAGCGGAATCGTGCCCCTGGGGCAAAAGGAGGCTTTACGCTGGAGCGGGTTTTTGCTCGGCGCGGGCATGGTGCTCATCGCCTCGGCCATGTTCCCATGGATAGGAAAAGGCCTCAACCCCACTCGACCCCTTCTGGGAATAACTTTTCCCGAGGGCATGGCCGTCGCGGCGCTGGTGGCCCTTTCCTGGGGAGCGGACGCCATGGCTTTGCTGGGAGTGGGGAAGACCAGCGCCTGGTTGGGCGCGATGCGGGGGCTGTGCTTTCTCTGTGTGCTGATGGCGCTCCTTTTCCTCGGCTTGAGGGTGTTCGGGGGCGTGGGCTACGATAAGGCCTCCGGCCTTTCCCTCGCCAAGACCCTGGCGGGGGTGGGCTGGGGGTTCTGGCTGGCGCTGGCGTCGTCGATCTTTACCTATTCCGTCTGCATGCGGGTGAAGACGTCCATAGGAGTTTGAGCGAGCCTGTTGAGTGAGTATGCTGAGTGAGTATGCTGAGTGAATCCTCATGCCG
>JACVJD010000125.1 GCA_015711825.1 Candidatus Solincola daggyaiensis
CCGTTTCAACAATTGCCTTGCGATGCTTGGCGCAAAGCATAGACGAGAGATGAAAAGTATCACCATCCCGCTCTAGCATGTCAAAGAGCTTACAGGCATGTGATCTAGTATTGAAAATGACCAGTACTTGATCCAAATCCCGTATGAAGCGCAACAATTCATCCCAAGATATAGTGCCAGGGAATATCTCATACCTTACCCTTTTCATTGCTTTAAATAGGGAATTGTGATCAGGAATGATTTCCCGACCTCCCAATGACGTATATATGTTTTGTCCTTCTATGACTTCAAAAGCGGGTTGCGTTGCAGTCGATAAAATAAAACTTACCCCGTTTTGCTTGGCAAGCGAACGAACCACATCCAATGTAGGCCTGAGCATCTCCGGCGGCAACGCTTGAACCTCATCCATCACCACAACGGAATTAGCAATATTGTGGATTTTTCTCACTTTGCTAGGTTTGTTCGACAAGAGGCTCTCAAAGAACTGGACAGTTGTCGTTACTATGATAGGTGCATCCCAGTTTTCAGTGGCCAACAAACACTTATCGACCAATGCCCCATCATCGATAGTCGACACATCGAAAGAGCTATGATGTTCGAGAACCGCATTGCTCCCCAATACTTCTCTGATGGTCTTCGCTGTCTGATCAATAATGCTAGTATAGGGAAGGACTATGATGATCCTGGCCTTTTTATGCTTGACCGCATGGCTGAGCGCGAATGCCAGATAACCAAGTGTTTTTCCGCTTCCTGTTGGGGCAGTCAACGTGAATATGCCTGGGGTATCTTCGGATTTCTCCATGCATTGCGTATAAACATAATCCCTTATTTTGATAACTTCACTACAAGGGCTGCTTTTTATGTGATTGATGTATTCACGATATCGTTGGGTAAATATGCCCCTCAAAGACCCCAGTTCTGGCCAAGACGCTCTTAGATAATGCCTGCCCTTGTTGAAGTGCGCCTCGGTATCAAGATAATCTGCATCTACCAAGACCGAATATAGCATCCTGACCGTGTGCTCTCTAACGAGCGGGTTTGTTTCCTCTATAATTCCAGGCCCTTCTTCTGAAATCTCTTTGATTCCCGCCATTATGCTTCCTAAATATTCCTTTATTAGATGGATCGCATCGCCATTTTCTTCAAGGAAGCTTTTAATTCTTAGTGCGCCAGTTCCTAAGTCAGGCAACCCGGCATGATGACCCATGATTGGAAGGCAATATTCTTCCCACCCGGTTTTGAGCTTCATATTTTTAGCAAGCAATAAATATAAGTAGGCTGCACCCCATATGGCATGCGGTTCAGATTTTGCAGATTCGTCTTTTGAAATATTCCTTAAATATTCTTGAAATGCTGGGCATATTTTGCCTATATCATGCATAATTCCTAACCAGAAAGCCTGTGTCCCCATGCCAAAGGATCCAGCCATTTCCCTAGCGACCTTAGCGACGCCAAACAAGTGATCACGGAGAATATGCCACTCACTACCAGATGGTGTATGTGCATATATCTCCTGGATATCGAAGTTTTGTGTTTTCTCTCGCATCTTAATACAGGTAATCCTTCTCCCGTTGTCCCTATAACGTTATCGCCGTTACTCAAGTCCTTCAGTATTTTTATAACATATGGGAGTGACAAAAATTATCGGGGGAAGTGAACGGAAATGGACGGTTTGGGAGATTTCCCGCCGCATCACTATGAGGACGCCGTCATCCATGTCTATCGCGAGGCGCCCGGACCTCGCCGGCGCTTTCAGCGGACGCTCTGCGTCTGCGCCCTCAGGATAACTTGAGGATCTTCTTCCAGGTACGGTGGGCGGGGCAGACGTTCTTCCACTCCTGGGTGGAGTTGGCGGCACAGTAACGGCAGGCGTGCAGGAACTGGCCCAGTAGCACCGCGTTCATGGTCGCGAGGTAGCGGGCCAGCAGCTTGCGGTTGCCGCGCAGGGCCAGGGCGGGCGTCCAGAATATGGTGCTCAGGGAGACCACCTCCTGGACCAGGCCCAGGTTTCCCGGCTCCTTTCCCTCCACGCGGGGAAAGAGCATGGAGGTGTATTTCCCGATGTAATAGGAGTAGCACATATTTCCATAGCCCTCGCAGCGGGAGCAGATAAGGTATCGGGGCCAGGTGAGGAAGAGGGCCCAGCCGCCCAGCCACACCGCCAGGTGCTTGAACTTGCGTTCCTTGACCATGCCCCATAAGGCCGTCAAGACCCCGGCCACGAAGGCGGCGAAGCGCAGGGCCATGAGCAGCGGGCTGGGATGTGGTCCCGCTTGCGCATCGCAACATGTCATGGTGGAGCGGCGGGAATCCGCCTTGCCGTGGTCGTTGCCGCAGCTCATCTTACCTCCTTATCCGACTCCCTGTCGATTATCAACTGTATTATATCACCTATTTAGTCTGCTGAAAGGGTCGGCGGCGGCCGCTCTCGACTTTGGATTAAGGAGGGGGCGTCCTGTTTAACGGCCCTCCCGCCGGCCGTGAGGAAAGGGCTTCCGCCGTCACCCTCAAGGTCCCGCGCGGATAACGCTCCATGGTCCGTACCAGGCTCAACGTTACAGCGGCACCGACTGGGAGAGTTTTAAGAAAACCTCCGGTCGCTCTCCGAAGCGTCAAGGGAGGTGTTGAAGGGATCTCCGTTTTCAAGGCATGCGGGATTTCCTCGACCGCTCGACGGAGGACATGGACTCGAGGATATTAAAAGGGGCCTCCGTTTTCACGGTATGCCCCTTAGGGTCGTTTTCGCGTTTGGAAGTCGTTTCCTCTTTGCCGCGGACACGGCTTCCGGCGCTTCACGAACTCGGTTTCGGATCCCTTGGATCCTAGAAGCGGTAGCTGCGCTTGGGCTGCTCCGCCCGCGGCTTGGCCTCGTTGACGTTGAGGCTGCGGCCGTCCAGGTCTTTGCCGTTCAGGCCGTTGATAGCCGCCCTGGCCTCCGCGTCGTCGCTCATCTCGACGAAACCGAAACCGCGCGACCTGCCGGTGTTGCGATCCACGATCACATCCACGGAATCCACCGCACCGAACTGGCTGAAGGCTGACCTGATGCCCTCCTCCGTCGTGGAGTAGCTGAGGTTACCCACGTATATCTTCACTCTTCCACCTCCTTCATAAAATAAATCCCCGAGAACCGCTCCTCGGGGATGTACTAACATCAACCTAGAGACTCTCGACGCCTTAATTATAGCATGAATGACCGGTTTGCCAAGTGGTATTTTATGGCATGGCCTTTTCGTCGTGGAAACGGAATCCGCCCGGCATCCATGCCCACCAACGCGCGCCAAACGGCCGGGTATCGTATTATTACCTTGGAGGGTCTCAAAGGCGCGCGCGTTTCATGCGATCATGGCGCGAATTGCGGGGGTCGGGAGGCGGATCGTGGGCACGCTGACCAGGAAAATTATGGCTGGGAGGAAAACGGCGCAGCGCCGCCTAAACCCGTGGAAGCCGAGCGTGGATCGATGGTCGGGGTAGCGGCGCCCATGTGGGACAGGTTCAGGGATGGCGTCACGCGAGCCCGCCAAGGCCGCGCCCGGGAGGGACGAGATCGGCGGCGCAGGCCGTGGCGGGAATCCCGAAAAGCGGACTTGAATGCATGAACGAGATAGGAGGGTGAAATAATGCTGGAGAAAGTGCTGCTTCCCACCGACGGGTCGGATACGGCCCAGAAGGCGATCGATTTCGCGGTCAAACTCTTGGAGGGCTCGGGCTGCAAGATAACCCTGCTCTCGGTGGTGGAGGAACCGGTGTATTCCGCCTTCTGGTCCGACGGCCTTATCGCCCCCGAGGTGCTCATGCCCCCGCCCGAGGAACTGCGGGCGGAGCTGGACAAGCGCGCCGAGGAGATGCTGGCCGAAAGCGCCGAGCCCCTGCGCGCCGCCGGGTTGGAGACGCAGCCCAAGATACGCTTCGGCAACACCGCGGCGGAGATCCTCCAGGAGGCCGAGGAGGGCGGGTACGACATGATCGTGATGGGAAGCCACGGCCGCGGCGTGCTGGGCGGCTTCCTCCTGGGCTCGGTGAGCAACCGCGTCGTGCATCACGCCAAGTGCCCCGTGCTCATCGTCCGCCAGACATAGGGTCCAGACATGGGGGTCACGCCTCGTTTCGTGTCCGGGACATAGGGACAGCCCTCGTCCAGGCCAGACATGGCGTCGCATCCGCGCGACATGTGCGGATGACCCATGAGGTCGCATAGTATGCTATGGGCCGCGCGTTCACGCCCGTTGCGCCAACAACAAATCTACTCGAGATTCGTTTCGTTGACAGGCGCACGGCGCGGATGTATCATCTTTCAATATCCCCTCCGTTGGGGATAATTGACAACCGTATATCCACCGCGAAAGGCGATGAAGGGGAGGAGTAAGCCCGCGGGCAGCGCTACAGAGAGCCGGGCCGAGGTTGAGAACCGGTGCGCGAAGCGGGCCGAAGATGGCCCCGGAGCTTCCCGCTGAAAGCGCGAGCGAGTAGGCGAGGACGGATGCCTCCGTGATCACAGGCGAGGGTATCGCGCCGCGGCGCCGTACCCGGTGCGGGACGAAAGGCCTCAAGGCCGCCGTGCACCCTCGCCGGCGGCCTTTTCACTTCCCTTCAGGGCGGAAGCGAGGGATGGCCCGCGATGGATGGCCCCGATAAAAGGAGGGCTATTATGAGGAGGCGAGGTGGCCTTCACGGGAGGCCCTCCTCGGGGAAGAAGAATGCCGGAGGGGTTAAAGGCCAGGCGGTTCCAGGCCCGGGCTTCGCAAGTCTCCCTACGCTTGGCGAGATGGCAACAAAGGTCGATCGTCCGGGAGACGCAGCCCGGTAAACAAGAAACGAGGAAAAGATGAGATACGAGATAATGGGATCTGAACGAGGAGAAAGGACGGTGGTGGCGCTGGTATGGGTCATGCCCGGCCTTCCCCGGTGAAGTGTCGGTTGGAGATAGATGAAACGGAGGAAGGAAATGGGCAAGACCATAGCGGAGATCAACGAGAGGATAAAGAGGGGCGAGGCGGTGGTGGTGACCGCCGAGGAGGTCATCGACATCGTGGAGGAGAAGGGCGCCGAGGAAGCGGCGCGCCAGGTGGACGTGGTCACCACCGGCACCTTCGGCCCCATGTGCTCATCGGGCGCCTTCATCAACCTGGGCCACGCCCAGCCCCGCATGAAGATACACCGCGCATGGCTTAATGAGGTCCCGGTATTCTGCGGCATCGCCGCCGTGGACATATACATCGGGGCCACGGAGATGGCTGAACACGACCCCCTCAACGAGGTTTTCCCAGGGGAGTTCCGCTACGGGGGAGGACATCTCATCGAGGACCTGGTGGCGGGCAAGTCCGTGCGCCTGCGGGCTACCTCATACGGCACCGACTGTTACCCCAACCGCTCCTGGGAACGCGACCTCACCCTGGCCGACACCAAGGAGGCGTGGCTCTTCAATCCGCGCAACGCTTACCAGAACTACAACGTGGCGGTCAACTTGTCGGACAAGGTCATCTACACCTACATGGGGGTGCTCAGGCCCAACCTGGGCAACGCCAACTACTGCAGCGCGGGGCAGCTCTCGCCCCTGCTCAACGATCCCCTGTTCCGCACCGTAGGTATCGGGACGCGCATATTCCTGGGGGGCGGTACCGGCTATGTCGCCTGGTACGGGACCCAGCACAACACCGAGGTGCCGCGGGGGCCCGGGGGGGCGCCCAAGCGCCCGGCCGGGACTATCTCCGTCATCGGCGATCTCAAGGGGATGAGCACTCGCTATCTCACCGGCTACTCCATCCTGGGATACGGGGCCAGCCTGGCGGTGGGCATCGGCATCCCCATCCCGGTGCTGGACGAGGAGGTCATCAGGGCCGCGGCGGTGCGCGATCAGGACCTGGTGGCTCCGGTGGTAGATTATTCCACCGACTATCCCCAGGGCACGGGCAAGGTGCTGGGAGAGGTTACCTATGCCCAGCTCAAGAGCGGGAGCATCACCCTGGAAGGGAAGGAGATACCCACCGCTCCCCTTTCCAGCTACAGCCGCGCGCGGGAGATAGCGGAGACGCTCAAGGGCTGGATAAAGCAGGGGCGCTTCCTGCTCAGCGAGCCGGTGGAGCTCTTGCCCTGCGCGGCGCGCGAGGAGGGGGTGGTCTAGATGGTGCGTCACAAGGTGGTGCTTCATTTCCCGCACGAGCAGGTGGACAAGCCCATCGTGAGCAAGCTGGTGCGCGACTATGACCTGGACTTCAACATCCTCAAGGCGTCCATAACCCCGCGCGAGGAGGGGCTTCTGGTGCTGGAGATAACCGGCGAGGAAAAGAACTACGACCGCGGCATGGATTACATAAGAAGCTGCGGAGTCTCCATCCAGCCCCTGTCCCAGGACATACGCCGCAACGACGAGCGGTGCACCCATTGCGGCGCCTGCCTGGCCGTGTGCCCCACCGAGGCGCTGCACGTCGATCGCTCGAGCATGGAGGTGCGTTTCGACGACGAGGAATGCGTGGCCTGCGAGCTGTGCGTGAAGGTATGCCCGCCACGCGCCATGGAGATCCATTATTAAAGCTGCGGCGAGACCGAAGCCGACGCGCAGGGTGTCCCGGCATGCGGCTTCGGGTGGCGGAGACCCCGTCACGGATATCTCGCGAGCCGTGTGAGAAACGGCCCCGTCATAACGGCGGGGCCGCTTTATTATCCATTAAATACCAGCATGCGTGGATGAAAAGATGATGGGAGCAGGTTGCGGGCAGAAAAGCAGGCGGTCAAGGCACGGACGACGTCCCCGCGTGCTCGCGACAGCCGAAGCCTTACGTTTTCCGGACAAGGGCCTCATTATCACTTTTACAGGCACGGTAAGAGCTGCCGGCGGCGAAAACCCGCTCCCGCCTCCTGGCCAGGAACGCCAACCGGGTTGCCCGCAACGATCCCGCCATTCTCCGAGCCTACGCTGAGC
>JACVJD010000126.1 GCA_015711825.1 Candidatus Solincola daggyaiensis
CCGAGAAGCGGGAAAGGGAGCGCAGGACCCCGTCTATCTGCCCGCCCTCGGAGAGCTTGTCCAGCCTGCCCAAGGTGGCGATGACCCGCTGGCGGGGTTTTCCGTCCTGCCAGTAACTCTCCACTACCTGCAGGTAGGTGCGTCCCTCCGTGGTCTTGGTTCGTACAAACATGACATTATGATGATAGCAGTCATTATGCCTAATATACAAGTCTTATAGCCATAATAATTACCCAATGCGTGGCACTAGTTTAAACCGTGGCTCCCAACCCGCAACTCATCTACCTGGGGTTTTATGTCCTGGGTGGGCCAAAATCGGGGGTTAACTGTTCAAGATGAGCCTAAGGGAGGAGGGCGCGAATCCTTACTCGCGCAACGGCCACCGCATGTTCTTGGGGATAGACCTCATAACCACAGAGGACGGCGCGGGCTGGACGGCCTTCCTGCGAGGTCTGGTAGCCCGCGGGCTCTCCGGTTGTCTCTGGTCGTCGCGGGCGCCCGCTCCGGGCTTAAGGACGCCGTAGCCGCTTGCCTGCCAAGGGCCTGCTGGCAGCACTGCCACGCTCATTTTGCGAAGAACCTTCTTTACAAGGTCCCCAAGGCCTCGTGAGGATTTAGTCGCCACCTGCGTGCGCACCATCTTCGCCCAGTCCGACGGGGCGAGCGTCTACGTCCAGCATGCTGCGGTGGTGGGGCTGCCTTCCTCCCGCGTTGTCAACAACGGCTTCTTCTGTCACCTTTTCAACGGTATAAAATGTTCACTTTTCGACGGAAGCATCCAGCTATATCCGGCGTGCAGGCGATCACCAACACTACCGGGGTTTAACCGGGGCCCATTTGCTTGAGTTTCCTTTCACCTCTTTCCGCTTTCCCAAGCCCTTTTCTATGAGCGCGGTGCTTGCTGAGCAGCGCGACGAATGGATGGTGTGCCGTCGGCATATGAGCCCGGAGTCCTTTACCAAAGCGGGTATAAACGCAATCGAGGGCGAAGATACCGATGCCGGAGAGGAGGTGGAAGCGCTCGTGCCGGTGATCGTTTAGACCCCCCTTGAAAGGAACGGCGCGATGGAGCCTTATACACCAATAAAGGGAACTCTAACCCTTTCTTCCGCCTCTTGCTATTCATTGCATACTGATTCAATTATAGTATATACTATACTCCTAATAGTATATACTAAGTATGCCTGCGAGAAGGAGGGCTACATTGAACATCTCGACCGTTTCAGCCAAGGGATGGGTGGTGATCCCCAAGGAACTGAGGGAGCGTTTCGGGTTGAAGAAGGGCGACAAGGTACACTTCGTCGAATACGGGGGCACGATCGCCGTGGTGCCTTTGGCTAAGAACGCGATCAAGGATTGCGCCGGGATGCTCAAGGGCGACACCTCTCTCCTGGAGGCGCTGTTGAAGTCAAGGCAAGAGGATGCCGCAAGGGGGAGGTAGGCCTTGGCCAAGCCCGAATACAAGCGATACGTTCTCGACAGCTTCGCCCTCATCGCCTACTTCGAGGGCGAGAAAGGGCAGGAGTCGGTCATCGGTCTCCTGGAACGAGCGGCGAAAAGCAGGTGCGAGCTATTCTTGAACGTTGTGAACCTGGGAGAGATCGCATACATAGTAGAGAGAGAAAGAGGCTTTTCCAAAACGCAGGAAACCCTGGCGCGTATCGACGAGCTTCCTATATCCATTTGCGAAACAGACCGCCGCCTTGCCCTCGCTGCCGCTCATCTCAAGGCCCGATATCCCATCGCCTACGCCGATTGCTTCGCGGCCGCGCTCGCCCAGGATAAGGATGCCGCCCTGGTTACCGGCGATCCCGAGTTCAAGAACACCGGAGCGGATGCTGAAGTCTCATTGGTGTGGCTTGAATGAACCAGATCCTCTACACGTTTCAAGAATAGTTTCATAGTTCACGGATTATTGATGCCGGACAGCAGATCAGAGGCTTTTGGATGGCGGAGGGGGCGGGATTCGAACCCGCGAGCCGTTGCCGGCCAATGGTTTTCAAGACCACCGCAATCGTCCGCTCTGCCACCCCTCCAAGGACAATTGTAGGGGCGGAGGGCGGGGTAGTAAATGCGGGGTTTGGTAGGAGCGCCTAGCTATGCGGATGCCGGGGGCGGCGACAACAACACGGCATTGGTAGAGAGGGCAGCCCCCGACCATCATCCGCAACAGCCGGCGCGGCGGAGACGGGAGCGCGAGCAAGGTGGGCGGCGGGAAGCGTTAAGCAAAGGAGCCGGAACGAGATGGCCATGATAAAAATGGGCATGCTTTGTCGCTGTGCCTAAAACCCGTCGCCTGCGGCCATGCTGACCTCGAAGCCAAAAAGGGAAGGCGCGCGGAGACTTCGCGGAGGCTTCGGTGAGTCGCTCGTCAGTTCTCCCCCGCCAGTTCCCGCCTGTCTCGCGGCTTCCCGAGCGCCTCGCCCACGAAGCCCACGCTGCGCAGGGCGGTGTACTGGAAGGGCCAGTACCGGCGGAAGATGGTCTCCGCCCTCCCCCGGGGGTCGGGGAGGGGCTGGCGGCTGGTGGCGAGGTAGATGACCTCGCGCAGGATCATCCCCTCCGCCAGCACCCGCTGCAGCCGCCGGTCCTCCTCGCCGATGAGGGCCCGCATCCCCTCCACGTCCACCATGACCACGCGGGTGGAGGGAAAGGCGTGCAGGGGGTAGTGGGACGGGGGCTCCTCGCGCGCCTCATCCCCCGCTTCCTTTCGCCTGCCCCTTTCCATAGGCGCCGCGGGATACGGGCTCTCCGTGTCCCCGCCGGTGTCCTCGCCGGGGAGGATGGGCCTGCCGCGCAGGCGGGCCCGGAAGGCCTCCCCGGAGACCACCTCCAGGCGCATCCCCGGCAGCAGGGGGGAGAAATCGCGCATGATGCGGCGGATTATGACCAGCAGCTCTTCGGCTCGCATCTCCGATCACGGCCGCGCCACCAAGCGCGCCGGAACGACCTTTCCATATCTATACCTTGCACCCGTTTAGGACGCTGTCAAGCGGGAAAACGGCCGCGGCTCCGCCGCACGCTCGTATGCCGTCGGGGACGCTTCCGGACGACGCGCGCAGCGCTGCCCACAAGCGCCCGCTTCAGTGCCGCGCGCCGGGTCGCGCAGACGCGGGCCCGCTTCCGCGTACGTGGATTCGTCACGCCAAGCCTCCCCCATACCCGCGCACATTCAAGTACGCGTATGCCCTCCGCGCATATGGATCCGCCATGCCGGGCCGCCGGGGGCTTGACTCCGGACTCACTCCGCCGTGATCTGCCCCAGGCCCGCGCCTGCTTATGCGATACCGGGCTGGGATCACTCCGCGGCTATCTCCTCCAGGCCGTGCATGTAGGGGCGCAGGGCCTCGGGCACCTCCACGCTCCCGTCCTCGCGCTGGTAGTTCTCGAGGATGGCGGCCACGGTGCGACCGATGGCCACCCCGGAGCCGTTCAAGGTATGCACCAGGCGCGACTTACCGCCCCCTGCGGGCTTGAAGCGGATGTCCGCGCGGCGCGCCTGGAAGTCGGTGAAGTTGGAGCAGGATGATATCTCCTTATACTCGCCGTAGGAAGGCAGCCACACCTCGAGGTCGTAGCACTTGGCGGCGGAGAAGGAGAGGTCCCCGGTGGAAAGGATCACCACGCGGTAGGGCAGTCCCAGGCGCCGGAGCACGTCCTCGGCGTCGTTGGTCAGTTTTTCCAGCTCGTCGAAGGAGGTGTCGGGGTGCGCGAACTTCACCATCTCCACCTTGTTGAACTGGTGCTGGCGGATGAGCCCCCGGATGTCCCTGCCGTAGGACCCCGCCTCGCGCCGGAAGCAGGGGGTGTAGGCGCAGTAGTAGATGGGCAGGTCCTCCTCGCGCAGGGTCTCGCCGCGGTAGATGTTGGTCACCGGCACCTCGGCGGTGGGGATGAGGTAGAGCTCGTCGTCGCGGCAGGCGTACATCTCGTCCTTGAGCTTGGGGAGCTGGCCGGTGGAGAACATGCTCTCCTCGTTGACCAGGATGGGCGGGAAGACCTCGGTGTAGCCGTGCTCGCGCGTGTGCAGGTCGAGCATGAAATTGATCAGCGCCCGCTCCAGCAGGGCCCCCTTGCCCTTGAGCAGGGTGAAGCGCGACTCGGCGATCTTCACCCCGCGCTGGAAGTCGAGGATATCCAGGCCCTCCCCCACCTCCCAGTGGGGCAGGGGCTGGAAGTCGAAGCGGCGCGGCTCGCCCCAGCGGCGCACCTCCCGGTTGTACGTCTCGTCCGGCCCCACGGGCACGGAGGCGTCGGGGAGGTTGGGGATGCGGATGAGGATCTCGCGCGTCTTGCCGCCTATCTCGCCCTCCTCGGCCTCCAGCGTCCTGATCTCGTCGCTCAAGCGCCCCATCTCCTCGCGCAGGGCGGCGGCGTCCTCGCCCCGCCGCATGAGCTCACCGATCTCCTTGTTGCCGCGCTTGTGGCGGGCGCGCTTCTCCTCAAGTATTACCATTATCTTCCTGCGACGCGCGTCCAGCTCCAGGAGCTCGTCCAGGGGGACCTCGAGGGCACGGTCGGACACCGCTTTGCGCACCGCGTCCGCGTTCTCGCGTATGAACTTCAGGTCAAGCATGGTTGCCCTCCATGGTCGCATAGATCATGGTATGAAGCGCTGCCTTCTCGGGAGCAACGGAAGGTCCGATCGAGACAGCCCGTGGCTCATCATGAAGACGCGCCTCCGCCGCCCGCCCTCGTCGCGTCGCTCAAGCACAGGAACCCTCCTCGTGCGATAAACTCCCCCGGGCCTCGGGAATCATGCCGCCGGCCCGGCCGAACCCTCACCCTGGGACATGCCTTCTTTCGCCTCCGGCTTTTTCCCGCCATCTTGGCCGCCATCGCGCCTCGCCCCGCTTTATCAACCAGGCGACCGCTCAAGCATCGGCGTCTGCCTCGACATAGGCCGGATAGGAGCCCAGGAGCTTGACGCGGGGCAGCTTGCAGCGCAGGCAATTCAGGGCCGAGGCCACCACCTCGTCCTCCTCGTGCCCCTCGCAGTCGATGAAGAAGCAGTAGTCTCCCAGCACCTTCTTGGTGGGACGGGACTCGATCTTGGAGAGGTTGATGTACCGGAAAGCGAACTCCTGCAATATCTGCAACAGCATGCCGGGACGGTCCTGGTGGATGAAGCAGACCATGGAGGTCTTGTCGTGCCCGGTGGGGGCCACCCTCTCCTTGCCCAAGAGCACGAAGCGGGTGCGGTTGTCGGGATGGTCCTCCATGCCCTCGCGCAGCACCTCCAGCCCGTAGAGCTCCGCCGCCAGGCGGCTGCCCAGCGCGGCCGCGGGCTCCGCCGACTCCGCCACCCTGCGCGCCGCCTCGGAGGTGCTGTTGGCCGCCTCCAACTCCACTCCGGGAAGCGCCTCCACGAGATTACGGCGACACTGAGCCGCCGCCTGAGGATGGGAGATGACTCTGGTTATATCTTCCAAATGAACGCCCGCGCGCGCCAGGAGGTGGTGGCGCACCTTGCAGACCCTTTCCCCCTGGATGAGCACCTCCGCCTCAAAGGCAAGGCTGTCCAGGGTGGCGTTTACCGAGCCCTCGATGGAGTTCTCTATGGGGACGACCGCCCCGTCCGCCTTGCCGTCCTGCACCGCCAGGATGGCCTCCTCCACCGTCGGGAAGGGCACCGCCTCCTCGTAGGATAGACCGCGCCATCCCCGCAGGGCTTCCTCGGTGAAGGTGCCGGGCGGCCCGAGGTAGGCCACGCTGCGGCAGGAGACGGCGGCGCTCACATCACCCAAGAGCCGTCCTCCTCCCTGGTGGATGCGCCGCCTTCGTCGGCCATCTGGACGTCGAAGGGAGCTTGCGCCCTGCTCTTGCGCGCCCTGATGAGGGGCGGTTTCACGCCCAGGGCACGGCGCAGCGCCTCCTCCTCTTCCTGGGAGAGCACGTGTGAAGCCTTGCCGGCGCGCACCGCCTTGGCGTAGGTACGGTTCTCGTTGCGCCCATAGATGGAGGTGAAGATCACCCCGTCGCCGTTCTCGTCGAGCATGGCCACGGAGTAGCTGAGCTTGCCGCCCATATCCTCGAAGGCGTCGAAGCGCACCACCGCCACGCGTTGCAGCGCGCCCGCCAGCACGTCGGTGAGGTATTCCTTCTGCGCCGCATGCTCGTCGAGGATGTGAAAGATCTCCTCTATCTGCAGGGCCTGGGATGCCACTTTCTCCACCAGGCTGGACCCATCGACCCCGCGCTTGAGGATGGTGATGCTGCGGCGAAGCAGTGAGAGCTGGCGGAAAAGCATAAAAACCGCCGCCAGCAACACCAGGTCCAAAAGAAAGAGCAGGGTTATGAATATGCCGGCGTTGTTCTTTATCGCGTCCAATTCCCGGCCTACCTCCTTTCAAACAAGAGGATACCACACTCCCAGCCGACGCCGGAGGCGAAGGAAGAGTGGGCGGTGACCCCCGGGCCCC
>JACVJD010000127.1 GCA_015711825.1 Candidatus Solincola daggyaiensis
GGCCCCGTCCTCGCCGCGCTCGCCTTGCGCTCGCATCCGCTCGCCACAGGCTCGCTCCGTCTCGGCCACGGCGCTGGACACTGCCGCGCCTCCCTCCGGTCGGCGCGGTCGCTTTCGCGATGCAAACCGACAAGCGTTTAACTATAAACCGTGGGAGCGGGCGATGATCTCGCGCATGATCTCGTCGGTGCCGCCGCCGATGGGGCCCAGGCGCATGTCCCTCCAGGCGCGGGCGAAGGGATACTCCTCCGTGTAGCCGTAGCCGCCGTGGATCTGGATGGCGCGATCCGCAACCCGGCAGGCCATGGACTGGGTGTAGAGCTTGGCCATGGCCACCTCCTTGACCGGCTCTTTCCCCTCGATGTAGAGCTTGAGCACGTGGTAGGTATAGGCGCGGCCGACGTCTATCTCCATGGCCATGTCCGCGAGGGTGTGGGAGATGGCCTGGAACTTGCCGATGGGCTGGCCGAAGGCCTGGCGCTCCTTGGCGTACATGACCGAGAGCTCGAGCAGGAGCTGCGCGCCCGCCACCGCGCCCAGGGCCATGATCAGCCTCTCCCACACGAAGTTTGCCATGATCTGGAAAAAGCCCCTGCCTTCCTCGCCCAGCAATGCGTCGGCGGGGACGCGCACGTCGATGAAGGAGAGCTCGCCGGTGTCCGAGGCCTTCCAGCCCAGCTTCTTTATCTTCTTGGAGGTCTCGAAGCCGGGGGTGCCGCGGTCGATGATGAACTGGGAGATGCCGGAATATCCCTTCTCGCGGTCGGTCTTCACCGCCGCCACCACCCAGTCGCAGCGCACCCCGTTGGTGATGAAGGTCTTGGAGCCGTTGATGATCCAGTCCGAGCCGTCCCTCACTGCGTAGGTCTTGATGCCCGCCACGTCCGAGCCCGCCTCCGGCTCGGTGATGCCCAGGGCGCCGATGGTCTCTCCTTTGATCCCGGGGACGAGGTACTTCTCCTTCTGCTCCGGGGTGCCGAAGCGGTTTATCTGGGGCATGGCGATGCCGATGTGCGCCCCGATGCCCGCCGCCACCCCCGCGGAGCCCGCGCGGGTCATCTCCTCGTGCAGGACGGCCTCGGCCAGGCGGTCGTCGTCACCGCCGTATTCCTCGGGGTAGGACATGCCCAGGAAGCCCAGTTCCCCCATGCGGGAATAGACCTCGCGGGGGAACTCCTCCGCCTCCTCCCACTCGTCGGCATGGGGCGCGAGCTCGTTCTCGACGAATTCCCTTACCGTCTTGCGGAAGTCCTCGTGTACCGGCTGGAAGATATCGTAGCTCATCCTTTCCTCCCTGTGGTGACGGGCGGGCCGGGAGGCCCGCCCTGCTGCCCGCGATGCGGGGAAATTATACCACAACCGCATGGGGGCCGGGCCCGCCTTCAGGGCTTTCATCCCACCCGCTGCCCTTACTGCCGGGACATGACCGTCCGGGCCCGCCGTAGCCGGCATCACCTGGCCATCTTGCCCTCTACTCATCCCCTGGCGCAGGGAAGGCCGACCGGCCGTTTCCCTCAGGAAGGAAAAAGGGCCGCCGATATAGTAGAATCATCTTGGAATCGGGGGACGAAGGAGGTGCCCATGTACCGCGTTCTGGTGGTGGACGACGATCCCATGGTGACCAGGCTGGTGCGCATCAACCTCGAGCTGGAGCAGTTCGAGGTGGAGGAGGCCTGGGACGGCAGGACGGCGATGAAGATGATGCGGGAGAACCCTCCCGACCTCCTGGTGCTGGATATCATGATGCCGCAGATGGACGGCTGGGAGATCCTCAGGCTCATGCGCGAGGACGAAGCCCTCAAGGACCTGCCGGTGGTGGTGCTGACGGCGAAGGTCCAGGACGAGGACATGGCTAGGGGGTGGAGGATGGGCGCCGACGGCTACATAGTCAAGCCCTTCAACCCCGTCAACCTCGCCGACGCGCTGCGCAAGGTCCTCTCGGCCACCCCCGAGGAAAGGCTCGCCAAAAGGCGGGAGGAGATGGAGCGCCTCAAGGATATCTACCTGGAGGATTGAGGGCGGTCTCCAGACCGGACGCATCTTGAGGCGACCTGAATCAGGCTTTCCCGGCCTACGAGAGCCCTTTTGCGCGTCCGCGGCGGAGGCAGGGAAGTCGCCCTTCCATCCTCTCCTTTTTCCGTTAAGGGGACCCGCACGGCGCTCAGGAGCGAAGGCAACTATAGAGCATCTATAGATTGAGAGCCGATTAAAAGCCCGGGGCCCTTGGTTAAAAGACGCGGGTTTTTGGGGTGCGACGAACCCTCAAGGGCGTCACCCATGCCTTGATCACCCCACTTCACCAGACCGACATCTCGTGGCCTTCGTTTTTACCCTCACCTCGGGTAGAAAAACGAAGAATCGAATACGGGCACCGGGCTCGCCCTTTTGCCTGCCGCCGCATAGGAGGCAGGGAGACAGGATGGACAAGCGCCCCCGCGCTTTGCGCCCAGGGGCGCATAAAGGTCGCTTCTCTATCGCGCCATGGGAGATGGGACGGACAAGCGCCCCCGCGCTTTGCGCGGCGGTGCCCTGGGCTCCCGGGGTGGCCATGGGGCGATGAGCTCACGGGAGCGGGCGGGGCGGTTGAAAAGCCCGTGGGCCGGCGCCATAGCCGTCTTGACGGTGGAAAGACCCATCTTCAGACCCATGGGGCGAGGCTTTCACTCGGTCCTGCGGGCGGCATTCCGCCGAGGCGGGGTGAGAGGAGTGGGCGAGCCGCTCTCCCCGGCGCGGAAAGGTCTCAGCATGTATAGCATATAAGAATGGGAAAAGGGGAATAACGAGGTTGCGTATTCGGTTGCTTATTCGAGTCTGCGTCCGGCGCGGACGAGGTCGAGCGGAGGTGATGCCGGTGAAGGTGGTGGTGCTTGCCCCCATCCCCGAAGAGGCGGTAAAGGGGATGGTGTCACAGGCCGGGAGCGAGGTGGAGATAGAGGTCGCCGCCTACGCGGGCGAACCGGGCGAGGGCCTGGTTGAGGCGGTGAGGGGAGCGGATATCATCATCGGGGATTTCACCTTCCGGCTGCCCATCGATGCGCGCGCCGCGGAGGCGGCGCGAGGTTGCCGCCTCATCCAGCAGCCCAGCATCGGTTACCAGCACATAGACCTGGAGGCCACGCGCGAGGCGGGTATCCCGGTGGCGAACGTGGGAGCCGCCAACGCCATCGGGGTGGCGGAGCAGGCGATCATGTTCATGCTCTGCCTGCTCAAGCGCGCGCTGTATTTCCACGCCAAGACGGCGCGGGGAGAATGGGGGCAGTCCGACGTCTTCACCCTGGGGATGCACGAGCTGTGCGGCAAGACCCTGGGTATCGTGGGCATGGGGAACATCGGGCGCGAGGTGGCGGTGAGGGCCAAGCCCTTCGGGTGCCGCATCGTCTATCACGACTCGAGGCCTCTTACCCCGCGCGAGGAGCAGGAGCTCGGCGTGGAGCGCATGGAGCTTGACGACCTGCTGCGCGTCTCGGATATCGTCTCCCTGCACGTGCCCCTCACGCCCCAGACCAGGCGCATGATAGACGCCGGCAAGTTGGAGCTCATGAAGCCGGAGGCCTACCTCCTCAACCTCGCCCGGGGGGAGGTGGTGGACGAGGCGGCCCTGGCCGCCGCCCTGGCCGAGGGCAGGCTGGCGGGAGCGGGTATAGACGTGTTTGCCCAGGAGCCCGTGGACCCGAACAACCCCCTGCTCTCCTCGGACCGGGTGATCCTCTCCCCTCACGTGGCGGGGGGCACCGACGAGAGCCGGGTGAGGATGCTCCAGGTCACTATGGAAAACATTACCAGGGTGCTCAGGGGCGAGAAGCCCTTGTATGTGGTGAACGGGGTGGAGTAGAGGCGGGCGCTCCGCCGAGAGGCGGGGAAAGGGACGTAAAGGAAAGCGAGAGGAGAAAGGGAAGGGGATGAACTGCGCGCAGGTGCTCGTCGAGGGGATCAAGGCCATGGGGGCAACAAGGGTCTACGGGGTGATCGGGACCTCCAACCTCTCTTTCGTCGACGCCCTCTATGATCACCGGGAGGAGTTGAGGTACGTCTCCTGCCGCCACGAGCAGGTGGCGGCGAGCATGGCGGACGCGGAGGGGCGCTTGACCGGCATCCCCGGGGTAGCCCTCACGCATTCCGGCCCCGGGACCTTCAACGCCCTCATCTCCGTGGGCAACGCCTACAAGGATTGCAGCCCCCTCATCCTGCTGAGCGGGGCGGTGAAGAGACGCCTCAAGGGGTCCGACGGCATGCTCGAGGCGGATCACCAGGCGATATTCGCGCCCCTCTGTAAAGGCGTCTTCAGGCTGGAGGACGCGGCCGGCGCGGCGGCGGTCTTCTCCAAGGCCTATTCCCTGGCGGTCTCGGGAGCGCGCGGCCCGGTGCTGGTGGAGGTGCCCGAGGATGTGTGGGGAGAGGAGGCGGGGGAGGGGCCTCCGAACTTCCGCCTCGCTCCGGAATACCGGCCGCCCCTGCACGTGGAGGACGTATGGCGGGCGATGGAGATGGTGAAGGGAGCCCGCCGTCCCCTGCTGCTCTCGGGGGGAGGCGTGGCCTACGCGCGCTGCTCCGACCTGCTGGTGCGCTTGGCGGAGGCTTTGCAGGCCCCCGTGATCACCACCGGCAACGGGCGCGGCACCATCCCCGAGGACCATGCCCTTTGCCTGGGGCGGGTGGGCTTCGGGGGAGGAAACACCGTCGCCGACACCGCGCTCTCGGAGGCCGACGTGGTGATGGGGCTGGGGTGTACCATCTCCGACATGACCACCTACGAGTACACCCTGCCGGTGAGCGGCGAGGTGATCCTGGTGAACATCGACCTCGAGGCCATGCTCACCAGCCGCTTCCGCGCCCAGTACATGTTGGAGGCCGACGTGAAGGACTTTCTCTCCGAGGCGCTGGGAGCGGTGAGGGATTACCGCCCTCCCTCCCGTGATGAATGGTGGAAGGTACTGGAAGATAAGCGAAGGGAATGGAGGTTGCGCCTGGACGAGGCCATAGCCTCCGACAAGGTGCCTCTTTCCCCCGGACGCGTGGTGCACGAGCTCTCACGCCTCCTGCCGCAGGGACATATCGTCACCGTGGGGGGAGGTACCCATGTCCTCTACCCCATGGCCTTCCTCCCCTGCCGAGAACCCCTCTCCTACCTCTCCGCCGTGAACTTCGGGGCCATGGGCTTCGGGTTCCCGGCGGCGCTGGCGGCGAAGCTGGTGTATCCGGAAAAAGAGGTGGTGGCCATCCTGGGTGACGGCGACTTCATGATGACCCTGCAGGACCTGGAGACGGCGTGCCGCGAGGGCATCAAGGTCAGGGTGTTGGTCATCAACGACAACATGTACCGGGTTCTCAACCTCAGGCAGCGCCTGCAATGCGGGGGAAGGATCCTCGGCACCTGCCACGGCAACCCCGACTTCGCGGCCCTGGCGCGCACCTTCGGGGCCTCGGGGTGGAGGCTGGAGAGGCCGGAGGAAATCGTGACCGTGTTGGAGGAGGCGCTGTCGGCACCGGGGCCGGCGGTGGTGGACGCCATCATCGACCCCGACGACCTTCCTCCTTTCAACCTGGAGGCCACCCTGCGCATGGGGATGGGATGATGCGAGGAAGGGAGCTTGCATCGAGGGCTTGCGGCAGGATGGCGTGGGGTGGACCGACAGGCGTTTATCCCAGATAGAGTTCCCTGACCAGCGAGTGAACGACGGGTTCCCCCGGGTCGGCGAAGGCCGGGGCCGTTCCGGCGCGGTTTGGAGGTGAGCGCATGGCTTTCGAGACCTTCGAGGTCACGACCTCCTCGCGCAGCCAGATGGTGGATATCACCAAGAAGGTGCGCGAGGCGGTGAGGCGCGCGGGAGTGAGGGAGGGCGTGTGCGTGGTCTACGTGCCCCACACCACCGCCGGAGTGACGGTGAACGAGAGCGCCGATCCCGCAGTGGCCCAGGACATCCTGGAGCACCTGGAGAAGCTGGTGCCGCGTGGCCGCTACCGGCACCGCGAGGGCAACGCGGACGCGCACATCAAGGCGAGCATGATGGGCTTTTCCCAGGCCCTCCCGGTGGAGGGCGGGGACCTCTCCCTGGGCACCTGGCAGGGGATCTTCCTCTGCGAGTTCGACGGGCCGCGCCGCAGGAGCGCGAAAGTGGCGGTGATCCCCCATGGCCGCTGACCTCATCAGCTTCACCAGCGATTTCGGGCTCACGGAGGAATGGGTGGGCACGGTTAAGGGGGTCATCCTCTCCATCAACCCCGGCGCGGTGATCGTGGATATCGCCCACGAGATCCCTCCCTTCGACATCTCCAAGGGGGCTTTCCTGCTCGCCGCGGCCCTGCCCCACCTGCCGGTGGGGGTCCACCTCGCGGTGGTGGATCCCGGGGTGGGCACGCGCCGACTGGCGGTGGCCTTGCGCGCCGCAAGAGG
>JACVJD010000128.1 GCA_015711825.1 Candidatus Solincola daggyaiensis
AACGCGGCTCCGCCCGAAGCGCAGGCGGCTTCCAGGCGCGTCGCCGGGACGCCGTGGATGCCCGCAGCCGAGGCGACGTACGGCGCCAGGTGGTTCTGGCCGGTAAACGAAGGTCCGGCGAAATTGCCGAGGTAGAACGCCTCGATCCGCTCCGGCCCGATGCCTGCGTCGGCCAGCGCGCCGCGGACGGCTTCGACGGCCAGCGAGCGCAGATCCCGGTCCGGGAAAGCGCCGAAAGCGGTCCTGCCCACGCCCACCACCGCCACCGGCCGCATGGGCCCTTGCCCGCAAGAGAAACCTCTCCCTTTTCGAGGCCTCTCTCTACCTCCCGCTGGGTTTATGGGTTTTCGTACGTTTCTCGGCTCCCGGAACCTCCGCCGACTACAACGGGTCCTTGGTCATCGGCGGGATGGTGTTGCTGATCGCGGGGGCTTTTTCTTTTTACCTTTATCGAAGGGACTCGCGCCGCCTGCCGAGGCTGTAGGCGAGGTCGGTTTCGGGGTGGCGTCTTGAACTGGTGGGACCGCTCTCTATGGGAACTCGGTTTCGCCATCTGCCACCAGAATCCGCATACGTTGCTGCGCTTCGGCGAGCGCCCTCTCTTCGTGTGCTCCCGCGACACCGGCATCTTCGTCTCCTTTTTCACCGTGCTCCTCGCCCTCTCCCTCCTGCGCGGAAGGGAGAGGGCGGGTACTCCTCCTCCGTATATCCTGGGCGCCGCCGCCGCGGGGGTGCTCTTCCTCGCCTGGGACGGGCTGACGAGCTACCTGGGTTTGAGGGAGACGACCAACCTCATACGCTTCCTCAGCGGCTTCGCGGCGGGGGGAGGAACGGCTTTCCCGGCAGCGGCGCTGGTGAACCGCGTCGTTTTCGGGGGGGACCGCGCCTTAAGGACGGGCGCCGGGTCGGGCGAGCTCGCCCGCGCGGCGCTGGCGGCGGCGCTCGCGGCGGCGCCGTACCTGTGGCGGCCGGGCGCCCTGTACGTGCCCGCGCAGGCCTGGCTAGCGGCGAGCATCCTAGGAACCCTGTGGGTGCTTAACCTGCTCCTGGTCTATCTGCTGCGAGGAAAGGAGGGGGCAGGGGTGATGCTTCCCTACGCCGTCGCCGCGGCGGCCATGGCCGCCCTGGAGCTCACCGGCTCCTATTATCTCCACCACCTCATGGAGGCCAGGTCTTCGGCCCTGCTTCCCAAACGGTTTATTCCCGGCTGATGCGGCATCGGCCGGGGCCTTCGACTTTCTGGTGGGGCAAGCGCCGCCGTGACGGAGACGGGGCACGGCCAAGGAAGGGGAAGCGCGGTGGAAGGCGGCACGGCGCGATGCGCATCCACCGCGCTTTTCCCCGAGCGGCCGCGCATGCTTGGAAGGTTTTAGCGCGGTGATGGTGGAATACTCTTTTAAGCAATGGCTAGAGGGGCAACGGCCCGTTCGGGCCGCCGTGATCGGAGGTCAGATATGCACGCGAAAAAGGAAAGGATGAGGGTGGAGATCTATACCACCACCCACCGTATCGTGGCCGACCTTCATATCTTCGCCGGGGCGCGCCTTACGGACATCATGCAGTCAAGGGAGACCTCCTCCTTCTTCGCCCTTACGGATGTGGAGGTCTACGAGCTGGCCACGGGGCGGGAGGTGTTCAGGACCGATTTCATCGACGTCAACCGCAGCCATATCGTCATGCTCCGTCCCCTGGAGAAGCCGCCGGCCGCCGCATCTCCCCGCGAGGGCATGAGGCCCGGGTTCTAGCCCGCCGGAAGCGGACCGGGGTTGAAGAGCCCGTAAAAGGGGCCCGTAGGCGCGGGCCCCTTTTTATGACGGCAACACGGCGGCGACGCCGGCAGGCGGGCAATCGTTTACAGGTGGGTGAGACGGCGGGGAGCCAGGAACTCCCCGGGATTGCCGAGGGCCATCTCCACCGAGGCGAGCATCTTCTCCCGCTCCTCGGGCAGGTGCCCGTAGATAGGGACGTAATTGGAGATGTGGTCGGAGAGGAACCAGGCGCCCTCCACCTCCAGCAGCGCCAGCATCACCTGCAGCTCGCGCATGACCGTCTCGCCGGAGGCCTCTCGGAAACGTCCCTGGCGAGCCTCCTCGTAAAGGGGGATGCCCGGCAGGAGGGCCAGGGTGCGAGGACGGATAAAATGTGGCTGCATGGCGTTGAGCACGCGGGCGGTGTTCTCGGCGTGCTGTCGCCAGAGGTCCTCTCCTCCCAGGCCCAGGAGGATGTACACCGAGAGGTCGATGCCCGCCTCCTTGATCCTCCTAGCGGCCTCGATCATCCCCGCCGAGTCCACGCCCTTATCCATCCTGGCCAGGATCTCGTCGTCACCCGACTCCAGGCCGAAGTAGATGATGTCCAGTCCCGCCTCGCGAAGCCTCCTCAGTGACTCCACGGGCTTGCCCTTGAGGAAGCGGGCCCCGCCGTAGCTGGAGACGCGCTCCGCCTCGGGGAAGAGGTCGCGCGCGTAGGCGATGATGTCCGCCAGCTTCTCGGAGTTCATGGCCACGGTGTTGCCGTCGGCGAGGAAGATGGAGGGGACGTGCGAGTACAGCAGCCTGGCCCTTCGCAGGTCCGCCATGACCTCCTCGGGGTCGCGCACACGGTACTTCTTCATCTTGTACATGCCGCAGAAGGCGCAGCGGTTGTGGGGGCAGCCCAAGGTGACCTGGACGATCAGGCTGTTGGCCTCGCAGGGCGGCCGGAAGACGGGTTCTTCGTATTGCAGCATCGCCTATCCCTCCTCGTCTCAATTATAGCAACGGCGGTAAGAGAGCGCCGCGAACGGAACATGCCCGAGGTGATAGGGTATGGTAAAAAATGGCTAGGAGTTCAAGCTTCAAGACCCGACCTCATGCTTCAGCGGATGTCGCCGGCGCCGGCGTCGCACTCCAGGGCGGCCTCCGGTCCCGCGCTGTCGCTGGCGATCCTGCCGTCGCGCAGGGAGACGATGCGCCGGGTGTAGTCCGCCACCATGGGATCGTGGGTGACGATGGCGAAGGTCTGGCCGGTGTCGCGGTTGAGGTCGCGCATGAGCTCGATGACCTTGCAGGTGTTGTAGGTGTCCAGCTCGCCGGTGGGCTCGTCGGCCAGCACCAGCACCGGCTCGGTGACCAGCGCCCGCGCGATGGCCACCCGCTGCTGTTCCCCGCCCGAGAGCTGGCCGGGGCGGTTGTCGGCGCGGTCGGTGAGGCTCACCATCTCCAGGGCCCGCAAGGCCCGGCGCCGCCGCTCCTCGGCGGGGACCTTTAGGTAGCGCAGGGGCAGCTCCACGTTCTCGCGCGCGTTGAGCACCGGCAGCAGGTTGAACTCCTGGAAGACGAACCCGATCTTCTCCCGCCTCAGCCGCGTGAGCTGCTTGGGGGAGAGGGCGGCCGTGTCCATGCCGTCGATGGAGATGCTGCCGCTGGTGGGCGCGTCCAGGAGGCCGAGGAGGTGCAGCAGGGTGGTCTTGCCCGAGCCCGAGGGGCCCACGATGGAGAGGAACTCCCCCGCCTCGATAAAGATATCCAGCCCGTCCACGGCCTTGATCTCCATGGAGCCGACCCTATATATCTTGCGCAGTCCGGAGGCGACGATCATGGCGCTCAATCCTCCTTGAGGGCCTCGATGGGCTTGAGACGGGCGGCGCGCAGGGCGGGAAAGATCCCGGCCGCGGTCCCCAGCAGGGTGGCGAAGACCACCGGTCCCACCACCACCGTGGCGGTGACGGTGAACACGGCGACGTTGCTGGAAGCGGTGGCCCGGTTGAGGAGGGCCACGGCCAGCAGGCCCAGGAGCATGCCGACGAGGCCCCCGAAGAAGCCGATCATGGCCGATTCCAGCAGGTACTCGCCTAGCACCGAGCCGGTCTCGGCGCCGATGGCTTTCTTGAGGCCGATCTCCTGGGTGCGCTCGGATACCGACATGATCATGGTGTTGACGATGGAGAGCCCGCCCACCACCAGGGCGATGAAGCCGATGCCCAGCAGGATGGCGTTGAAGATCAGGCTGAACTGGGATATCTGCTTCTCGGCCTCGGCGGGGGATATGACCTTTACCCCCGGCACGCTCTCCGCTATGCGGGCGGCCAGCTCCTCCATGTCCACCCCCGGCTGCGGGATGACGTCGATGGTGGCGGCGATGTCCCGCACCTCGAAGTAGGGGTTGGCCTCGCGGAAGAGGTTGAGGGCGTCCTCGTAGGAGACGAAGGCGAAGCCGTCCGGGGCCGAGAGGGTCGGCTCGTAGACCCCCACCACCTCGAAGTCCTTGCCCCTCAACTCCACGGTGTCGCCCGGCCCGGCCTCGAACTTCTCCGCCAGGGTCGAGCCGAGGACGGCCTTGCGCTCGTCTCCCATCTGCAACAAGCGTCCCCGGTTCAGCTCGATAAGGCTGAGGAGGTCGCCGGCTTTCTCGAGTTCCGCCCCCACGATGAGCTCGGGCGCGCCGAAACCGATGCTTTCTTCGCCGAGGGTGAGGCCGAAGCCCGCCACCGCGCTCTTGACCCCCGGGACGGCCTCGATCTCGTCCACCTTGGAGAGCTCGAGGTAACCCTCGGAGCCGCCGAAGAGGCTGCTTCCCGACGGCACCACCGATATCTTGCTGGTGAACCAGGCCTCCGCCCCTTTTACCTGCTGGTTAAGGCGGGCCGAGAGCGCCCCCAGGACGGTAAGGGCGAAGATGCCCACCACGATCCCGAAGACGGTGAGGAAGGTGCGGGCCTTGCGCCTCCACATGTTCCTGAGCACGTATCTGAACAAGGCACCCCTCCGTTTACTGCCTAGGCGTTCCCTCTCCCGCCTTGTCTCCCTTGCCTATTTGCCTATTATTGACGTTTTGCCCGAGATTTAATCCCAAACGTGAGGGCGTCAGGCTTCGACTGACGATGCGAGAAGCAGCGGCGTAGAGGTAAACGCTCCCCCATCATGACCGGAGAGACAAGCTCGTCTTAGCAACCCGGACGGTGGTCGATTCCCGGCATGCCGGACTCACTCGCGGCAATGGTCCGCCGCCCGCAGCAAAAAAAGCTATCCTACCATGCGGGCGGGCGTCTTGCGTTTCTTGACCACCGTCTGCACGAACTCGTCGATCTGCTCTTCTATGGCGCTCATGGGCAGCATGCGCCGGATCCAGGAATCGCCTTGCAGCATGAGGGTGGGCACCTTGCTGCGCTTCATGATCTCGCTTCGGGTTATGGAGAAGACGCTCCAGGTCTGCTTGCACGAATGGTGCCCGCAGTAGACGCACGCGTCGGCGTCGAGTTCCCTGACCCAGTTGGATATGTCGTCGATCCACTGCACCGACATCGACGGCGCGCCCATCTGCCGCGTCATGCCGTACTGCGAGCACGTGTTCGCCAGACCGGTGAGCATGCTCTCCTTGGAGCTGGTGTCGACGGGCGGGGCAATGGACGACCCCAACAGGTCTCCCAGGATGCTGATGCCCCGCTCCTCCATGCGGTTGAAGAAACCCTGCCAGTCCCAGTAATAATAGGTATAGGTCCAGAAAAGGCGGGCGACCTCCTCCTCGGCCGGGTATTGTCCCGCCTCCACCCTCTCCTTGACCGTGTCCACCATGAGCCTCATGAAATCCACCGCCCTGTCCGTCCCCCAGAGGGAGAACCTGGTGCCGTAGGCATACATGGGGAAAAGGTTGGGGCAAGGGCAGGGACGCATCTTCCGCAGCTCGAAGAGGTCGAAGTAGAGCTCCGTGGCCCGGTTGGCCTTCTCCAGCACCGAGCGCATCCAGTCCTCGTCCAGCTCCTCGCCGAGGAACTCCTCCAGCTCATGCGCCAGCGCCCGGATGTTGTTCTCGTAAGCTTTCCTCCCCTTCGCGGAGTCGTCCACGGGCTTTTCCAGCAACAACTGCGGTATTCCCAGCGTGCGCGCCGCCAGCTCGTGCATCTTGGAGTTCGCGTCACAGCTGCCGGGGGCCGCGGAGATGATGGCGTCGGGCTCCAGGTCCGCGAGGGTGAGCATCGAGCCGAGTTCGATGGTGTTGGAGGAGCAGAGATAGTCGGGGATCCCCATCCCCATGGCGAAATCCCAGTACCTCTCGCCCTGCCCTTCCAGGGTCACGACTCCCGCGGTCGAAAGCACCTCGCTGGTCAGGGGATACGCGTTCTTGAAGCAGCGTATGAACTCGGGAGGGAAGTTGAAGGGCGCGAGGATGACCTTCTTGCCCTCCTTCTTTGCCGCCAGCGCGCCGTCGAACCATTCCTGCAGGCATTTAAGCCAGGCGATGCTGATCTTGCGCACCCGCCGCGGGGCAAGCATGGCCGTGAGGGTGTTGGCTATGTCTTGCGGAAGCACATGCAAAAACCCCTCGACCTCCTCTTCGCTCATGTCGTCGGGAAAGTATTTCAGCACCCCGAATATGCCCGCCACGCGGTTGATAAGACCTTC
>JACVJD010000129.1 GCA_015711825.1 Candidatus Solincola daggyaiensis
TATCTCGCGGAAGGGCAAGGGCGAGGAGGCGAGTTCGCGCCCGGAAAGACGGAAACGCGCCGGGTGCCGGCGAGAAGCACAGAGGTGATCAGGCGCGTCGGGTATCTCGCGGAAGGGCAAGGGCGAGAAAACGGGCTTGCGTCTAAAAAGGGCGCAAAAGCAAGGGGCGCCGGCAGAGGACGCAGAGTGGCGTGTGCGGGGCGCTCCTCGCTGATGCGGGATCATGCATGAGGAACGCCGTGACGACAAGCGCCGGGGGCGCATGAAAGGGATGGACACGGCGGCCGTTTCATGGAAGGGGAGGATCTTGTTCGCAGAGAAGGCGCAAAAACGACGGGTGGCCGACGGGCGATGGAGGATAAAGGCCATGGGGCGCTCGGCGGTGCCCATGCGGCTGCTAGAGGTCGCCATGGTCCTGTCGCTGGCGACCGTTCTTGTGGCGGCCGCGGCGGGATGCGGGGGTTCCTCCCAAACCTCCGAAGAAAGCGACGGCTTCCTGACCTCCCTCGCGGAGGCGGTGGATACCGGACGCATGGTGCAGGACATAGAATACCTGGCGAGCGAGGAACTCCGGGGCCGTCCCTCGGGCTCTCCGGAGTCGTCGGAGCTCGAGGCCTTTCTGGCGCGTCGCCTGGAGGAACTGGGGCTTAAGCCCGTGGGAGCGCTGGGCCTGGACGGTTACCGGCAGGAGTTCCCGGTGCCCACCGAAAGGTGTTTTCTGGAGAAACCCCCGCGAAGCCCCACCGTAACCTGCGCCAACATCCTCGGCGAGATCCCGGGGGAGGGCGGCGAGACGGTGGTGGTCACCGCCAACTACGACGGACTGGGCGTGGACGCGGTCACGGGAGAGTTGTACCCCGGCGCCGACTACAACGCCTCGGGCGCGGCGGCGGTGCTGGAGCTGGCACGGGTGATATCGTCGCTGCGGGAACGGCCCCGCAGCACCGTGGTCTTCGCCCTCCTGGGCGCGGAGGAGTGCGGCGGGTACGGGTCCTCCGCCCTCGCGGAGGCCCTGGAGGCCGAGGGCTTCAAGTCTCGCGTGCACATCATCAACCTGGAGGGGCTGGGAGCGGGAGACGGAGATTACATGGACGTGTGGGATCTCAACTATCGCAAGAACCGTCCCGCCGTGAAGGCCCTGGACGAGGCCGCCTCCCTGCTGGGAGTTACGCTGGAGATCGGGGGGGCCGACCCCGGGACCTCGGCGGCGACCTTCTTCCTCCATCACTTGCCGGCGGTTACCTGCGACTGGTCATGGTTCCAGCGAAACGAGCACCCCGACTTCCATCTCCCCAGCGACAGCGTGGAGCGCCTGAAGCGGGACGGGCTGGCGGCCGTGGCCAGGGTGACGGCGGTGGCGATATGGCTCCTGGCGGGATAAGGCCAAAGCGAGCGATATAGCCAAGCGGTCGAGGGGACCCGCCGTCCGCCAGTGCGGATGTCGGCCAGGGCCGGCACGAGGCCGCGGGTTGCTCGAGGGCCGCAAGCCGACACGTGAAGCGAATCCGGTGCTTAGATGGTACGGCGCAGGATGCCGCGCCTCTCCTCCTCCTCCATGCGTTCTATCCAGCGAAAGGCGTAGCGTATTTCCTCGGCGGTGGGGAGGTTTTCCTCTTTCTTCCAGGCCCGGTTAAGGAAGCTTAACCCCTTTTTCTCCTCCACCTCGCGGCAGAAGAGCTCCCCCACCTGGTACTGCTGCAGCTTGAGGTCGAACCCCAACATCCTCTCCACCAACCGCTCCGCGCCCGATTTGCCTTCGCGGCGGCGCCGGAAGGCCGCGCTCATCTCCTTGAAGGAGGGAATGACCTCCCTTCCCGCCAGGTCCATGATGAGGTTGCTGTAGCCCTCCACCAGGGACATGAACGCCTGTATGCGGCCCAGTATCTCCCTCTGCTCCGGGGTATGCATGACGGAGATGAGCCCGCCCTGGTTGATGATCTCGTTCAGGCGCACGGAGTCCTTGAGCTCCTGGGGGCGCAGGCGCATGCCCATCTCCTCCAGGCGCAGGGACACGCTGCTGAAATAGCGCTCCATGAGCGACCTCAGGTAGCCCTTTATCCACGGGTTGGCGGCGAACTCGAAGGCGTGGGTCACCTCGTGCAGGGTTATCCAGAGGCGGAAGTCCTCGGGCACCAGGCGCATCTTCTCCTCCGCCTTGAGGAGGTTGGGATAGACGATGTAGAGTTTTCCCCCATCCTCGGGGCGGGGCAGCCCGAGGTCGAACTGCCCCAGGACGTTGCGGGCAAGGTAGCCCATGACCATGCCCAGTTGGGCGGTGAGGATGCCCTGGGTAAAGGCCCTGCCCGCGCGCAAGGGCCTTCTTCTCTGCTCCTCCAGCTTCCCTATGGTCCTTCCGTAACTCTCCGCCAAGGGCTCGAAGATGAGCCGGAAGCTGCCGATATTGGCGTCGATCCAGTCGGGGCGGTCGAAGACCAGCAACGGCCCCAGGGGCTCCAGAGGCTCAAGGAGCGAGTACTGCCGCACCAGCTCCTCGCTACGGCTTTTCATGGCCTCGAAATCGGCAAGGCGCGGCATCGGCGCCGACGGCGCGACGGGTTCGGACTGCGCCACTATAACCGCGATCTCCCGCGCCTGCTCCCAGTCCACCATGCCGTCGCCCCCTCCTCGGAAGGCGCGGCGCAAGGAGCGGTAAAGGGGCAGCCTTCTCGCGACCCCCTCCATGAACTCGTTGACCCCGCGCAGGCTGCGCTGCCAGGGGTCTTCCTTCATGCCGTCCTTCATCTTCCCTCGCTTAGACCATCGCGGTGGGACGCAGGTTCCCCGGCGGCCGGTCCCCTCTCGCGCGCATAAACGGCGTCGTTGTGCGCGTTGCGCGCCGAGGTGTCCTCGAGATACGCGGCCCGGCACTCTCCCCCTTTGACCATGGCCATGAGCTCCTCCAGGCTTTCCGCTACGCGAGGAAACACCGTCACGCATCTTCCCAGCTCGCGAAGGGCGTGGGCGTCGCTTCCTCCCACCTGCGGGAGCCCCGACTCCGACGCCATTCGCGTGGCCATCACGTTCTCGTGGTAAGAGCAACCTCCGTTTAGGATCTCCACCGCATCCACGTTCCCCAACACCTCCCGGGGCGGCAGCCCCTTGTACATGCGGCGATGGCCCCAGTACCCCCGAGCCGGGTGGGCCAGGATCATCATCCCTTTCTTTTCCCTCACCAGGCGGTGAAGGTCGCGGAAGTCCATGTGCGGCGGTATCTCCTCCTCCACCCCGAAGACCAATATGTCCCCTCCCGGAGTGTAAACCTCCATACCCGCGAAAACCGGAAACCCCTCTTCCCGCCCCAGCTCGCAGGCGACCTGACCCCCATGCATGGTGCCGTGCTCCGTCACCGCCAGCGCGCCGAGGCCCATCGACCTGGCGCGCAGGATCATCTCCCGCGGTTCCAGCTCGCTGCACCGTGATGAGATCGCGGTATGAACGTGGAGATCGACGACCATCTGCGCGTCCTTCCGTTCCGTCCTGAACGCTCCATAGTTTAACACAGCCCGCTTCGGCGTACCCGCGTCAGGTTCATCCAGGCCGCTTCGCTATATGCCTTTGCCGATTATGCCTTTTTAGCGCTTATCTAATACTACGGTATTATTTCTTTGATTAATTACTACCTGTGAGGAATGGCCATCCCCATGTCCGACGATATATCTTCTAGGCGTAGATGGAACCTTGAAATAGGCCCCAAGCGGACACCGGGGAAATAGTGCCTTAGAAACAGCGGATGAACGTCGTGGGCGAGCCGGCATCAGCATTAGTCGCAGCCCCCTTAAGTAGACGCAGTAGCATTCCCCTAGCACCATCCGAAGCCGACTAGCCGAGACAGCCATCTACCCCTATAGCAACAGAATGCAGCCCAGACGGACTACTTAACATGACCCTCGCCCATGACGCCCCAATTCTCACGCCACTATTCGCAGCAACAACGTCGCAATGTACGCAGCACAAATCGCAGCAACAGCAACAGCATCCACACAGCAACGATGACGGCAGCGAACGCGGCAACACCGACATCCCTAAGGTATCCCCTGAATCCCCATAGGAGTCCGCATTTGCGGAAGGCCCCGTTCCCCCTGCGGGGCCTTTTCCGTTTGCAGTTAGAGGGCCTGAGCCTTGAAGGCTGCCGAAAACAGCCGTGGTAGGCGTTTGCGCGACGCCTCTCTTTTACGATCACACCAAAGGCCTCCATTGCCCTTAGAGGCCGTTTACCATAACGCGAAAGCCCTACCAATGCCCTGGTGATGCGTTTTCTTCCTATCATCGCGGCCGCGATTTCTCCGGCGTTAAAAGCGGGGGCTCTCTTTGACCGCTTGACGCGGTTGCGCCGAGTACCCTCCTCCTTTAACCTGTTGGAAAAGGAGGTGTTATGGGTAACGACGATGCTTGCCCAGCCTGCGGATTGCCGCGATGGCTCAACCGCAAGCTGGTCTGGACCACGGACGGAGGTGTATATTTCCACGCCAGGCGCTCCGAGCGCCTGATCATCCTCGAGCAAGACGAGGTATCCGCCCTGGTGGAAGCGGGAATCAAGCTGCGGGGTGAGCAGCTCCTCGATACCCTGCGCGAGCGCAGACGCGAGTTCACCCGCGCCGAGGTGGCCTCCCAGATGACCCCCCTGCGCAGGGCTTTCCTACGACATCGCCCCTTCGCCCGCAGCTTCGTGAGATTGGCCCTTCAGGAGGCGTCTATCCTCGGGTGCGGCAACCTCGAGCTTACCCGCTTGAAGCCCGGCAAAGAACTGGGACTGAGGGCTCGGCATCCCTACCATCCCCATCTTCTCGCGGGAGATATCTGGGGATTCTGGGAGGGACTGTACGGCGTCGAAGCCCTGCTTTCCCAGGACGCGACCTCTCAATTCGACTGGGAGATAACGGTCAGGTCGGTGGGGCGCAGGAAGCAGGGCGCCGATCGGGAGCGTCCTCCCCGCCGACCCCAGCGCGATTACGAGCTCGAGGTGTGCGAGAAATGCCGCCTCCCGCTCTTCGCCTGGGAGCTGCGCTGGGACACCGAGCTAGGCACCATCTACCAGGCGGGGAGCCACCGTCACATGTTCATCACCTCCATGCGGGGATGGCAGGCGGTGATGGAGGAGATGGTGGGAAGCCGCAAGGGAGACCTTCCCCCCGCCCTGGGCGAGGCCTTAGCCGCCACGGCGGAGGAGGAGTACAGGGCCTTGAGGGGAGGGAACTTCAAGACCGCGTACCGCAACTTCTTCATGGGCCTGCCCTTTCTGGGCTGGGGCAAGCCGAAGCGGGTGGCGCGCAAGCCCTTCCTCATAGAGGCGGAGATGGAAGGCGTCTCCTTCCCGCAACTACTGGCCTGGAAGATGGCCGGGGTGTTCGAGGCGCTGGAGGGAGAGCCCGCCGACATCAAGCACTTCGCTGTGGGCGACGGCGGTCGCCGTTACCTCATCGGGCCCCGCCTGGAGGGACGTTTCCTGGAGATCGAGCGCATGATCCCCGAGAAAGGCCGGCTCGTCCTGCCTTTCTGAGGGAGCCGCGTTCCCGCCCTTGCGCCGCCCTTCATGCTCTCGCCCTTGAGGCAAGCCGGCTGTGACGGGGAGGGTTTACGCCAAGGGGCATGCCGTCCTATCCTTCGCCCCGCCGGTATCGTTTGCCTCTCAGATGGCGGGCTTGTCAGGTTTTATGCTCTCCTTGTCCTTGAGCACCAACCCCCTGTCGAGAGCCCACAGCACCGCGTTGGTGCGGTCGGCGACCCCGATCTTGCGGAAGATGTTGCGTATGTGCACCTTGACGGTGTGTTCGCTTATAAAAAGGATCTCCGCGATCTGGCGGTTGTTGTATCCCCGGGCCATGAGCTTTATCACGTCCACCTCGCGCTGCGAGAGGTCCTCGAAACCCTCTTCCTTTTTCTTCCTGCGAGCAGGCGGCTCGGTGATCTCGTGGATAAGCTTGCGCGCCACCGAGGTGGAGATCATGGATTCCCCCTTGGCCGCCGCGCGCACCGCCTTCACCAGCTCGTCCTTGGCGGCATCCTTGATCACGTACCCGATGGCGCCGGCCATGATGGCCTGCTTGGCGAACTGCTCGTCGTCGAAAACGGTGAGGGTGATGGCCTCCACCTCGGGATGGTCTCTCTTCACGCGCCTTATGAGCTCGATGCCGTTCATGCCCGGGAGCTGGATGTCCACGATGATCACGTCGGGCTTAAAGCGCTCAATCTTCCCCAGCGCCTCCTCGCCGCTGCGCGCCACCGAGACGATCTTTATCCCCCCCCCCTCCTCCACCCTGCCTATGCGCCCCCCCCGCCCCCCCTCACCTGC
>JACVJD010000130.1 GCA_015711825.1 Candidatus Solincola daggyaiensis
GGGGGTGCCGTGGCTGCCGAGCCCGGCTACGGCGTCTCCTATGCCCGCGGAGATCAACATCAGGCCCTCTTTGACCCCCGGGTTATTGAGGTCGCCGGTGGAAAGCCCCGCTTTCAACTGCGTGAGGCCGTTCTGCATGGCGGCCAAGGCGTAGAGCAGGGTGCCGTCCACGGTCATGTCGCCGAT
The DNA here is from genome assembly GCA_015711825.1 of Candidatus Solincola daggyaiensis. Classification (GTDB taxonomy): domain Bacteria; phylum Actinomycetota; class Geothermincolia; order Geothermincolales; family RBG-13-55-18; genus Solincola_B; species Solincola_B daggyaiensis. The sequence continues at coordinate 187 of JACVJD010000130.1, forward strand.
GCCTCCCTTGATGGAGTTGAGACCCGACTCGATGGCCGCGATGGCGTAAAGGAGGGTGTCCGAGTCGGTCGGGGCATTGCCGATGCCGTTCTTGATCTGCACCAGCCCACCGTAGATCTGAGTGAGCCCCGGTACCATGAGATCCTCGACCTTGCTTGCCATTTCTCCCAGACCCGCGGAAATCATGGTAAGGGCCCCGATAAGGGTGTTCGGGTTGCTCACTTCCCCGAGACCGTCGTACATGGCAACGATATTAGGACGCCCAGCGTTCAAATTAGTCGCAAGAGCGTTCATCATACCGTTAAGAACAGTTATATCTTGCGCGTTCATTGTGCCGCCATAGGCAGCGTTATGGTTCACGTAGGCGTACATAGTGCAGTTAGGCGGTGGAGCGGGGAAGTTGTCATAAGTGAACATAGCTATCAACTGGTCGATCTGGTTGAGCAAAGTACCTGTAGTGGTTGCCGGACCGATATTGTCGCGCATGTATTCAAGTATCGCTATGATGCCGTTCTGCGCTAAGGGCGCGTCTAACCCCGTCTGGATCTGCTTTAACCCCTTGAGGATGTCTGGTTGTAGGGGGTCGGGGTTGCTGAGTCCAAGTAGCACTGCGTATAGCCCGCCGATAAGCGTGTTCGAATTACCAGCATCTCCCAGGCCGTCGGAGATGGCCTGCAGGTTGGTGTGGATGGCGTTGGCGGCGTAGAGGAGCGTCTGCTCCGTGACCTCGGAGCCGATGCCCGCCTTGATGCCCTGCAGGCCTGCGATGGCCGCGGCGTCGGCGAAAAGCAGGGTGTTGGGGGTGGTGGCGGAGCCGATGCCCGCCGCAGCCTGGGCCACGCCGGGGATGAGCTTGGCGTCAATGCTCGACTTGGCGGTGGGCAGCCCGGCGGCGAGCTTCTGCAGGCCTCCGTCCACGGCGGTGATGCCGTAGAGAAGGGTGTCGGCCTTGTCGGGCGCGCCCACTCCCTGGTTGAGCTGCTTCACGCCTCCGTACACCTGCTTGATGGCCGGCCCCAGCAGGCTTAGGGGGTTCTTCTGGTTGGTGCGGGGGAGAACGAAGTTCACGCTCAGGGTGAGGGGGGGGAGTTTAAGGTCCTTTACGTCCGCCGCCATCCAGATGGTGTGGCTCTCCTCCGTTGCGGGAGGGAAGAGGGGTATGGACCAGCCCAAAGTGTACGTGTCTGCCATGGGCACGATGATACCAGTCTCGTCGCACTCGACGTTGAAGAAGGTAGTGTTGTCAAAACGCCAGTCGTATGGCTGGATAACCAGGGGGAGGTAAACGTCGACCTCCTCTTTCTTCATCTCCCCGGTGGCGGGATCCTCGTACTCGACCTCGCGCTTCTCCTTGCTGGTGTTCTTGAGGGTCATCTCCATCTTGAAGCGGCCGCTCTTTCCAGCGATGGTTTCGAGGTCGGTCACCGGCTCGCCGTCGAACCAGTATTTTATCTTCACGTCCAGGGGTATACGGGTCTTGGCTTTCTCCACCATGGCCTCGGAGAGCTTGGTGTTGGCGATCACGTTTTTGTTGCCGCTGACGCTGATCTCCGGCCAGACGATGTAATCCCCCTCCGCCTTAGGCTTGATGAAGCTCTTCACCCCCTGATATCCGCCCACTTCATCGAAGGCCTTTTCCTCTTTCACGGTGACGGTGCCGTCGCCGTTGAGGCCGAGGAAATTGAAGACTTGGATCTCCTCGATCTCCCCCGTGGAGCCCATGGTGCAGAGGACGAACTCCGAGTCCAGAACCTTGACGCTCCCGCCGCCGCTCTTGGCGCTGGCGGGAATGGCCATGGCCAGCGACGCCACCAGCCCCATGGCCACCAGGATTATGAAAGCTTTTCTCACGCGCTTCATCTCCCTCACCACCCCTTACTCCGACGCGGCCGGGACTTCCGCGGCCGCGGACTTGGCGGAGGAGAGCAGCAGGGCGTCCAGCACCGCCGCCAGCAGCAGGCCCACCAGCAGGGAGAGCGCGGTGCCGATCAAGGTGGTGACGGCGCGGTGGATGGCCTCCACCGGCTTCTCGGCCAAAAGGTAGTCGAAGCGGGCCATCGCCCCCAAAAAGCATCCCCATCCCACCAGGAGCATGGGGAGCATCTCCCGCAGCTTGGGGATGGAGATGAGCCCCGCCACCAGGATGAAGATGGCCCCGGCGATGGCCACCGAGAGGCCGTAGTAGAGCGGGAAGACCAGCATGAAGAGGACGAAGGTGAGCATGCCCAAAAGCACCCCCACCACGCTGCCCAGGGTCATCCAGGGCAGGGAGCGCGCCAGGGCGGGGCCGTAGGCCAGGCACACCCCGAAGGAGACCAGGGCCACCCAGTAGGCCTTGGCGCCCAGGTAGTCGAAGAGCCAGATCCAGAAGAATGCCACCACGGCCAGGACGACCGCGAGGATGGCGTTGCGGGCCATCTTGTTCATCGCTATCCCCCCCGATATCGATTCGTGGCATCGAACCGCCGACTGTCCACGGAACACAGCGGAATGTGCTCCCCGCAAGCGTGGTTATCCGCTTACCATAGAACCCCCTTTGGAATGATCGGCGACGAAAGGCTGCGATGGATGGTGTTTTCCGGCAATTCCCCGTTTGCTTGTCAGCTTCTATAAGGAGTTTGTAAAGCAATTATATAACGGACGTCTCGGAAGTGTCATTAAAATTAACGAATTCGTAACATCTTGACCGGCAGCGGCAATCGACCCCGCTTGCTCGCTGGCCCGATTGTCTTATCCGACGGAGACGGGCGTGGTAGCGGCCCTGCGACTTCAGGCAGGGGCATCGGTTGTCGTGCGCGGTTTTTTCGCGGGAAAAACACGCTTTCCGAATCGCCGCACGGGCTCGCCGGGAGCCAAGGTCCGGCCCTACAACTCGGGGATGACGAAGTTGGCCGTTCCGTTGATGAAGAAAATGAGCCTGGGCGGTGAAAAGATTGGGCGCTGCACCCTACATAAGGCCAGGGAGAGGCGCGACGAGAAACGCGCTACCAGCTCGAGCAGCGAAAAGACAGGGCGCTGCGCCTTCTAGAATCGCTTTAAGATCAGATCATCAAGGGGTTTGCGGTTACCGGGGCCCGGCTCCTCCGCCGGATGGCCCAAGGCAAGCACCGCCATGAGCTCGCATTCCTCGGGTACTTCCAGGATTTCCCTGACCCTCTCCTTTTCCTTGAGTATCTCGCCCAGCCAAACCGCACCCAGACCACGTCCGTGTGCCGCCAGGAGCACGTTCTGGATGAAAGCCCCGACGGCCATGAGATCCTTGTCGCGGTCATAGGATGCGCCGTGGTCAAGGAACACCGCCACCAGCAGGGGTGCGTTCCTGATAATGGAGCCGTAACGCGTGCATGCGGCGACCTCCTCGGCCTTTCCGCGGTCCTCCACCACCGCCACGCGCCAAGGCTGGTTGTTCAACCCCGAAGGAGCCCAACGCCCCGCTTCCAGCAGCGCCGCCAGCTCTTCCTCCGCCACGCCCTCTTCCTTGAACCTGCGCACGCTACGCCTGCTCGAAATAGCCCTCTCGACCTCCACTCTTCTCTTCCTTCCCCGCGGTCACGATGCAAATCCTTGTTTTCATCCGGATAATCAGGATATCATGTGGATCGTCGCAGAATCGGGACCAAGGCCCTACCCTTTGCGGGATATAGCCCTAGGGATATAGCCCTAAATCGGCTCCTGCGCGAAGAATCAAACCTCCCATGCGCCTGAAGGGCAACAAACGGCTTATAACGGCCGTTTATCGCTCCCCATCGAATATCCCCGTCCGTTCCTATCCCAGCCTATTCCTCTTTCAGACCCCTTAGGAGTTCCTCAAGCTCCCTGGCGCTTCTTATCTCGTTGAGCAGCCATCGCGCTTCCTCTTTTACCTCGGGGTCCGCGTCCAGCGTCCTTTCCTCAAGGATGGGAACGGCCGCCTCACCACAAGCCGCTATCTTATCCCACTGCCTCGAGGCAACGAGAAAGGCGACCTTTTCATCTTCCCTCTCCGGTTTCCAATCCAGCCTGCTCAGCACCTCCGCGGCCCTGGCCCTTACGTCGGCGTCATCGTCTCGCAGGGCACGGGCAAGGGCGTCTGCGCTGCTCGGGTCAGCGATCCTGCCCAGCGCCCATACCGCTTTCCTGCGCACCTCCACACTGACGTCGCCAAGGGCGTCCAGCAACGCCTTGGCACCTCGACGGTCTCCGATGAGGCCGAGAACCGTGACGGCCTGCCTGCGTACGTCTTCGTCCCCATGGGAAAGGACCATGGTAAGTGGCCTTACCGCCGGATATCCCAGCTTTGCTACCTCCTCCCACTTACCGGCCTCCACCAAGCGCCTTGCGTTCTCGCTCTCGTCGCCCTTCTCCCAACCCAACCTTGCCAATATGTCCGCAGCCGCCTCGCGCGCCCCGGTATGCGGCCCATCAAGTAGCTTGAGGAGATCCTCCACCGCGGGTTCACCGATCTCCTCTAAAAGAATGGCGGCCTTCCTTCGCACGCCTGCATCAGGGTGCGAAAGCGCCCTCACCAGCGGCAACACCGCCGCCTCTCCGGCCCCCTTCACCGCCGCCCAGTCGCGCTCCTCGATAAAGCGTTCCACGTCCAAAACGACGGGGGCGGGCGCGGTCTCTATTGCGGGCGCTGCGGGGACGGCCTCCTCGGCAACCACCTCCTCCACTTCCTCCGCCACCGCCGGCGCGGCCTCCATCGCCGCCTCCGCGAGTATCTCCTCGGCGGCCTCGGGGGCGGGCGCGGTCTCTATTGCGGGCGCTGCGGGGACGGCCTCCTCGGCAAGTCCCAATACCGTTGGCTTCAAGCCCTCCTCCCAACCCAGCTCCCTCAAGGACTCTCTCGCCGCATCGCGAACCCCACCGTCCGCGTCCTCCAACGCATGCAAGAGGTGTTCGACGGCAGCGGTATCGCCCAGCTTCCCAAGCGCCCAGGCGGCCTTTTCGCGCACCGCAGCCTCTATGTCGCCAAGGGTAAGGATGAGGGTATCAAGTCCCCTGCGGTCTCCTATCTCCCCAAGTCCCCAAGCGGCCTTGAGGCGGGTTTCCCCGTCGCCGGTGAGCAGGGCATCGATAAGGGAATCCACCGCCACGTCCCCCAGGCCCGCCAGGCGATCCCAATTACGTTCCGCTATAAGGCTCCGCACCTCCTCCGCTTCCTCCGGCGGGGACCAACCAAGTTTTTCCAGAACCAGCAAGGCGACACGCCGCACGTCTTCGTCCGGGTCCTTTAATGCCTCCTCAAGCGGCCCCACGGCCCTCGTGTCCCCTATCTCTCCCAGGGCCCATACCGTCTTGCGCCTCACCTCCGGGTCTTCATCTTTGAGCGCCTCGGTCAAAGGCAAGGTAGCCGCCTCTTCGCCTATAACCCCCAAAGCCCAGGCGGCGCCGCGGCGCACCGAGCTATCCCTATCCTTGAGGAGGGGGATAAGCGCGTTACACGCACGCCTATCCCTGATCACCCCCAGGGCCCAGGCCGCTCCCCGCCTGCTCTCGGGATCTCCGTCTTCAAGCGTGACGATAAGCTGATCGAGAGCATGCGGACCCATGGCCGCCAGCCTTTCCCATTCGCCCAGCGCCACCAGCCTTCGCGCCTCGTCGAACTCGCCTTCCTCCACGCTCACCGCAGCTTCCTCGGGGGTCGTGATCGCGATCTCCACCGCCACTTCCTCCGCCGCAGGAGCCTCTCCCCCCGCCTCAGGACCCTGCGCGATCTCCGCGGGAGCCCTCTCCTCCGGGGCCTCCGGCGCCAGTTCCTCCATGGCCTTGAACACCGATGCCGCCACTTCCTCCGCCGCAGGAGCCTCTCCCCCCGCCTCAGGACCCTGCGCGATCTCCGCGGGAGCCCTCTCCTCCGGGGCCTCCGGCGCCAGTTCCTCCA
>JACVJD010000131.1 GCA_015711825.1 Candidatus Solincola daggyaiensis
TGCGGTTGCGGTTCCTGTGGTTGCGGCTGCGGCTCGGCGTTCCGCTGGGGCGGCGTTTCTCCCCCCTCCTCCCTTTCCTCGAGCAGACGGAAGGCTCCCAGCGGCAGGCCCAACCCCTCGTCCAGGTCCTTGTTCCACCTCAACCACTCGTCGTCCAGGTGTTCCCGGGTAATGTCAAAGGATTGCCCGCCGCCTCCTGCGAAGAAATCGAGGGCCTGCCCCTCATCCAGCCGCGAACCGGGTTCCCCCGCCTGCTCCACCTGCAGCGAGGAGTGGATGGACAACACCCTGCCCTTGCCATCCTCCACGTCGAGGGCGAAGGCGGTCCCCAGGGCGTTCACGGAGAAATCGCCCGAGCGTGCGCTGTAACGTGTTCCCTCGGCCACGCGGTGGTAGGTCCTTCCCTTCAGTACCTCCACCACCACGCCGTCTTCGCCCTCTACCAGCGCCGCCTCCGCCCCCCCCGCAAGCCGCAACAGGCTCCCTGTCTCGAACTCCATCCATGTCCTGGCCCCCTGGGCAACCAGGATGGTCTCCCCTTCCGCCAGGGCCTCCCCGTCCACGGCGAGCCGCTCGACTCCCTCCGCATCCTTGATCGCGACCTCACCCCTGTCCAAACGCAGGGTCGCTATCTCCACCCTTTGGAGAGCTTCTTGTCCTCCACCGCGCAGGATAAGCGTGGCGAAAACCGCCGCCAGGGCGATGAGGCACACCGCGGCGGCCGCCAGAGCCGCGCGCGGCAGGGTCACGGCCTTTCGCTCGCGGGCTGCGGTCTCGCGCGACGCGGAAACCGCCTTCTCCCATATCCTCGCGCGGGCCGCGTCATCCAGGCCGGGGACCGCCGGCGACGCCGCGGCAACCCTTTCCCCCAGGCGCGCCAGTTCCGCGAGCTCGCGGTCGAGGGGAAAGGCCTCGCCGTCCAAGGCGCGCATGAGGTACTGGGAGTAATGCCTGTTCCTCATGCCTCACCTCCTCCTTCCAGCCTTTCCACCTCGCGCCGCAGCGCCTTGAGGGCGCGGTGCAGGCGTACCGCCAGATTCCCGCGGCTGCACTCGAGCATCTCCGCCATGCTCTCGGTATCCAGCTCGTCCACGAACTTCAGCTCCAGCAGAGTGCGATGGCGCTCCGGCAGCCTGCGCATGGCCTCCACGATGAGCCTTCGCTCCTCCAGCCTCTCGATACCATGCGTGGGGTCCTCCGTTCCCTCGAGAACGGGAAGCATCTCCTCAAGATCCACCATCCTCGCCCTGCCCTCGCGCCGGTAGTGATCCACCACGGTATTGGAGGCGATGCGCAGCAACCAGGAGAAGAAGGACGCTCCCTTCCACCGGAAAGCGCCGATGCCCCGCAATGCCTTCTCGAAGACGCGAGCGGTCAAGTCTTCGGCATCGCTCGCGTTTCCCACGCGCCTGAGCACGAAGGCATAGACCCCGTCAACGTAGTGCTCGTACAGCTCCGCGAAAGCCTCCATGGAGGTCCCGGCCGCGAGTACCAGCTCCTTTTCCCTTTCCCTTTCCATGGGCATCAGGGCCATATTCGCTCCTATGGTTAGAAACGGCCATGTCACCGCGTTCTTACACCTGCACGCGGCATGCGCCAGATCCCCACCACCGCGTTATTGGTTTATTCGGAAGCGTGCTGCATGGCCTTGAAAAACGGGAGCGCGGATGCCGAAAGGCGAAAAGACAAGGCGTCGCTCAGAACTCCGTGCATCATCGCACCGCGCCTGCAGGCAAGTGCAGGCATATCAACGGGTATATCGACGGCCACATGCCCGGAAAACGGCGCAGCGAACTCACGCTTTAAGGTCAAGGGTATCGTCGGGAAGGGGCGATTGAGTCGGCGATACCCTTTGACCCGGCATGCTTAAAGAACGCTTGACCCCGCGAAGGCCATCTCGCGTCGCCGTTCTATAAGCATGCCACGAACAGGTCGCCACCCGGAAAGAGCGTCGCAATAGGCTTTTGACTTGTCTTATTCACGCCCCGACGACATCTATTCGTTCCCTTTTAGCCGACAGACGCCGTCCATCCCATCAAGACCCCTCTTCCATCTCCTGGTAGAGGGCGTACTTGTGCACCTTGCCCAGAGGCGTCAGGGGCAGCTCGCTGCGGAAGACCACCTGGTCGGGCACCTTGTAGCTCGCCAGGTGTTCGCGGCAGAAGGCCTTTATCTCCTCCTCCGTCACCTCGGCGCCCGGCTGCGGCACGATGTAGGCCCTGCCCTTTTCCCCCATCACCGGGTCGGGGTAGCCGAGCACGGCGGCGAAGAGGACCTTGGGGTGCTTGACGAGCACTTCCTCCACCTCGGGAGGATAGACGTTCTCTCCCCCGCGGATGTACATCTCTTTCTTTCGCCCCAGGATGTGCACGAACCCGTCCTCGTCGATGAAGCCCATGTCGCCGGTGTAGAAGAAACCGTCCTCGTCGAAGGCGGAAGCCGTGGCCTCGGGCTGGTTGTAGTAGCCCTTCATCACCGCCGCCCCGCGCACGGTTATCTCTCCCGCCTCGCCCCTCGCTACCTCCTTACGTTCCGGGCTCATGATGCGCACCTCTATGCCCTCGTTGGGCACTCCGATGGTGGTGGCTATCTTCTCCCTCGCGTGCTCCTGTCGGGTGAAAGTGATGGCCCCGCTGGTCTCGGTGAGCCCGTAGCCGATATAGGGCACGATGCCCATCTTCTCCTCGATCTGGTCCACCAGCTCGGGCTGCACCGGCGCCCCCGAGATCACCGCGTGCCTCACCGAGGAGAGGTCGTAGGAATCGAAGTCGGGTTGCATGAAAAGGAGGATGTACTGGGCCGGCACCTGGCCCATGATGGTGATGCGCTCGTCCTGCACCGTCTGGAGCACCTGCTGGGGGATGAAGGCGTCCAGCATCACCAGGGTGGTGCCGTTGACGAGCATGCTGGCGATGGCCATGACCCCGCCTCCCACGTGGTTGTTGGGGATGTCCATGAGCAGGCGCTCGTCGTCTCCCAGTCCGGAGGAGCTGATCTGACCCTTCACGTATTCGGTGATGTTGCGGTGGGTGAGCATGGGCGCCTTGGGCTGCCCGGTGGTCCCGGAGGTGAAAAGGAGAAACACCGTGTCGTCCTCCTCTACCTCCTTCTTCCTCGTCTCCAGCTCCTCTTCCCGGCCCTTGCCCCCAGCCAGGAAGTCCTCGTAGGTGATGGCGCCTTCCACCCTGGCGGCGTCCTCCTCGCCGCCGATCACCACCACGTGGCGCAGGGCGGGCAGCTCTTCACGCACGGCGTTGAGCTTGGCCAGGAAATCGGAGTCCATGAACGAGGTCTCGGTGATCACCACCGAGGAATCGGAATGCCCGAGGATGTACTTGACCTCCGCGGGCGCGAATCGCCATGAGACGGGCACCGCGGCGGCGCCCACCTTGGCGCAAGCGAGGTAACCGAAGATAAACTCGGGGTGGTTGGGTATGTACAGGCCCACCTTGTCCCCGCGCTTCACCCCCAGGGCCAGCAGCCCGCAGGCCACGCGATCGACCTCCCGGTCGTAGTCGGCATAGGTTATGCGCCGGTCCCCATAGACTATGGCCTCGCGGTCCGGCCTCTCCTTCGCCCATCTCTCCAGCGGCTCGAAAAGAAGCATCTCACACCTCCGTTTCGCTCAGGCCTTGCGCCCTCAATCCTCAACTACCGCAACAAGCCCTGCAAGAGGGGCGACAACGCCGTGTCGCACCCCCGAAGCACCTCACACCTCCGTTTCGCTCAGGTCTTGCTCCCCTCCACCCTCGGCAATTGCAACCACCCACGCCTCCGGGCGATTGAAACATGAGCGTTATCCCGCCCCCGTATCGCTCATCTATACCTGTCCTCGGAGCTGAGCACGGCCACGCCGCAGACCACGCCCCCCAGGCCACCCAGGTTGTGGACCAGGCCCGTTTTCGCCCCCTCGCGCTGGCGCCCCTCCGCCCGGCCCTGCAGCTGTCGCGTGATCTCGTAAACCATGCGGCAGCCGGTGGCGCCTATGGGGTGGCCGAAGCACTTCAGGCCCCCCGAGGGGTTTACGGCCACGTCGCCGTCAATGGAGGCATGGCCTTCGCGCACGAACCTGCCTCCCTCTCCCTTGGCGCAGAAGCCCAGGTCCTCGTAGTTCAGGATCTCGGTGATGGTGAAGCAATCGTGGACCTCGGCGCAGTCTATCTCCTTGCGCGGGTTCTCTATCCCCGCCATCTCGTAGGCCATCTTCGCCGCCTTCACGGTGGGGATCCAGGTGAGGTAATCGAAATCGGGATCGAAGGGCAGGAGGTTGGAGAATACCGAGAGCCCCAGGCCGCGCAGCACCACGTAGTCGTCGCGATATCTCCTGGCTATCTCCCTGCGGGTGATGATCACCGCCGCGGCGCCGTCGGAGATGGCGCAGCAGTCAAGCAGCCCCAGGGGCCCGGAAACGATAGGGGCCTTCATCACCTGCTCCAGGGTGACCTCGCGGCGGAAATGGGCCTTGGGGTGCGCGGCGCCGTTGTAATGGTTCTTCACCGCCACGTGCGCCAGGTCCTCCTTGGTGGTGCCGTACTTGCGGGCATGCTGCGGGAAGGCCAGGCCGAAGGCGCTGGGCGCGGTGAGTCCGCGCAGCAGCACCGGGTGTCCGAAGCCGGCGGTGGGCAGCCCGCGTCCGGCCTGGTCGGTGAGTTTTTCCACCCCCGCGGCCATGACCATGTCGTACATCCCGGAGGCCACCCCCAGGCAGGCGTTGCGGAAAGAGTCCAGCCCCGATACGCAGTAGTTCTCGGTGTGGGTGATGGGGATATGGTAGAGCTTGAGAGGGTCCGCCAGGGTGGCGCCGGAGAGTCCCGTGAAGGGGTACTGGATGCCGATCCAGGCGGCCTGGATGTCCTCGGGCCGCACTCCGGCGTCCTCGTAAGCCTCGTACGCCGCCGCCACCAGCATGCTCTCCACGTCCAGGTCGAAATTCTCTCCGAATTTGCAGGCCCCCACCCCGATGACGGCGATATCGTGCAGGCTGCAGCTCATTCCACGTCACCCCCTCCCCTCACCGGACGACATTTCCAGAAATAGGTATAAAAATCCTCCCCCTCGAAGAGCTTGCGGAAGGTGAGCTCCACCTCCATGTCCAGCTCCACCGCCTCGGGGTCGCGGTCGGTCATGTGCAGGAAGATGCGGCCACCGCCCTCCAGGTCCACCTGGCATAGGGTGGTGGGGGTTTCCATGGACTCGAAAAGGCGGTCGTTGATGAAGTTGAAGAGCCTGCCGCGGCGGGCCAGTTTGACCTCCTCGTGTCGGCCGTTGGCCCGGCAGCGCGAGCAGACCATCTGGGGCGGAAATCTCACCAGCCCGCAGTCGAGACAGCGCGAGCCGTAAAGGGAATAGAGTTCCCGGCGCTCGCGCCAGAGGATAACCGTGGAGCTGGAGTACTCCGGCCTGTCCATGCGCAGGCGGTCACGGTAACGGAGGTAAACGGGATAGCTCTCGAGGGCGGCCTGTGAGCCGAGATATCCGCGGAGACCGCGCCGAGGCGGGAGCACCTCCAGAGCCTCGGTGACGCGGAAGAGGAACACGTCCACGCCGTCTCCGTAGTTGGCAAGTAGTACCAAATCCCCGGCCCTAAGGCCGCTCTCCAGGGCTCCCGCCAGCATCATCATAGGCTGGGCGGTTCCCGTGCCCCCCACGCAGGCGAAGAGGGCGTCCTGCACCTGGGTGGCGGGGTCGAGTTTGAGCGCCTTCGCCACCGCCCCGTGGCTGCGGAAATCGGGGGCGGAATAAACCGCGCGCGCGATATCCTCCGGCCCTATCCCGGACCTCTCCATGGCCGCCCTGATCCCCGCCACCATGCTCTTGCCGTAACCCTCCGCCTGGGCCATGCGGGCGTTGAACTCCTTTAGGGTGCGGTCGCGGGACTGGCGGCGCCAGGTGAGGTA
>JACVJD010000132.1 GCA_015711825.1 Candidatus Solincola daggyaiensis
TATTCCTCGCCGGTATCCTAGGGGAGTGGGAAAGGTCACCAGGCGCGGAAGCAGCACCTCGCATCCCGCGATGCGCGCGCCGACCAGCTCCCTCCGCAGTTGCCTGCGGATGGTCTCCACCTCGGGAAGCTCCGGCATCCTCCCTCCTCCCTTGCCTTCAAAACAGCCTTTCCCTGCCTCGGCCTTTGACCGGTATGGGTGGGCGTAGCCAGCGCAACATAGAATCGACCGATGACTGATATACGCAAGCTGAAAGCCATAGTCCTTCGCCATCATGCGTGGGCGTTGCCGGCGCAACGTCATGTCGAACGATAAACCAGCGCTTCGGCAATGTGTCCACCTCTCCCACCAGGCGCTCACGGGCGCTTCGGCTCCGCCCGCGTTTGGGATCAACACCGCTTCTCTGCCCAGTATGCAAGGATCCGCCGCTCGCCCGCACTGACCTGGATCTCCATGTGTTTAAAGCCATCGCCGCGAGCAACGTTTTTTCACCGCGTTCCTCGCGCCGTCGGTAGCAGTACTCCATCTGCTCGTTTAAAAGCCATCGCCGCGAGTCGCGTTTTTTCACCGGGCATCATTCCCTCCGGCCGCCTCCGGCCGCAATCCCGAAAAGCGTTTTGCCCGTCATCACCGCCGCCATCCCTGGGCGCCAGAACTGCGCCTTTAGACATACCGGGAACGCGAGTAAGCATCCTGGCGGGTGCGCTTCCTGCTGCAGTCGCGTGAAGGCGAGGCGGGAACCCCTTGCTGGGCGCGGCCCCCGTTCACGTGCCGGCACCGCCCGCTTCCCCCTCCTTTACCGCATGAAGGTCCGGGAGCCTGGGAGGCAGCTCCACCGTGAAGACCGTGCCTTTGCCGGGCTGGCTCCAAAGGTATATCTTTCCTCCCAGCAGGCCGACCAGCTCCCGGCATACCGAGAGCCCCAGGCCCGAACCCCCATGGCGTTGCGAGCGCGAGCGCTCGACGCGCACGAAACGGTCGAAGACATGCTCCTGCTCCTCCGGCGGTATTCCGGGCCCGTTGTCCCTTACCTGGATGCGAGCGCCACCCAGGGGAAGGGGATCGGCCGCCAGAACCACCTCGCCACCTTCCGGCGTGAACTTCACCGCGTTGTCGAGGAGATTATGCAACACCTGCTCGAGGGCGTCTTGGTCGGTCTCCAACCTCGATATGTGCTCCGGCACCTCCACCCGCAGCACCACCCCCTTTTCCACCGCCTTCGGCTGCACCTTTTCCCCCACCTCCCTCAGGTATTCCCCCAGGGCCAGTGAGGACGGGCGCAGCGCCCAGGCGCCGGCGTCGATGCGGGAGAGTGCGAGGAGCTGTTCCAGCACCCTTTTCAGGCGCCTGCTTTCCTCCGCGATTATCCCCAGGTAGCGGCGCTTATCTTCCTCCGTCTCCACCATGTCCTCCAGCAGCGCCTGGGAAAACCCCTCGATGGAGGTGAGGGGAGTCCTTATCTCGTGGGAGACGTCGGCCACGAAGTCCTTCTGCAGGCGCGCGCTGGTCTGGATGCGTTCCGCCATGTAGTTGAAGTAGCGCGAGAGGTCTGCGATCTCGTCCCGTCCCTTTATCTCCACCCTTCTCTCGAGATTGCCGTGGGCGAGCTCCCAGGCCGCCTGGCTGAGGTTACGCAGGGGATGCAGCACGTAGGAGCTGAGGTAGAGGGCCAGGAGGATGGAGAGCAGCAAAGCGGCCCCGCCGGCGATAACCAGGTAGCGCATGAGCTCGGAACCCGACACGGTCACCAGGTCCTGAGGGCGCTTGGCCACCAGCAGGTTGTAGTATTCCGAGTGGCCGGGTATGCGCAATGGTACCGCCACCAGGTAGACCTCGCCCAGGACGCCGAACTGCCCCTGGCGGACGACGACCTCGCCGTTGGCGAGCAACTGCTGGTCGAAGGTGCGCGGGACGCGAAGCGGGATGGGGCGGGGGGCCACCACCTCTCCCTCGCGATCCACGATCACGCTCACCGCTTTGATGAGCTTGCCCTCCAGCCGCAGCAGCTGGGCGACCCTCTCGGTGTCCGCCAGGGCCGTCCCTGGATGCCTCTCTCCCAGGGCGAAAAGAATGGCCAGGTCCCGCCCCATCTCCTTGGACTGTTCCACCAGCTCGTCCCGGGCCGCCCTCTCCTCGCGGCCTCGCTCCCTCCAAGCCAGGTATGCGAAGAGGGCGCCGAAGAGCAGCAGGCTAAGGACTCCCAGCACGAGGAAATAGAACAGGAAGCGCCCGCGTAGGCTGCGGAAAGGGGATGCCCGCCGCGCCGCCATTCTCCTCAACGCCTCCCTTCCCGGAGCTCGCGCCCGACTACGATGACCCGGAGACTTAAGCGCGCTTGTGCCATTGATGGAAAACCTTCCCTTTTGCCGCCCGTTCCGGACCGGCGAACGCGGGATCCGCATAAAGCTCACGGAACAGGTCTCAAAGCCTCCCTTCCAAGACCTTGCGCCCGACCTCGATGGCCTGGAGGCTCGAGAGCTCTCGCGGCATCGGTATCAGCGCTTCCCTTCACGGAACTTGTAGCCCACTCCCCACACCGTCTCGATATAGCGCGGGTTGGAGGAATCCTCCCCCAGCTTCTCGCGTGTGTGGCGTATATGCACGTCCACGGTACGCGTGTCGCCGTAGTAGTCGTAGCCCCACACGCGCTCCAGCAGCTTTTCGCGGCTCATGACGATACCGCGGTTCAAGGCGAGCACGTAGAGGAGGTCGAATTCCCGCGGGGTGAGCTCTACCTCCCTGCCTCCCTGGGTAACGCGGCGGCGGGAGCAATCGATGACCAGGTCGTCGAGGTGGAGCACCTCTTGGGGTTCGGGGGTGGGCTGGGTGCGCCTTAACACCGCCTTAACCCTGGCCACCAGCTCACGTGGGCTGAACGGTTTGGTGAGGTAGTCGTCGGCTCCCAGCTCCAGCCCCACCACCTTGTCCACCTCGTCCTCGCGTGCGGTGAGCATGATGATGGGCAAGCGGGAGCGGGAACGGATGCGTCTGCACACCTCCCATCCGTCCGGCTCGGGGATCATGATATCCAGGATAATAAGGGCGGGCTGCAGCTCCTCGAAGCGTCGCAGGGCTTCCTCGCCCCCCGAGGCCTCAGCGACCCGGAATCCCTCTTTTTCCAGGTACAGGCGGGCCAGCTCAACGATGTTCGCCTCGTCGTCCACCACCAGGATCAATTCCCCGGCCACGTGCGCTCATTCCTCCAGGACGTGGCAGCTTTTCCCGCAGGAGCGCGCCTTCAGGAGCACCTGAGCGCCCCAATCCGCCACGGCGGCGTAGGTGGCCAGGAAGCGATTGGAGTTGCATACTCCTCCCAGGGCGAGGAAGACCAGGGGAGAGCGGGCGAGCTTGCCGCGGTAATCGTAATAGGTCAGCTCTCCGAGGCGGCGGTGCTGTTCCAGGTAGTGGTCGAGCTTTCCCTCTTCGAACATTACGGTGGCGCATGAGCATACCTCGGCCGCCCTGTCGGGAGGGAGCAGGAGGAGGCATTCCTCGTAGGAAGGCTGTCCCATAAAGCATCCCTCCCCACCGCATTTGCCCAGGGCTTCCTCCAGCACCCTGGCCATGTAGAGGAGGAGGCGCTCCCCCCGGCTCACCCCGTATGCCTCCTGGTAAGGACGGAAGTTCTCCATGGCGGCGAAAACGGCGGTGAATATCTCCCCCGCCTGCAGGCGCCGGTTGACCTCGTTCTCCACCGTGATGGCGCCGGGAAGCCCGGTGACGGGATGCGAGCTCAACTCCTCGCGGGAGCGCTTGATATGGGCTTTTATCCTCGCCAGCAGCTCCTGGTTGCTGAAGGGCTTGGTCACATAGTCGTCGCCCCCGGCCTCGAGCCCCTTGATCTTGTCCTCCACCGCCTCGCGGGCGGTAAGGAAGATGATGGGTATCAGGCGGGTGCGCGTGCGGGAACGGAGTTGGCGGCACACCTGTATGCCGTCGGTCACCGGCATCATCACGTCGAGGATGATGAGGTCGGGTTGCAGGGCTTCGGCGAGTTCCACGGCGCGGCTTCCCTCCTCGGTTACGTGTACCTCGAACTCCTCGTCCTCGAGATAGAACTTGACCGCCCGCAGGATCTCCGGTTCGTCGTCGACCAAAAGGATCTTTCCCTGCATTCTAGTCCCCCTTATCTCTACGCATCCTACTATATATTATGGCAGCGACGCATCTCCTCTTCCATTCACCCCATACCGGCCCTGTCCTCATTTCCATGCCGTCGTTGTCGGGGAGAAACCGTAATGGGCCGAAGGCAAGGCAAAGCATCATCTGAATAGCGGAAAACGCCGGTGACTTCCCCACCATAAGCGTGTCCCTTCCCCGCGGGTGGCGTTTTCCGTCGGGCTGAGGGGAGGCGCTTTGACCATGGTCCCCGACCGGTGGCCATGGCCATGGGACACAAAAAACCGGCATCGCAAAAAACCCGAAACGCGCGGCGACCGCGGGGAAACATGCGGCAGCGGCGATCCCGCCGAGATGCGGAAGAGAGGCCCGTCCCGTCCACGATGCCCAATGCGGGCCGGGAAGGGATCTCCGTGCGAGGCGGGACTTTGCTTCTACAGGTGAGAGCGTTTCGAGCCGAATACAATACCTGGAAGGAAAGAAATATGCTTGCGGACAGGATAGACAGGTTTACCGCCCGGGAATAACATATTATTGGCGGTAGGAGGCCTGCTCTTGGTGGTAGAAAGAGAAAAAGGCGGGCGGCCGCGACGCCATGGCGAAGCGGTTGTATGATGCTGGCCGGACTTTGGCCCGGCATTTATTGGAGGCGAAGGGGGTAAGCAGGTGCCTGAGATATCGCGCTCAACCAGAGGTCGGCGCAGGGCGGCGTTCGTGCTATGCGCCCTGCTGGTCACGGGATGCCTGTTCCTGGTCCTGGGGGTAACGGTATGGGCCCAGGAGCAGCAGCCGGCGGAGCAGCCCACGGGGGCGGGTGAGACCGTCGCCCCGCCAACGCAGCAGAAGAAAGACGGGCTCGCCATCCAGTACTGGGAGCCCGAGGTGGGGACGAGGAGTGTTTATTACATCAACGACTGGATCAACGACGAGCACGGCGACTATTACGATACCTGGACGCTGGGCTACTGGGACGACGTCGCCCTCTACGCGGCGGAGAACCCCAAGCCCCCGGTGAACTGGTCGAGCTCCTACTACAAGAGCGTCGAGGCCACCAGCAACATGTACCCGGTGTACTTCGAGCTCGAGGGGCCTTGGTATTTCAGCATGACCACGCCTTACAAGATAATCGAGGAGGTAATCGGCATCCACGAGGCCGCGGACGCGGCAGCCTTCCCCCAGGCGACCTACGCCCTGAGGCAGACCTATGTCGGCTCGGGAGGCCACCGCTTCGTGATCACGTCCTATATGAGCAACGACTCCACTGCATCCGAATGGCATGAATGGGGATATACCATGGAATATTTCCCCAATGGAAGCACCGCTTCCAGAAAGGAAACGGTGCACTACCTGAGCCCCTTCGACAAGAAAACCCCCGTTTCGGTGACCCTCTCCTTCCCCCTCGAGGTGGGCGGTACGGGTTCCATGCCCGAGATCTACCTCTCGTCCGGAACCAAATACCCGGGGTCCACATACGAGGTGGTTTCCGAGGGGAAGATAACCACCCCCGCCGGCACCTTTGACGCCCTGCTCCTGCGTTTCGATTATCACCTTCCCGAGAGCCGGGTGAACGCTTCGCGTATCGAGTACCAATGGTTCGTCCAGGACCTGGGCGTGGTGACGGGCATAAAGAGCCTTCCCAACGTGCTGGGTCCCACC
>JACVJD010000133.1 GCA_015711825.1 Candidatus Solincola daggyaiensis
ACGTGCCCGTGGATATCGGGGACATAGAGGCGGCGTGGTTCTCCAATTCCGGCTGGGGCATGTCCCAGGGTCAGCACTGCATCCGCGGACAGGTGGCGCTGGCGCCCCTGGGGATACAGGGCATACCTATTACCAACGTCGAGAACGCCTGTGCCGGGGCCTCCACCGCCCTGCATTCCGCGTGGACGGCGGTGAAGGCGGGGCTTTACGACCTGGTGCTGGCGGTGGGCGCCGAGAAGGTCTATTTCCCCGAGGACCGCAAGAAGATGATCGAGGGCTTCGCCTCGGGAGCGGACGTGGAGTTCGTGCAGGGGATAATCGCCGCCTTCCAGGCCGATGCTGCCAGGAAAGCCGCTGAGGCGGGAGCCGGGCAGGGGGAAGGAGAGAAGAAGGACAAGGGCCATTCCGCCTTCATGGACATCTACGCCATGGGAGCGCGCATGCACATGAAGGCCTACGGCACCACCCAGCGGCAGCTGGCGGTGATCGCCGCCAAGAACCACCACAACGGCTCCCTAAACCCCATGGCCCAGTACCAGATGGACATGACGGTGGAGGAAGTGCTTGAGGATTACCTGGTCGCCTATCCCCTGACACGGGCCATGTGCGCGCCCATCGGCGATGGGGCGGCGGCGGCGCTGATCTGCTCGCAGCGCGCCCTCAAGCGCTTCCCCGATGCCAAGCCGGTGCGCATCCGCGCCTCGGTGCTGGTCTCGGGGTCCCTGCCGGATAGCGGCCTGGAGGGCATAGGAAAGCGGGCCAGCCGGCGCGCCTACGAGGTCGCGGGCCTCGGCCCCGAGGACATAGACGTGGCCGAGGTGCACGACGCCACCGCCTTCGGCGAGCTGGTGCAGTACGAGGAGATGGGCTTCTGCCCCCAAGGGGAGGGCGGGCCCTTCGCCGAGTCCGGGGCCACTTCCCTCGGCGGCAGGCTGCCGGTAAACACCAGCGGCGGGCTGGAATGCCGGGGGCACCCCATCGGCGCCTCGGGGCTCGCCCAGGTGTACGAGCTGGTCATGCAGCTCAGGGGAGCGGCGGGGCCCCGCCAGGTGGAGGGCGCGCGCATCGCCCTGGCCGAGAACGGCGGCGGCTTCATCGGCATGGGCGAGGCCGCCATGTGCGTCCACATCCTCGAACAGACATAGGGGTCGAGCCTCATTTCATGTCCGGGGCTTGGGGATAGGTCCTCGCGCCGTTCCCGAGGGGAGAGCGCAGGTCCGCCCAGGTAAAGCCAAAGGTATGGCACCGTTGCAGGTAAGCACGATGAGAGCTGCTTGAAAGAAGGGGGTAGATGGCATGAAAGCCGACGTGAGCGAAGAGCTCAGGATGCTCGACGGTATGGCAAGGGACTTCGCGGCCAGGGAGCTGGTGGAGGAAAGGGAAGAGCACGACCGCTATCCCTTTGCCCCCCTCTATGATGATGTGCTGGCGAAATCCCTGGAGGTGGGATTCTTTTCCATCATGTTGCCCGAGGATGCGGGCGGGTCCGCGGAGCCGGTGACCGCTCTCTGCCTGGTGCTGGATGAGCTTTGCCGCGCCGACGCCAGCCTCGGCGGGGCTGTTTTCACCCAAGCCTTGGCGCAGGAGATATTGCGCCTGGCCGGGGCGGAGGAGCTCCTGGCCAGGGAGGCGGAGGGAGACGGAGACCTCGCGCAGGCCCTCATCGCCTTCCCCTCCTACGACAATCCCTCGGAGGCGGGCAACTGCGCTCGGGCGTCCCGCGGGGAAAAGGGATACGAGCTGTCGGGGGAAGTGGAATACGTGGTCCTGGGCGGGCTCGCCGCCCACGCCCTCCTTCCCGCCCGCGTGGAGGGCATGGAAGGGTTTGCCTTTTTCCTGGTGGATACGGGACACGAGGGCTTTACCGCTTCCGAGCCCGTGCTCAGCCTGGGTATGCACGCCTGTCCCGCCGTGGACCTGACCCTCTCCGGCGTACCCGCGCGCCTGGTGGGGGAGGAGAGGAAGGGAGGGCAATACTTCGAGGCGGCGGTGGACCGCCTGAGCGTGGCTGCGGCGGCGGTTGCCACGGGCATCATGAAAGGATCCTTCACCGATGCCCTGGAGTACTGCCGGCAACGCAAGCAGGGAGGCAGACATATCATCGAGTGGTCCGAGGTAAGGATGCTCCTCTCCTCCATGGCCGTGTCCTGCAAGGTGGCGGACATGCTGGTGGAATGCGCCGCCCGTGCCGTGGATCGCGGCGAGCCGGGCTGGGAGCTGGCCTCGCGCGCGGCCGCGCTGCAGGCGCAGTCGCTGGCCCCGGAGGTGACCTCCAACGGCATCCAACTCCTGGGAGGATATGGTTACATGAAGGACTACGGCCAGGAGAAGCGCTTCCGGGACGCCAAGCAGGCGCAGCCCCTGCTGGGGATCACCCCATTGAGGAGGCTCAAGTACATCCGAAGCATCATCGACGGAGAAGCGGCCTGGTGAGGACAAGGGGGTAAAGAGATGTTCGAGGGAATGAAATCCTCGTCCCTGCTGGATAGGGATCCCCGCCTGGTGGACATCATGTGCAGCCTGGACAACGCGGGCAAGATGCCCACCGGTGTAGCGAGCGAGATAAGGGAGGCGGTGGCCCTCGCCCGCCGCTTCAACGAAGCCGTAGCCCGGCCCTACGCTCTGGAGCTGGACCGCAAGATGAGCGAGGACCCCACCTACATACCATGGGACCTGGTGAAGGAGATCAACCGCTGGGGCTTCTACACCGCGTGGATCCCCAAGATCTTCGGCGGCAAGGGCTGGAACCTGGGTTCCATCACCCCCGTGGTGGAGGAGCTGTGTTCGGTGTGCGCGGGCATCGGCAACCTCATCGGGGTGCAGTACTTCGGCCTCTCCATCCTCTTCGCGGGATGGAACATGCGCATCACCGATAAGGTCTGCCGCGAGGTGGTGGAGGGTGAACGCAGCGGCGAGCCCTGCCTGGTGGCGGGGCTGGTTACGGAGCCGGGAGCTGGCACCGACGCCGAGGAGGTGGAACTCCTTTCCAAGGCCAAGGTGAGGTGCCATGCCCGCAGGGTGGAGGGCGGTTACGTGGTCAACGGCACCAAGGTCTTCATCTCCAACGGACACGTCTCCACCTGGCACATGCTCATCGCCTACGAGGACCTCGAGCGCCCCGAGGAGACCATGATCCTCTTCGCGGTGAAGAACGGCACCAAGGGTTTCTCCTTCGGCAGGATGGAAAAGAAAATGGGACAGAAGGGCTGCCCCGCCAGCGAGATGATCTTCCAGGACTGCTTCATACCCGACGAGGACGTGTGCATCAGCGCCTCCCAGATGAAGGGCTTGAAGCGCGGCGCCAAGGGCACGGGCATGCAGCTGATCGACTTCGTGGTCTCGCTGACCCGCCCCGGGGTGGGAGCCATGGGGGCGGGGGTGGCGCGCGGCGCCTACGAGACGGCGCTGCGCTTCGCGCGCGAGACGCTGGTTGACGGCAAACCTCTCGTCAACCATGAGTGGGCGCAGTGCCTGCTGGCGGAGATGTACGCCAACGCCGCCCTGGCGCGCCTCACCTACATGGAATGCAATCATGTCAACGGGCTCTACGGCATGGCCTCCCTGCTGAACATGAAACCCATGTATTATTACATGCGGGCCGTTCCCACGGCGGTGCTTGACCGCTTCATGCCCGCGGTCAACGCCGCCGATGCCACTACCAGGATCTTCCGCAAGCTGGTCATGGACGGCCAGACGGAGGAGGAGGCGAGGCGCGCCTCGGGATGGGCCTCTCTCTCCAAGTTCGCCGCCACCGACCTGGGGATAAAGAACTGCCAGCTCGCGGTGGAGTTCATGGGCCGGGCGGGGATCAGGCACGACGGCTGGGCGGAGAAATTCCTGCGCGACTCCAAGCTGCTGCAGATCTACGAGGGTACCAACCAGCTCAACCGGCTCAACCTCTTCAAGTGCATGATCGCGCCCTGGGTGCCGGAAGCCCAGGTTTTCGAGGAATAGGAGAAGGGGGCCGGGTCCCGTTGTTTGCAGACCGTGGGATCATGACTTGTGGCTCCCGCTTTCAAGGCATGCTGGACCCGGCGGTAGGGGGAATGCACGCGATCGCCGCGAAGGGATGGCGGCAGCAGCCGGATCTCGCTGCGAGGGAACCGCGGCGGTTTAGGGATGGTGAGGTTGGAAGTGACCGCGGCGGTTTAGGGATGGTGAGGAGGGGGAAGACAGGCATGAGCGGGGCGCACCGATAAAACGCCCATGGAAACCGCCCATGGAAACCGCCAGTATAGATGCCCATGAAAAAAGGCGCTTAGCGGAAGGGGGGAGTCATGACGGAGACGATGGATAAGGAGATCGACGTGCAAGACGAGGACGAGGCCCAGGAGCAAAAACGGAAGCTCGGGGAGATGTACGCCTGGCAAGAGGGCATGTCCTGGAACCCGGTGGAGCGGGTCATCCTGGAGCGGCGCAGCGTGCGCAAATACAAGGACAGGCAGGTCCCCGAGAAGCTGGTGCGGCGCGTCCTGGAGGCGGGGAGGTTCGCGCCCTCGGCGGGGAACTCCCAGCCCTGGCGCTTCGTGGTCGTCCGCGATCGCGAGATGATCGAGGAGATGGAGAAGTACGTGCGCCTGCGCTGCCGCGTGCTCAAGTTCCTCCTCAACTGGCAGGAAAGCCCGCTGGGAAGGCTGGCGTGGCTCAACTCCCAGGTAAGCGCCAGGCTCATTCCCAACCTCATGCACCCCATACCCTTCGGGGCCATCAGCCTCATCGCCGACGGCAAGCTCAAGCTCTTCCACGGCGCCCCCACGGTGATCCTCATCCTCATGGACAGGCGGGGGGCGGCCAAGCCCGCCGTGGACGTGGGCATCTGCGGGCAGAACATGGTGCTCGCCGCCCACAGCCTGGGGCTGGGCACCTGCTGGGTGGGCTTCGTGGAGGTGTTCAAATTCGGCACCAAGTGGAAGAAGAAGCTGGGTATCGAGTGGCCATACCGCCTCGTGGAGGGCATCGCCCTGGGGTACCCGGTGGGGAAACCCGACGGCATGATAGAGCGCGAGCTGCGTGAGATCGACTGGTGGGAGGACGGTCGCAAGAGGATCGTCTTTTAAGGAAAGCGAGGGATGGAAATGGCTTTTCTCAGCTTGAAGGAGAGGATGACCATACCCACCTACGACGACCCGGAGCGCTGCACCTCCGGGCGGGTGGCCATCGACCACGAGAGATGCAACGGCTGCGGCAACTGCGCGCTTATCTGCCCGGGGGCGTGTCTTTACGTGGCGGGGGTCGGAAAGGACAAGAAGGCTTATATGATAGACAAGCCCGTGCCGGACTGCATGTCCTGCAACGATTGCATGGCCATCTGCAAGCGCGGGGCGATCAGGGCCGACGTCACCTACGATTTCGGCGGGTTCTACAAGGTGCTGCACCGCGGCGAGCTGTGCCCGCCCCGCAACTTTTAAAGGTGAAACGCACCTCTTATCTTGGGACGCATATCCGGGCCATGGCGGTTGGCCTGCCTTCACCGCTGCCGCCCACCACGCCGCTCCCGCTGGAGGAGCGGGGGAGGAGCGGGTGATGGTCCCGGATAAGCGCAAGGCAGGCTCCGCTTGTCCGCGCTACGTCATCCCGCCGGAGAAGCGGGTGACGGTTCCGGATGCGCGGGCTGGAGCTGCGCGTTACCCCCGACCCTCACATCTTGGGACGCATATCCGGGCGATGGCGGTTGGCCAGCCACCAGCGGTAGAGGACGGGGTAATAATCCCGG
>JACVJD010000134.1 GCA_015711825.1 Candidatus Solincola daggyaiensis
GTCGAGGCGCGAGCCAGGTACCGGCAGTTCGTAGGCGAAGCGATCGGCACTGGGCCCTGTTACCCGGAGAACAAGATCGTGGCGCAGGCGCTACTGGGAAGCGAGGATTTTTTGAAGCGGATCAAGGCCAACTTTCAAGGCAAGGAGTGGGTAAAAGGCGTGATAGGACGTAGGGAACTAACCAGGCTCTTCTCCCTCGCGGAGATTCATGATGCCGTCTGCGGTTACTTGGGGATCGCCAGCCTGGGCGAAGGGGATTACCGAAACGACGAACGGTGTCGCTACGCCTGCTGGTTGCTGTTGAGCGTTGCCAGAGATTGCACCGCCGCGTCGAACCTCGAGGTCGGTGAGGTACTGGGAGGGATAAGCGCGAATGCCGTAGGCCAGCGCTTCTCCAAAATGACGGCGGCTCTCCGCCAGGATAGTGATTTATGTGCCCGCCTGGAAACTGACAAAAGAAATGTCTTGGGCCTTCTTAACGTGGAAACGCACAATCAGGTGTGACGGGGAAGCTTGCCAAAGCATGCTGCCGCGCAGGAACATGGCGACGAGGCCTGGTGCCAAGGCCCGCTCCTGAGTTGCTGATTCCGGGGGAACCAAACTCAAGGAAGCCAGCCTCATCTCAGAACAACGTATCACATCTCTCAAAGGTGCTGATACCGGGGGAATCAAAATCAAAGGGGCCAGGGTGGTAAGAACTCACGCTGCAAAGGCTAGGGTCGTAGGCGCCGGCACAAGACCTTGCCCCATATCCCAGACATGAAATGAGGCTTGACCCCCATGTCTGTGGACCCAAGGGCTTCACCCCCGCCATGCTTAAGGCGACGCGCCAGGAGGGCGTCGCCCTCTTCAAGGCCGACAAGCCCTTCTTCCCCTGAGGCCCCTTCTTTCCCTGAGGCCCTCTACCTCGGAAATGCGGGGCCTGGGGCGCTGCCTTAACCTGCCATGCTCTTTCCGTGTCTGGTCCGGCGCACGCCTATTAACCCGCCATGCTCCTTCCGTGGTTGACCCGGTGCACGTTAAGTATCAGGTCCCTTTCCCAGCCCTCCATGAAGGCGAAGTCATCTCCTCTCATAATGTCCCAAAGCTCGTCCGCGTTACTGCATCTTATGGTCAGCCCACAGTTGTAGCAGATCAGCTTACCGGCCCCGCCCGAGTACTGCATTGACTGTTTTCTGCAGCGTGAGCATCTGAAATACACTGTCGTACACCTCCTCCAACTCAATATTCTTCCCGCTCATGCTTTTCAGCTTGCTCCCGGTGGTTTCAACCATGGCGTCCAGGATGCGCGGCGCGAACCTCAACCTTAAGCCCTGATAGCGGTATTGCCTCACGCCCTTTTCGTCCAGGAGTTTTCTGGCTCCCTCGATAGGATATGGCTCGATAAAATAGACCTCCTTTATCCCTTGCTGCGCGATCTTCTTCGCGCAGGCCATGCATGGATAAGTGGTCGTGTACAGGGTCGCCTCACGAATGTCTTCTCCCCTCTCCAGAGCGGTAAGTATCGCCGCTTCCTCAGCGTGCAGGGCCCTGCACGCCTCCAGCGTCTTGAAGTCATAATAGTATCCGTCGATGACATCCAGGACAATGCGACTGACGTACCTTCGCTTTTCTTCGTCATCCTCGAGCCGGTCGATCAAAGCCCGGTCATATTCGTCCAGCCCTAAATCCTCCACGCGTATCTCTTTGCTCGCTCCTTCCCTTTCCTTCAGCGACCGAAGATGGTCGCGATAGCAGGTCATGTAGTCCCTGTGCTCAAGGCATTCGTCCACGCCATCGGGAGTCCTGTTACACCCCACCGAGATTATCTTTTCGTCCCTCGCGATGCAGGCTCCGACTTTTCTCTTGCCGCATCTGGAATCCGTCGCTGCCAGCTCCGCCCGCCACATGAAGAGGGTGTTCGCATCGATCTCAGGATGCTCGTTCAGGATATATCGCGAAACGGCATCGGCCAGCTTGTAATCCCATGCCTCAGGGGTTGCGACGTTCTCGTCGTTATCGATGGAGATGTCCGCGGCAACGTCGCATTGCAGGACTTGCTGCCCCCATTCCACGTCGGAACCGAACTCGTCCCTGTCTCTCCGGTCGTCCCTTTTTATCAGCCACAGGTTGCCCCCGTAGCTGTTTTGAACACTACTCCGCCCCTCCCTGCTCTGGGCGGAAGAATATACCGAAACCGCCGTAAATGAACCGCCGAGCTCTCGGCGCAGGAATTCTATCTCGCCCCTGTTTTTAAGGCTGTCGATGACGAACCGCAGACTGTCCGCGTCTCCGCTTTCCTTCGTTTTCTCTTTGATGCGTTGCACCACATATTTGGCGATGGCGTCGTTTCCTTCGCGCATCCTGAGTATGTTGCCGGCCACCTGCAGCGCACGTCTCCTCTCCGTGCTGTCCTCCCCTGGAATCGCAAACCCGATGTCGTTCTGCCCGGCCCACTCCGTGATGTATTCGCTCGCCTTGATGATCACGTAGCCTTGATCCTGTAAAATCCTCGCTATAGTAGAGCAGCCGGCCCCAAAAGGCCCGGAAAGGCCGATAACCCTCGCCATGCTTCCACCTCCATTTCCCTCGCCCATGATAAATATTCGAAGCAAAGGGGTTTCTCCCTTCGTGTTGGGGCGAAACGAGCGATGCGTGGGCCGCTTTTCCTCCGCGGCAACAGCGGCCTTGAGGAACCGGCCGTCTCCTGAGAGATGCGCCGGAGAGATGAGCCGGGGATTCTCTGCATCTTACCGGAAGCTTCAATGAAGCGCGGCATGGGGATGGGCCCTACCCCGGACATGAAACGAGGCCTGACCCCCGTGTCTGGATATACCCCAGACATGAACCGAGGCCTGACCCCCATGTCTGGACATGAACCGAGGCCTGACCCCCATGTCTGGAGACCCCTATGTCTGGATCTGGGCTATGAATGCGGTGGGGGAGACTATCCGCAGGCCTTTCCTCTCCGCCGCGGCCGCGGCTTCCAGGAAATGGCTGTCCCCGCTGACGAGGAAATCGACCTCCGCGGCGCTCGCCGCCGCCGCTATGGGCGCATCGTCCGCACCTACGAGCTGCGACCACGCCTCCACCGCCGAGGGATCCGGATCCCCGCACACCTCCAGCGGCATGTTCACCAGGAGCTCTCGGAGGGACGGCAGGGCCTCGGGCAGCCTCCCGGAGACCGTGCGCACCACCTCGTCCAGGACCTGGCGGGAGACGATCATGGAGAATCTCCCCTCCACCGCCTGCTCGAGGACGGCCCCGGGCGGGCCCTGGCCGGAATAGAGCCCGGAGAAGATGACGTTGCTGTCAAGAAAAACCCGTATCCTATCTCTTGCCGCCATGGCGCTCCCGGCTCATAGACCTTCTCGCTCCGCGCCCGGCTTTCAGCAGCTCCTCCTCCGCGATCCCCGACCTCGCGAAGGAGGCGCGTATCTCCTGCAGCGCGTCCATGGCCTTCGCCTTCTTCGGCCTGGCGGTGAGAACCCGCCCCTCGACCTTCAGCTCCAGCACGTCTCCAGGCCCGATGCCCAGCGATGCGCATATCTCGGCCGGCAGCGTCAGCTGGCGTTTCGGCCTCAAGGTCGCCTCTCCTTCCCATGCCTTCGCCATCGCCTATCCTCCTACGTTAGACGTTAGACATCTGACGTAAGACTATCATTAAAAGGACCGCCTCGACAACCCGGCCGTCGCCACGTCCTTGAGCTTTATACGCGGTCGAATGCCGCTTTCGCCTCTAAAGTGCACCCGATAAAGTGCGCCTGCTTTCGCCTCCGTCATATCATCGTTATGTATAACATGTTCATGTTATAACATGGGGAGATGACAGGCGGGTGTCGATCAGCGCCTGAGAACCGGCCGACTACAGGTGGTCGAGATAGGCCTGGATGTGTTCGGCGAAAGCCGAGAGGTAGTCCTCTCCACGATGGGCCCTCAGATCCGGGATCCTGTAGCCGACGTCCCCGGCCGCCAGCCTCCTCACTATCCCGGGCGCGATATCCCGCAGGCGCGATGAGGCCAGGTACGGGGTGGAATACGCCGCCGCGTTCTCCGCCCAATCCTCCAGCAACAGCTGGAAGGCGCTGAAGACGTCCGCCCACCCCACGAAGACCACGCCGCCCTCTTTTCCAAAACCGGAGCCCGCGCCTTTGCCGAAACCGGATCCCGCGCCTTCGCCTCTTCCTGCGCCGAAGATTCCGCCCCACCGCTCCCGGTCGATGCGGAACACCGCTTCCCTCCCGCCCGTCCACCGCTCGAGGAACCCTCCCTCCGCCATCTCCTCGAGGATGCCGTAGGCGTTTCTCTGGTTGACGTGGACCGCCTTGGCTATGCGGGTCGAGTTCCCCTCGCCCTTGAGCAGCAGGTAGCCTACCACGCTGGCGCGCGAGGTTACCCCGAAGAGCTTGCGTAGGCGCAGGAAGAGGTTGGCGTCATTCCCCAGGTCCGGTTTCCCGGAGAGCCCGCGCAGGACCGGCCTCTTGCGCAGGAACCCCCAGGCGAGGAAGGTCGGGTCGGGGTCCTTCACCCCCGGCCCCTTTCCCCTTCCCCAGCTCAGGAAAAGCTCCTCCCTTCCCGCGAGCCTGAACTCATCCCACCTCGCGGCAGCGGAGGCGAGCCTCGGTATTCCTCCCCACGAGGCCGCCACCTCCAGGGATGCCCCCAGGCATGCCTTGCACTTGGGGCCAAACACGCGAGCTATCATCTTCAGCCGGTCGAGGCTTACCGACCTTGCATTGGCGGCGATCCAGTCCAGGGCCTCGTCGAACAGCCTGGGGTCGTAGCGACCGAAGAACATGGTGGCGCAGATCAGGGCCTCGGGGTCGATGGCCTTGCCGGTCTCGGGGGGGACGGTAGCGTAGGCGCCGAGGGCGGACCACTGCCCCCAGCAGACATCGAGCATCTTATCCAGAACGCTTTTTGGAAATGTCCGCAGCAACTTCTCCATAGCCCATCCACTCCAGCAGCGCTATCAGCTCTGACCTGAACGCTTCCGAGGGGTCCTGACCCAGGCACCATGACGCCGCCGCCGCCATCTCCTCCCGACTGGGCTCAAGCGCCCTCAAGTCCTCTAGGTGCCGGTCCTGCCTGTCCACCGCCGCGTACAGCTTGAGGTGGATCAGGTCGTACCTGGACGTATAATGCACGGTAAGGTGATCACCGTAGCTCCTGGCGGCAAGCCTCGTGGCGAGGCCTTCGGGCAGGCCGGTGCGCACCATGCTCGTGGGCCCGCTGTTTATCCAATCCTCGGGAAGGTCGTAATCAGAGGCCACCCTGGCCGCCGCGTCAATAAACCAGTCTTCGAATGCCGCCTCCTTTATGTCTCCTTCGCTTACGAGCACGCCCATGACGTCGATATCCCTGGTCGCCCGGTCTATGATGCCCAAGATGTTGAGGGCGGTGCCGCCGCATACCACCAGCTCAATAGCGCGGCCTCGGAGCCCGAGCTGGTCGTCCAGGGCGCGTAGATATATCTCGATGTCCTATCTCGCTGTCCTTGTGGTCGAACATGCCGGATGCCAGCCTCCTTATCTTTAAAATAGTTATTTATATACTATATTATAGTTTACAATTAACTTATTATTAGCGTTTAGTAAACTAGTTTTCACGAAGATATTCCAGCCGCGGGAACCGAGCATTTGGCGCGTCTGAATCAAATCTTTCGCTGAGGCGCGGAAAAATATCGCATTGACATCTCCGCAAATTGCATCAGGCATCTGGTGAACGGATG
>JACVJD010000135.1 GCA_015711825.1 Candidatus Solincola daggyaiensis
AGCACCCTTCCCCCCACCTCGAGCTGGGTGTAGTTCTCCCGCGCCCAAGTGCCTGCGGGGTAGAGCCATGCCGGGCTGTCGGCGTCGTAGATGACGGCGGGGGCGAGCACCGCGGTGGCGGAGGCGGGGGCGCTGCGCTGACCGGTGATGTTCACCGCCACCACCTGGTAGACCATACCCTCCACCCCCGTGATGTGGAAGAACTCCGTCCCCCTGGTTATCAACTCACCGTTCAGCTTTACCGGCGTGGAGCCCTCCAACCGGTAAACGTCGTACCCGGCCAGGTCGCTCTCGAGGTTGCGGCTCCACTCCAGCCCCACCCCCGGGTCGTAAGCGGTGGCAGTGAAGCCGGTGGGGACCTTGGGCGGTTGGTAGGAATAGCGGTAGGCGAACAAGGCCGCGCCGTTGGAGGGAGCGCTGCTCTCGCCGGAGAGGTAAAGGGCGACCACAACGTAGAGGTAATAGGTATCGGTGGCGAGTTTCCTGTCGGTGTAGCCGGTTTTCCTGGTCCTGGCGCTTTCGGCCAGGGAGAGCAGCTTCTCCCACAGGTCGGCGGCCTTGGGGTTCCCCGCGATGATGGCGTTCAGCGCATCCACGTCCTTACGCAGGGCGGCCATGGCATCCTCGCGTTCCGTCCGGGTGAGGCCCTGCATGCCCAATACCTCGACCTGGCTCGCGAAATCCTTTGCGTACGCCGCCGCCTCGGGGTCGATCTCGCAAAGATATGCGTAAACCTCCGCCATGGAGGCGAAATCGCCGCTCTCCCATCTTTCAACCTCGTAGGCCACGAAGTCCGGATGGCTGACTCCTCGCCACGACAACTCTATCCTGGGATTGCCGGGGCTATAGGTATAGTTGCCCGTGAGGTCGGACGGCCCAGGAAGGTCGGGATTGATGGCGCTCGCCGCGGGCACCTCGGGCTTAACGTCCGGCTCCGCAGGCGCATGAGGCGCCGGCTGCGCCGGATGGGGCGGCGCCGTGGGCGGCTTTGTCGCGGCCGGCCCTCCCCCGGGCGCGGCCGTTGCGGGGTTCGGCCGCGCCGCAGCGGATACGGGTTGCGCCTGGGCCGCCGCGGCATCCGGCGCTTCCGACCGCGGACGCGCCTCGCTCAGCGCCCGCGCCATGCCGGCGAGGGAGCGCGCGAAAGAGGCTGCTCCCGTTTTCCTGGCGGCCACCACGGTGGGGGTGCCGGCGGGCATAAGGGAAACCGCCAGAGCGGAGGTCAGGAAGATGGCGGTGATGGATGCGCTGGCCGCCAGGTGCTTCCAGAATCCTCTCATCTTTCTCGGGCTCCTCTCCCCGCGTTCCAGGACGGCTTTATATCCGTCGTTTTTCTCTATATATAACGGCATCAAAACGGCGAGCGGCCTATTTCAGTCGGTCTGCGGCGCGAAAAAGGGTGGGGGCGGCGTGAATACGGGGGTGAACGGCCGGCATTACCGGCAAGGCGGCAATACGCGCATAAGAGGGTCAGCATACATCACCTGCCAGGCTTGTCCGAGCAAGACGCGAGGGATTCTTGCGGATAGCGAAGCAGGAAGACACCAACAAGGCATGAAAGGCGCGAATCTATGGGAAATAATGGATCAAAGCGCTCTTTGTCGTTCGAATGGTCAGACCGAACAGGCAAAAACCGCGTCTAAAGCGGTTACGCTTTGCGATTCCAAGAACACCGGACCGTATGTGGGGGTAAACCTTGAAGACAAGGCAACTAGGTGACATAGCAGAAACCCCTCCCACCGGTTTGTCCGGTCCGGTCCTTCAGCGGCAGCGCGCCGAGCCGGGGACGAAGAGATACATGGAGTAGCAGTTGGGCCAGATCACCTGGCATCCGCCGAAGAAAAAGCGGTTTATGCGCATGACCTTCATGCGAGGCTTTTCGTAGGTTCTTTTGTCAGCTTCTTGCCTCTTCATGCTCCAGCACCTTTATCAACGCCCGTGTCTGCCTGCACCTTTCGCGGCTCAATGCCGCCGTGTCTCCTCCCTCCAGGAAGGAGAGCGCCCGGCAGATGGCGCATTTTTTCAGTAGATCACACTCCTCGCATTCCACCGCCAATTCGTCCTCTCTCTCCCTTAATCGTATGATCGGCGGTGAATCTTTCCATATTCGGGCGAAATTATCCTCCATGAGGTTACCTAACACAAGGGGCAAGGCCACGCAAGGATATACGTCACCATAGGGGTTGACGGCGAAAACGGTGCGCCCCGCCCCGCAATAGCGGCGGTTCTCGCTCTCCAGGCGCACGGGGTCCACGGCGCATTTGCGCACGTATCGAGCCAGGTCCCCATAGGTGAGCGTCTCTCCTTCCGTGCCCATGATCTCGGCGAGGCTCTCCAGCATGTACCCGGTCTCGAAACGGATGAAACGCTCCAGGGCGGCGTCGTCGAGCCGCAGCGAGGTGGGGGCGGGGTCACGGTCGTTGCGCGGAAAGATAAGGGAGGAAAACACCGCTTTGACCCCCAGGGAGTCCGCCAGGGAGGCGATGTCCTCCGCCTCCTGCAGGTTGAAAGACCCCATGGTGACCTTGAGGAGCAGGGGCACCTCCGACTCCAGCAACATCTCCATGCCGCGCCGCGCCGCCGCGAAGGATCCCGCCACTCCCGTGAGGGCGTCATGGGTCTCGTCCCTGGAGCCGTACACGCTGACGTCCGCCCTGAGGGTGGGGTATCCGCCCAGCATGCGCGCGGTCTTCCGGTTTATGAGGGTGCCGTTGGTCTGCAGGGTGATCGCGTACCCCATGCCCGCCGCCGCCTCCAGCAGGCGCGGCAGATCCGCGCGCAGCAGCGGCTCTCCCCCGGTAAAGGATATGAACAGGCAGCCGAGGGATGCCAGCTCCCCGAGCAGGGCTTCCCACCTTTCCGTCCCCAACTCCCCTCCTCGCGCCTTGAACTGGTAGCAGTGCCGGCAGTAGAGGTTGCAACGGTGGGTCAGCTCCAGGCTGCCGGAATAGGGGACGTTGCCCTCGAAGAGCCTGTCGATGAACTCACGATCCAGGGGGTCCGTCGTCTCCTCCTTCCTCTTCTTTCTCCTCCCGCGCCGATACACGCTCGAAAAAGGCTATGGCGTCGTCGCCGAGCCCCAGGCTCAATTCGTATATCGGTACCTTCTCCAGCAGCCTTGAAAAAATATCCAGGAGATTGCTCTCCTCCCCGGGGTGTCCAAGGCGTGGCGCGTTTGCGGACAGCTCGGCCAGGGAATCGCCCGGGCGGCGGCGGCGCAGGCCCCGCGGCAGCTCCGGGTGCAGCAGAAAGGCGGCGCGCAGCGGCAGGCCTCCGTAGCAGACCGCGCCGCCTTCCCTTCCCGGCCACGGCGTGCCGTAGAGAAAAAAGGCGCCCCGCTCCTCCCTCACCGCCACCAGGTCGTCCCCCAGCACTGATTCACGCGGAAACTGCCTGCTCAAGGTGGTCTTTCCGGTGCGGGTGTGACCGGTGAGGAGAAAGCCCTCGCCCCCAATGGAGACGCCGGCGGCGTGCGCCATGGTGCCGCCCGAATGCAGCAAGCGCAGCTGCAGGCAGGCCTTGACGAAGGCCTGCAGGGCCTCTCGCACCGCTTCCTCCTCCTCGGGGATCCTCCAGGAGCGATCCAGAGGCGGCATCCCCATCCTGCCTGAACCGGTTTCCTGCACCAGCCCCAGGGGCTTGACGGGCGCCCTTTCCCGCCCCCCCTCGTAACGCGGACACGCTCCCGATCCCCCCGGGACAGCGGCGAAGACCAAATCCTCCCTTTCCCGCAACAAGGCGAAACGCGGGGGGGAAAAGCGGCGCAGGGGATCGGCGTGGGCCTCCTCGTCCTCGTAGAGGATCACCGCCAGGTCAGGAGAGGAAGGCGGCGGCTCCGATCCGGGTGCGCGAAGAGGGACGCCGGTGATCTCAATCTCGCCTTCTTCACCCAGCCTCTCGCCGGGTTGCGCATCGTGCTCGATATCAAGGGGAAGAGAGAAAGCGGACATGGCACCGGGAAGGTAGGGGGTCGGGTCGCCGACATCGGATTTTATCGCCAGGCGGAGGCCCGCGATCCGGTACCACCTATTCCAGGAAGACAACCTCGACCGCTCCCCGCTCAAGCAGTTCGCGCGCGAAGGAAACCGCGTCCGCCTCCGCCGTGGCCTCGCCCACCTCGAACTCCTCGCTTATCGCCCGCGCCACCTCCGCGAGCGACCTCTCCCCGTCCAGGAGGGACCACAAAAAGGCGGCGGTGGGATTGAGGTGCATGACCTCGTCACGGCGCACGTTAACCAGCACCGCCTCGCCGTCGATCTCCCGCCAGGCTATTCCCTCCAAGCGCCTGAGCCTGGTTGCGGGACCGAGGTCGGGGACGCTCAAGCCTTGCTCAGCCATTGCTCAATTCCCGGTAACTAGTGGGCACCTCCATCACCGGCTTGCCCTCCACCGCCACCCAGCAGTGCCCCTCCACGTTGCCGTTGTCCGAGCGCACCCCGAACACCAGACACGCATCGTGTCCCTCCTCGCGCAACACCCTCGCGAGGACGAGGGAGCGCACCAGGCAGCTGGGGCGCATGCCGATCCTTTCCAGGACGGTGAACCACTTCCCCACCAGGCGCAGCACCGCGCCCTCGTCAGCCGTGTGCGGCCCGGAAAGCCGTCGCTGCAGGGCTTTCATCTCGGCGGCGGGGAATGCGCGGGCGCGCAGCAGGGCTTTGGCGGTGCGGGCGTGGATGCGCGCCGCTTCGCGCAGGCTCCTTGCCTTTAATTTCCACATCTCTTTCAACCAGGATTGCTGCTTTCCGTCCATGGCAACAGTATAAACCATGGCCTGCCAGCAAAGACGGCCCGGCTACCGGGTGCCCCCTAATTGCATTTCGAGCGGGAAACGACGGCGCCGCCTTCTCGCCCTCATGCCCATCACGGCGGGGAGCGTGGCGCCTTTGCGGGCAACGGCCATCTCCGGGAATGGTTACCAAACCCTTCGGGGCATGCGGCTTGAAAGAGGAGTCCGCCGCCGGGATACGCCCGGGACCCTAGAAGCGGTGACGGCCCCTGGCGAGGTGACCGGGGATGTGCGCCAAGCCGCGGTACCTTTCGCGGCGGCCGTCGGCGAGGAGGAAGAAGAGCAGGTTGGGAAGGGAAAAGGAGCGCGAGCGGTGACGCGGGATGGCCTCCGCCGGGAGGGCGCGCAGGAAGACGCGCATGGCCGCATAGCCGGGAAGGAGGGACTCCGGAAGCCCCCGAGGAACGCCGCAGCGCGGGTCCACGCGGCGAAGGTAAAGAAGGCCGGGCGCCACGAAGCTGCACACCCGCCAGAGCCTTGTTTGCTCTACCAGGAAATCCCAGTCCAGGTCGCGTGAGCGCAGGATCTCCACCACGTCGCGGAACTTCACCAGCCGCGCGTAACGGTGGTTCACGGCAGCGTCCAGAAGGGTGGTGATGACCAGGTGCTCCGGGCACATGGCCAAAAACGGAAGACCCTCAACCTCTTCCGGCGAGGCTTTATCCCAGATATCGCAAGCGCGAAAGGACGTCCGCCGTTGGTATTCCGCCGGCCAGTGCATCCCGACATGGACATCGATCTCCATGGCCATTCCGCTCTCCGCCAGGGAGAGCGAATAGACGGTAT
>JACVJD010000136.1 GCA_015711825.1 Candidatus Solincola daggyaiensis
ACCCTGCGCGATCTCCGCGGGAGCCCTCTCCTCCAGGGCCTCCGGCGTCAGTTCCTCCATGGCCTTGAACACCGATGCCGCCACTTCCTCCGCCGCAGGAGCCTCTCCCTCCGCCTCAGGACCCTGCGCGATCTCCGCGGGAGCCCTCTCCTCCAGGGCCTCTTCAAGCGGAACCTCAAGCACGGGCGGAAGCTCTATGATGAGCGGCGCCTCCCCCACGGAGATTTCCCCGCCGGCCGCCACCGGCTCGGGCGGCGGCTCCACGCTTGACATAGCTTCCACCTCAGACGGCTTCCAACCCATGCGGGCGAGGATAGATGAGGCGAGTTGACGTACACCGCATTCCTCGTCGTGCAAAGCTTGCTGGAGGGACTCCACGGCTGGTTTGCCGATCTTTTCCAGAGCGTTCGCCGCCCTACCCCTTACCTTCTCGTCCTCATCCCGCAAGCACTTGATCAGGGGAGCAATGGCACGTATGTCCCTTATCTCCCCCAGAACGCGCACCGCTTCCCGGCGCAGATCGGGGTCACGGGAACGCAAGGCATCCACCAGGGAGTCCACCGAGGAACTCCCTATCTTCTTAAGGGCTCCAGCGGCGTTCACCCTCACGTCGCGCTCCGGGTCGCCGAGGCTTTCCACTAGAGCATCGATGGCTCTGACGCTGCCCAGAACCCCCAGCGCCCACGCCGCTCTGCTTCTCACCTCTTTGCTCTTGTCCCGCAGCGCCTGGATAAGGGGCTCGACCGCGGACTCGCCCAGCTCCGTGACCTTGTTCCACTCGCGTTTTTCGATGAAATATGCAGCCTTCTCCTCGTCCTCGCCAAACCTTACCCCCGCGCCGCCGGGGGCCTCGATCACTATCCCCGCACCCTCCGGTTCCCTTACCGCCTCCGAGGTCGCTCGCAAGTCCGCTGCCTGCCCGATTCCCGTCTCTATTGCCGTGGGCGTCTCGCTCGCGAAGGCGACCTCCCGCTTTTCCTCCACTTCCCTTGACCCCATCTTGGCGAGGATCTCCTCCACCGCCTCGCGGATGTCCTCGTCGGCAAGGGCTTGGTTGAGCGCCTCCGAGGCGGCATCGCCTATCTCCGTCAGCGCCCAAGCCGCGCCCCTGCGCACCTCGTCGTCCTCGTCTTTCAAGGCTTCGATAAGGGGGTCGACTGCCTTTGCCGTCCTTATGACGCCCAGCGCCCAAGCCGCGCCCCTGCGCACCCCAGCGTCCTCGCCCGAGAGCTCCCGCAAAAGCGGAGCCGCCGCATCCTCGCCCAGCCTGCCCAGGGCCCACGCGGCCACGCGCCTTACATCCTCGTCCTCGTCCTTAAGGGCCGCGATAAGGGGTTCTACGGCGCTTGCGCCTCCGATTTCACCCAAGGCGAGGGCGGCGTTCCTGCGCACGAACCAGTCCTTGTTCTCCAACGCCTGCAGCAGAGCCTCAACCGTCCGGGCGTCACCGCCGTATTCCTTGAGCAACAGGACGGCCTCGCGCCGTATATCTTCGTCCTCGTCCTTGAGCAATGATGCCAGCGCCTGGGGCGATATCTTTCCTTTCTCCCTGAGCGCGGAGGCTACTTGCCCCCTTGCCTCCCAGCCTTCGCCCTTAAGGGCGATGAGAAGCGAGCGCAAAGCATCCTCTCCCAAGTCGGCTATCTCTTCCCAACGGCGGTTGGCTATGAAAAACTGCATCTTCTCGGATTGCTCCTCGGGCTGCCAGCCAAGCCGGCCGAGCACCACGGCGGCGATCCTGCGCAATCCCTCGTCCCCGTCCCGTAGATATCTGCGCAGGCCGTAAACCGCCTTTTTGCCGCCTATCCCGACCAAGGCCGATCCTATGTCCAAGCGCAGAGCTTCGTCCGCGTCCCTCAAAGCGGCAAGCAACGCGTCCACGGCCGTCTCGTCCCTTATGATCCCCAAGGCCACTGCCGCATCCCTGCGGGCCGCCGCATCTTCCTCGGATAGCGAGTTGATGAGCATCTTGACCGCCGCGGGACCGATTTTCTCCAGGGCCCAGGCCGCCCCCCAGCGCACGTTGTCGTCCTCGTCTCTGAGCGCCTGTACCAGTGGCCTGACCGCCCTGATATCGCCGATGGACCCGAGCACCAAGGCCACCTTCGTCTTGGCCTCGCTTGTTTCCGTCTTCAAGGCCTGGATGAGCGAATCCACCACCGGTTTGCCGATCTTCTCCAGGGCCCAGGCTGCCTTCCAACGCACGTCTCCATCCTCGTCGTTGAGCACCTGGATGAGGGGTCGAGCGGCGGGCTTGCCGATCTCTCCCAAGGCCCAGGCCGCTCCCCATCGTACGTCCTCGTCCTCGTCATGCAAGGCTTCCACCAATGCCGCGACCGCGCGTGCCCGCTTCAGCTTGCCCAGGGCGAGGGCCGCGTTTATACGCAGGTTGACGTTCTCGTTCTTGAGGGCGTGGATAAGGCCATTGACGTCTTTTTTGGCCTCCATCTTCTCGATGTTCGGTTTTCCGAATCTCGACTTCGACGATTTGAAGGCGCCCAACTGCTTTCTCCCCTCTTCTCAACGCCGCCGCGGAGCCGGAGAGGCCCGCGATCCGGCCGGCAAACCTACACTATGGGCCTTAAAACTGAGCGTGTCGATTCCGGCCGGAATTGACTAACCCCAAAGCGTGATTAAGACGTTTAAGCATGTAGAACGTCTTGAGAATAACCATCGAATACTATATGTCCCTCAATATATCTATACTACTCTCCATTATATATTCAGGTGTGTCAAGCCTGGCGGAAAGCGGTGGAACAAGTTCATAAAGCCGCGGGATGCCGGGGTGGTTTCCATATGCAGGCGGATGAAGGAAGTGATGCCGGCAAGGTGGAATTAAGATATGGACCCGCCATAAACGATGATTGCTGTTTTTCTTTATCGCTATATCGCAAAGAGGGAGAAAAATTGGTATAGTAGCAGAAAAACGCGGGAGGCAATAGAATCTACAGGCGAGAAGAAGAGGCTGCCCGCAACGTTACCTGGGTCTTTGAACCGAAGGAGGAGATGGCAATGGCGATAAGCCCGATGGACATCCATCTTAAGGAGTTCGGCACCGTGGGCTCCGGGGGCTACGACAAGGAGGAAGTCGATGCCTTTCTGGACGTTATCGCCGATGATTTGGAAAAGCTGATAAACCGGAACAAGCAGCTTGAAGAGGCCGTGGCCGGCATGGAGCGCAAGGTCGCCCAGTTCGACGAGATGCAGAAGACCCTGCAGACGGCATTGATGAACGCCCAGAAAAGCGCCGGCAATATCCTTCAAGAGGCGCGCAGCCAGGCGGCGGCGATCATCAAGAAGGCACAGGAAAGGAGCGACCGCATCCTCGAGGATCTCGAGCGCGAAAAAAGCCGAACCCTCTCCTCCTTCTCGGCCATAAGAGACCAGATCGTGCAGCAGATAGCGCCCATGCGGGAACTGCTGGTGAAGAGCCAGAGCCTGCTTATAGAGTACGAGGAATACGCCACCAAGGCCGACCTGGCGGCGGCCGCGGAATCCCCCGAGGACAAGAAAGAATCCGTTGAGGAGAAGCCCGCTGAGGAAGTCGCGGCGACGGAGGAAGAGCCAGTGGCGGCGGCTGAAGCAGGCGAGCCGGAAACGGCCGTCGGCGAGGAAGCCGCAGAAGAGGCGTCCTCGGAGGAAAAAGGCAAGTACGTCTGGGAATAGACATCCGCTCACCGAGGCAGGCTCGGATTTCCGGGCCTGCCTTTTCCTTTGGCGGACCACCGTCAAGCGAGGACCAAATCGGGGCGGACCGGAAAAGGAGCGGGCACCTGGAGGTTGATCCGGAGCGTTGAAGGCCGGCCTGCGAAATCCGGGGAGCGGGGATCGGGGCGTCGCAGCATTCAAGCGCTGACCGTAGATCATAGGTCAACGATAGAATTCCTTATTCAGGCATTATTTACCAGGGTGGCGACGGATCCCCGGTAACCCCCCGTCCATATTCCGGGATCATAATGGAGTATAACAGCGACATGAACTATGCCGCCGAAATGGGTTAAAATCATCGCGGGGGGTTTGAAACGCAAGCTGGCGGCTGAAAAGCCAAGGACGGCGTCGAAGAATCCGAGGTGGATCATGGCTAGCGAGATACGTGGGTGAGGTACGAGGGAAGGGGCCGAGATGAGGAAAAACGCTGCGCTGTTTCCGTTTGTCGCCTGCATGGTCGTCGCCATTATGATTTCGCCGCCATTTTACGAGAATGCTTCGGCGGCTCCCCGACCCGAGGTCTACAAGACTGCCTTCGACGCAAACGGCGGGGACGTATCCCCCGGGGACATCGTCAACTACTTCGTCACCCTGGTGAACACGGGAGACGCACCCGTGACCGACACGGCGGGGAACGAGTTCGAGGACCCCATACCCGCAAACACCTTGTACGTGCCGCTCTCCGCCCAGGTCGTCCAGGGAGGGGGAACGGTGGCCTATGATCTACCCGACAACGCCATAACCTGGAACGGGGCCATACAACCGGGGGTCGCGAACACGGTGGTGATCTCCTTCAG
Source organism: Candidatus Solincola daggyaiensis (assembly GCA_015711825.1). Taxonomy (GTDB): domain Bacteria; phylum Actinomycetota; class Geothermincolia; order Geothermincolales; family RBG-13-55-18; genus Solincola_B; species Solincola_B daggyaiensis. The sequence goes on from JACVJD010000136.1 coordinate 4,506, forward strand.
CGTGGTGCTCTCCAATACCCTGTCCGGCGGCGACGAGGTGGACAACCAGGGAACCTTGCGCTGGGACGCGGACGGCGACGGGGTCAAGGAGAGCGGCGAACCCTCCGACGACCCCCGCACCTTACAGGTGGACGACGACGCCACGCGGGTGGTGGTGGGGCAGTCCCTGGGCAACGTCTCCGCCTTGAAGACGGTCGCCGACGTCAACGGCGGATCGCTGCTGCCGGGAGAGAACATCCGCTACGACCTGGCGCTGGGAAACGCCGGCTTGGCCCCCCTCAAAGCCCGCCTGATCGACGTCGTCCCGGCACACACCCGCTACGTGGCGGACAGCGCCCAAGCCCAGGCAATAAACGGCGAACCGTTGGGCGATATCTCCTATGATGCCGGCAACGGGACCCTGGTCTGGGAGGGAGATATCCCCGCCACGGGCCTGGTCCACGTTTCATTCCAGGTCAGCGTGGACGCTGGCGCCGCCGAGGGGACGGTGATCTCCAACCAGGGCACCTTGCGTTACGACTCCGACGGCAACGGCAGCCTGGACAAGGAGATCGCCACCGATGACCCGAGGACGGGCGAGCCCGACGACCCCACCCTGATCACCGTGTCCACTCCCGCCATGCAGACCTGGTACCTGGCGGAGGGCTCCACGGACGGGGGTATGGAGACCTGGCTTCTGGTGCAAAACCCGGGCCAGGACACAGTGCACGTGACCGTGATCCTGCAGACGGGAGAAGAACCGGTGATGGTTCCGGATCTCACGAACGTGGAGATACCGGCCGCTTCTCGCCGTTCCTTCAACCTCGGAAGCTTCGTGACCGATTTCAACCTCTCCACGCAGGTGAACTGCCTGGACGGCGAGGTGATCTGCGAGCGCGCCATGTACGGCGACGGCAGGACCTGGGCCCACGATTCCATCGGGGTGACCGCCCCCGCCGCCACTTGGTACCTGGCGGAGGGCTCCACGGCA
>JACVJD010000137.1 GCA_015711825.1 Candidatus Solincola daggyaiensis
TCCCGCTCGCGGGCGGCCGTCCAGCCGCGAAAAGGGGTCGGTTAGGGGGGCGGGATGAGCCGCTGTATGCGGAGAACCGCGAAGGTTTTGGCCGTTCTCGCCCTCGTGGCCCTGGCCGCGCTGGGGGTGGCCCTCGGCTTTTTGCACTCCCCTTGGTTCAGATACCCGGCAAACCACGAGTTCCCGGCGCCGCGCATCAACGAGCTCATCTGGCCCACCATCGGCTGCCCCGCCATGCTTATGCCCGGTGACGTGCTGGAGGTCGAGGTGGACCTCGGAGAGGGAAAGGATGCGACAGGCGAGGGGGCCGTCGACTGGAAAGCTACCCTGGTGCCGGCACGGGCGGAGCTGTCCTCCATCCGTTACTACCTGAGCCTTATTGGGGCGCGTCCAGGGTCCTCGCGGCACTGGCCGTACCGTGGCGCGGAAGGGGATAGGGAAGGGATATGGTTGGTCAACTTCCGGGTTCCCGAGGAAGCCGTCCCCGAGCTCTACGACCTCCGCGTGGAGGTGGAGGCGGATGGGCTCGCGCTGAGCGACGAGCAGCCCCACGCCGTCGCGGTGGTGGAGGACGATGACCAGAACTTCACCTTCGTCACCCTCTCCGACGTCCACGTGCACGAGCGTGACAACTCCGCTTTGTTTTCCAAGCAGACCGACCATGGCATATCCGATTCCGGCGAGCCGCTGTTTTTCCACCGGGCCATAGAGCAGGTCAACCTCATCCGCCCCGATTTCGTGCTCATACTGGGCGATCTCATCCGCGGGCAGCGGCGGCCCGGGGATCTGGCCAGCGAATACGAGAGGTTTTACCGCGCGCTCTTGGGGCTGGAGGTGCCGGTCTTCCTGCTGCCCGGCAACCACGACCAGTACGTGAACGGCATCGACGGCGCGCGGTGGTTCGAGGAGAATCTCGGCCCCCTTTACTACTCCTTCGACGTGGGCGGGTGCCATTTCACCTGTCTTGACTCCTACCAGTGGCCGCAGGAGGACCGCGTGGTGATGAACAAGCTCTTCTTCATGGAGCCGCGCAGGTGGCAAGGGCAGGTGGTGGACGCGCCGGAGGGGGAGGGATATTCCGCGCCCGGCGCGCAGCTCGCCTGGGCTGAGAAGGACCTCGCCGCCCATGAGGGCTCCACATCACGCGTGGTGGCCATGCACCACGATCCTTTCACCCCCGAAGGGGAGGGTTTCTCTTATATCAACGTCGACTACTGGGGCATATACCGCGCGGGAGGAGGGGGGAAGGGGAGAGAAGAGCTGCTGGACCTGTTCTCGCGCCGACGCGTCCAACACGTTTTCGGCGGTCACCTGCACATGGACGCGGTGGGCTCGCTGCCCTGGAGGGACGGCGATGGGGAAACGCTCTATACCTGCCAGACCTGCGTTTATTTCGACCAAGGGGGTTGGAGCGGCCACTACCCCGGCTATAGGCTGGTAAAGGTGGAGGACGGCGAGATCGCGTCCTTCTCCTACCTGGACGGAATCGCTTCCCTTCCCTTCTACGACGGATCTCTTCCAGGCGCGGCGGTGGACCTCGAACTGCTTGAAAGGCCCTCCCTCTGGAAAGAGAAAAGGGAGGGGTCCGGGGACGGCGCGGGCGAGGAGGTGGTGGTGGGAAGCTACCTGGCCAGCCGCATGGAATTGCGGGGCCTGGTGCTGGAGGCGGAGGCCTCTCCCTCAGGGCGCTACGAGGTCGAGGGGGCGGAGGTGCTCAGGGCGGTCCCTATGCCCGGGAAGGCGGGGAGGGCGCTGCTGTACCTGAAGGTCCGCATGGAAGCGGGCATCCCCGGGGAGGCGGGCGACCGCCCCGGCGTGCCGGCCCTCAGGATCATCAGGACAGAGTAGGGTTCCGCGGCGCCCGCCGGGGTTGGCGTAGGGCCTTTAAGATGGGCGACCGGCGCCCCGGCCGTTACCGATCCATATCGACTGCGACTGAACGATGTGCTTGAATATATATGGTCTGCTTGCCGGTATTCAGGAGGGAAAGAGCCGTGGTGTAAGGGGGGTGAGGGGTTTGTTCGACCTGGTAATATCCAACGCGTCGGTGGTGGACGGCTCGGGGGGAAGCCCGTATAGGACCGACGTCGGCATTATCGGCGCGCGCATAGAAGCGGTGGGGGACCTCGGGGAGGCGGCGACGGCAAGGCGCGTGGACGCCGGCGGGCGCGTGGTGTGCCCCGGCTTCATCGATGTCCACTCCCACGCCGACCTCACCATGTTCCGGGACGACGCGGCGGAGCTGCTGCGACCCCTGGTGCGCCAGGGCATCACCACTTTCGTGGGCGGCAACTGCGGCATGTCCCTGGCCCCCATAACGCGGGAGAACCGCGAGGGCTTGAAGACCTACCTGGAGGTCTTCACCCAGATGGACTTCGAGTCCGCGGTGCGCTGGGAGTCCATGGCCGAGTTCATGCAGCGGGTGGAGGAAAGGGGGTTGCTCTTGAACATGGCCCTGCTGGTCCCCCACGGCATGCTGCGCATCTCGGCCTTGGGCCTCGAGGACAGACCCGCGGACGCCGGGGCCATGGAGATGATGAAGTGGCTGCTGGAGGAGTCCATGGAGGCCGGCGCCTTCGGCCTTTCCACTGGCTTACAGTATTTCCCAGGGCTGTTCTCGGATACCGAGGAGCTGGTCAAGCTGTCGGAGCCCTTGCGGCGTTTCGAGGGCATATTCACCAGCCACCTTCGCTCCTACACCTCGACCACCCTGGGAAAAGCCATCGACGAGGTGGGAGAGGTGGCGCGGCGCAACGGAATACGGGGACAGGTCTCGCACATCTTCTCCGTCCCCTGGATGGGACCGCTGCACCCCCTCGCCTTGCGGGGCTTGAAATGGCTTTGCCGGCACCCCGACGCCGCCCTGAGGTTGCTGCCCGGCTTCGCCCTGGACATGTCCATGAACGTGGTACTTAAAAGGTTGGAGAAAAACCGCCGCGAGGGAGCGGATATGGCCATGGACATCATGCCCACCACCGCCGGTTTCACCCACCTGCTGGCCTTCTTCCCGCCCTGGGCCCTCACCGGCGGCCGCGAGAAGGTGCTTGCCCGCGCCTCCGACCCCGCATTGCGCCGGGAGATGCTCAAGGACATCGAAAAGGGCAAGCCCGCCTGGCCCCACCGCGGCCGCAACGACTGGTCCCTCAATATCATGCGCCAGATGGGCTGGGACGCGGTCACGGTGATGGCCGTGCACGGCGAGAAGAACAAGCACCTGGAGGGACGCCTCTTCACCGACATCGCCGCGGAGCAGGGCAAGCATCCCTTCGACGTCATGTGCGACCTCCTCCTGGAGGAGGACGGCAAGGTGTTGGTATTCGAGTCCCTATCCGAGCCCGACGACGCCTTCACCGAGCGCTACACCTTCCCCGCCCTGCAGGACCCCGGCACCATGATCACCACCGATACCATCCTCATGGGGGTGGGGAAACCTTCATACCTCTTCTACGGCTGCTATCCCAAGTTCATCGGCCGCTACGTGAGGGAAAAGAAGCTGCTGGGATTTCCGGAGGCGGTGCGCCGCTGCACCTCCCTGCCGGCGGAGTTCTTCGGCATCGCGAGGAGGGGCAGGGTGAAGGAGGGGTATTTCGCCGACCTCCTGGTCCTGGACCCGGAGAGGTTCGGAACCCAGGCGTGCTTCCGGGACCCCGAGCGGTATCCCAGCGGGCTGGACGCGGTGATCATCAACGGCAAGACGGTGGTGGAGGATGGAGAGGTAGTGACGGGAGCCCTGCCTGGGAGCGTGCTGCGCAAGAACGCGCGGTGACCGTTTCGCCTCCTGGTCGAAGAAGCCGGGGCTCTTCCCCACCCTGCGTCTGTCAAGAGGGCGCCGCGCATGCCGTGGAGGTCAGGACCTCGCCCTGACCTCCAGGTCCAGGACCCCGTCCTCGGAGAGCTCCCACCCTGCCTCGCATTCTCGCCCGCTCACCGATTCGTAATACCCTTGCATCAGGCCGATGAGCATCAGGTGCAGGGCGGCGTTGCGTAGCCTCGCCTTCAGGATCCCTCCCTCCATTCTCAGCTCCTCCAGGTCCCCGAGCCCGCGCAGGGCGAGCTGTTCCCGAAGCCCCTCCCTGTCCTCCATCTCCCTGGTGGAGTAAAAGCCGCTGAGGGAAAAGCGTCGCTGGGCCTCCACGATGGCGCGTGGGATTTCCTCCCCAAGCTCGCGCTCCAGCTCCTCGAAAACCACCTCCAGGTAGGCCGAGCCCAACATGGCCATGCGCCGCCCCGTGACCTTGCTGGTGATGACCCCCCTTTGCGTGTCCCAGGCGAGGGTGGAAAGGAGGGAGGGGCCGCCGCAGGAAGGGCACCGCTCCAGCTCTATGCCCTCCTCTATAAAGCGGGGCTTGCGGATCTCAAGCCTGCCCTGGAACTGGGGAGGATGCTCGTCGGGCCTGCACGTCACCTCGATGACGTTGTCCTCCAGGCGCTCGTAGGTGACGTCGTTGTCACGGTCCGTAACCGCCTCGGTGGAACCGGCGAAGTCGCCGCACCAAAGGGGGATGGAGTAGGGATCCGCGATGCGCTCTTTCACGTAATCGTCGTCGTCGCCTTCGTAGCGGTAGCCGAGCACGGAACTCCTTCCATAACCCATGACGAAGCCGATGACGTTGATGGCCTCGATGAGAGGGTCCAGGCTCAGCTCCTTTTTCAGCAGCCCCTCCTTTACCTGGGGTGGGATGATGCGGTTGATGTATTCCCTGCTCGCTCGGCGCTTGGTCTCGATCACCATGCGCTCCAGGGGCACCCCGATGATCTCCTCCACGCCCTTGAAGAGGGGATCGAGGTTGTCGCTTTCTATAAGCACCATGCGGTGCTCGCGGTCGTTCGCCTGGACGATGACCCCGCCCGCCAGCCAGAGATGGTTGTTGACCAACTGCGAAGGGGCCCCACATTTTGAACATTTCTCTATCTCGCTCATGCCGCACCCTTCCGAAACTCCATGCGTTGCCGAGCTAACCGGCGCGTAAACTGTTATGTTGGGGATAATTATAGCGGCAAAAGGAGCCGGGCGCAGCGATCTTCATCGGCGGTACCATAAGTGTCCGCCACGGTGAGGTCCGGTTCCCGTACCACGGGCCTGCTGCCTGCGCGGGAAGGCGTGGCGGCACAGGCGGAATGGGGGTTGGAGAGCGTGCCGGGTCAGCTCCCACGGAGCCTCAAGTAGACCTTCGGGAGCTCGCGGGGAAGATCCTCCACGCTCTTCAGCACCAGGTAGCCGTGGGGGGGACACATGCGCCTTA
>JACVJD010000138.1 GCA_015711825.1 Candidatus Solincola daggyaiensis
CGCACGCAGTCTGACGAGACCGTCAGTACTAAAGAAGACCCAGAGAAAGGAGACAAATGATCCATGCGCTATAACCTATCGAGGGAGTGTCATGCTCCCGGGCATCTTAGGGATGCCTTCTTCGAGCGGGTCTTTATGGACGATGATCGTGCCCCGACGCTTGATGAGAAAGCCACCGAGTTCGTGAAGCCCCACGATGGGAGAAGCTTGTCCCTTCAAAGCCTGCTCGGCCATCTGTGGAATTGCACAGACATCATGCCGAGCGTCCTCCGCGGGGTGATCGGTCTATCCGCGGGTTCGGCTTTCGCCCAAGGCGTGCGGGAGATTGAGTATTCCCTGCAGGATAGGAGGGCAATGAAATCCCCCGTCCCGTCTCTGGACTCTCGACTTGTCGCGGCAAGCGCCTGGGATCGGTACAGCATTGGTTTGTCCAGGCGCGGCAAGGCACAAGGATTGTGAGGGAAGAAGGTTATAGCTGGGGGCAATAGAAAGGAGGCAGATCAATGCACTTCTTGTGGTTTCTCGGCTTCGGGATGCTTGAGCTTGCTCGTGACGTTGACGTCGCCCTTCGCTGTGAACAGTGCGGCAGGATATGGGTCGCCACCATCAAAGCGCGAACCAACAGGTTCCCAAAAGACAAGCTCGTATGCCCCAACGGATTCAATAAATACATTGATGGCCCCATTGCAAAGGACGGCGGAGCCCCCTCATTTGCGACAACTAACCCTTTGCTGGCTTTCCCAAAGAATGGCGCATATTGGTAGAATCATTTGCTTGCCTTGTCACGTTTCCCACGGATAGACGCTAGTAATATATTGCGTTCCATACAGGTTAGTTCTTAAACGAAAATAGGCACAATTTGGACACAGCGCGCGATTCTACGCTTCTAAAGCGAAGAATAAAAGCAAGCGAAGAACACATAAAAGCCCAGCTTAAAACGCAAATCATCGGCGAGTGAGGGTGCTGAACCTCGGAGGCTATAGCTGAAGCGCAGCGCCTTGCGAGGCATGAGCGCTCAAGAGTACGGGCCGCTTCGCTGCTCGCCCATTAACCCAGACTCTTCCAAAACGCCTCGTTTATGTTCCTATTGCAAGGGGCAGAGAGACAGGCAAGGGTTGGGTTCCGATGCACCTGCGATATTTCCACATTGTCATATAGATAGCTGGTAGGAGGTACCGAGATGGAAATCACGCGTGTTTTCGTAGTAGGAGCTGGTTTCATGGAGAACGGCATAGCCGGACATCCGCATCCTCTGGGTATAAAGTCACGATGTGTGACCTGAGCGAGGATCGCCTGGACGTGGGGAAGGCAAATGTAGGGAAATCACTAGATAAGCTCCGTTCCAAGGAAAAGATAACTTGAGAGGAATACGATGCCACACCGGGTAACCTCAGCACTACGGCGGATCTGGGACAAGCCGGGGATGTAGATTTGGTGATCGAGGCGGTTCGCCTGGTGGATGAGGGCATCGCGACACCAGAGGAGATCGACCTGGCGCCGGGAGGAAGCGGCTCCCAGATGGGTATTATTCAGTTTATGGATTATGCCGGACTGGATACCGCGTTCAACCCTTTTGCGGCCCTCTGCGAGGATACCGGGGAGGCCAGGATTTTCCCGCCTCCCCTGCTACGCCGCATAGTGACCGCGGGTCTGCTGGGTCGCAAGGCGAACAAGGGTTTCTACGACTATCCTCCAGATGACGCTTGATAGCTCCCTTGCCAATAGGTCATCTGCCATATTGAACGTGTCATCGCCTGCTATGATAATAGGGACAGCAGAAAGAGCATGGGAGATGGCTGAAAGTAGACTGATACTTGATCCTGGTCCCCTTCAGGGATTGTCTAAGCCTCGATGGCCTTATCCTGACGGAAGCAGATGGAACTCGACCGAGGTAGGCTCCTTAACCCTGCGTGAGGCATCGAGGACCTCGATACCCACCATGTTCCCTTCCTCGTCGAAGTCGATGATGACTCCGGGTTTCTCCTCATCGCTCTCAACTATTGGATTTTCGTTGAACCTTATGGTAAGGGTATCGGTTTCCTTGTCATAAGTCACTTTCATGCCTCGGCCCTCCAGTACTTGTCGACCTTGCTGGTCCGATAGACAGTAACCACCTCGATTGGTCGCCTGTCTACATCTACGAAAACCCGATACAGATAAACGCCAGGAGGGTCACCCTCCCGTCTCCGGGCTTGATATACCTTCCGTCCTTCACGAACCTCATATTCCTGCTCGTGCGATTCAATAATCTCATATACCGTCTCTTCTGGTATACCCCGCCTTGACATCTCTCGCAACGCGTGGTCCGTAAGCCGGAAGTCCATATCGGTATTCTCCCCCTGTCTTTCTATTCCCTGAGTCCATCTAGAAATAGCGTATCATGCAGCGACGACCTTTAGATTACAGCCTGAAGACCGCGTTCAGGTCATCTTGATGCGCGGTTATGCCAGGTTTGCCTCAAAGCGCAGCGCCTTGTGATGGCGCGGCACGCTCGCGGCCTCCATGGCCGCTCGGCTCCGGGTCCTCCGCCGCAACCTGGCCTCCAGCATGCGCGCCGGCTCGCCGCCGTGGGCCTAAATAAAAAACGCGCGGCCGGCCTCGCCTTCACCTGGCCGCGGACATGTACACCAGGCCGAAGACGGAGGCGTTTGCAGACTCCTTGGTGGACCAGTAGGCGGGCTCGGTGCCCTCGCCGTTGGGCCGCTCCGAGCCGGTGCGGAAGGCCTGCGCCGCCAGGGGGAGCAGGTCGTCCCCGCCCCCGTAGAGCCAGGCGTAGGTCAGGCAGTCGGCGGAGAGCAGGTGCCAGTTGCAGAGGTTCACCCTCCCGAAGGATTCGTCCGCCGTGCCGTCGTAGCCCCAGGCGTATGGGAATCCCTGGTAACCCTCGGCGCCGCTGCGCCAGCAGCGCTCCGCCTCGTGGCGTACCAGGCTCACCAGATAGCCGGCGGCGTTACCGGAGTCGGGCAGGCTGGAGGCGGCCAGGGTGTCCAGGTAGCGGCCCAGGGAGAAGGTGAACATGTCCAGGGAGAAGATGGAGGTGCCGCCGTCCGCCCCCGGCCGCGGGGAGGCGAGGAAAGGGTCGGCGGCGCGGTGCGAGTTTTGGATGATCCACTCCGCCGTAGCCAGGTACTTTGCATCCCCGCCGGCCGCGTAGGCCTCGGCCATCACGCGCAGCCCGTTGGCGAAGGGGCGGAAGGAATCGCTGCCGTAGTCGTTGTAGCCGTCGGCACAGCCCTCGCCGTTGCCCCTGCCGTAGCTGTTCTCGTAACGGTAGCGCATGTTCTCGATGACCTCGAAGGCGGACTCCCGCGCCTCCGCGTAGCCGGTGAGATAGTAGTAGAGGAGCCCTCCGGAGACGGCGAAGCAGAGGTCGGGGTGGGGAGCGCCGTAGTTGCGGTGGGGGTTGGAGTCCCCCGGCTCGTCGTGGTAGGAGTGGCCGAAGTAGCCCCCGTCCGACCAGTGGTCTATGGCCCCCTCGTAGTGCAGGATGTCCTCGTCGGCCACGTGGCGGCAGGCGGGGGAGGCCAGGTCCCACCAGCGGAAATCCCCCGAGCGCAGGAACTGCAGGAGCATGCCGTAGTCGAAGTCGTACTTCAGGTTCATCTGGCCCGACGGGGTTTCGTAGTCCAGGGGGACGTCGCCGTAGTCGCACCAGCCGTAGAAGTCGTTCTCCTCGATGCTCGCGAGGAGGGAATTGCCGGTGGGGCCGATGGAGGGGTCGAAGGCGGCCAGGTTCTGGTTTTCGTAGGCGGAGAAACGCGCCTCGCCCCCGCGCGGGACCATCCTTCCCAGGGCCCCGCTCTCCGCGTACCACTCGGGCGAGGCCAGGGCGAGGAGGGGCGACTGCATGGCGGCCATGGTCTCCTGAACCCGCGCCGCCGTCGCGTCCCCGGGGTGGAAGTAGAGGAAGATCTCGTGGGTCTTGTGCTCGCCGGGGCGGAAGACGAAGTCCCCGCCGTATTCGGGGGGGAAGAGGGCCAGGCGCACCTCGCCCCCGCCCGCCGCTATCCCCTTGGGGTGGTTCTGCCAGAAGTCCTTGAGGCCTACCGCCAGGCCCCTACCGTTCCCGGAGAGGTCGAGCCAGGCCTGGGCGCGCTCGCCTCGCCCCAGCTCCGACCCGCCGCCGTAGGCTCTCCAGCCCCGGAAGGACACGTAGGACTGCGGGCGCGGGAAATGGCCGCGGTGGGCGTCCCACCGCGCCGAGCCGGAGGAGTCCTGGTAGAGGGAGAGGCCTCCCCCGGAGGTGAACGGCGCCCTCCCGCCCTCGCCGGGATCGAGGACGGCGGCGGGGGAGGAGCCCACGGCGGGAGCGAGGGCGAGGTAGAGGCCGGAGAAGGTGCGGCTGCCCGGGCAGCCGATGTCCCAGCACTGCGGCTGCCCCATGTCGTCGGGCCGGGTGGGCTCGTGGTTCTCCAGGGTGTAGAGGACGCGCGCGCGCGACGAGCCGGCGTAGAAGTGGATGCGCGCGGTGTAGTGGAGCAGCTCGCCGCCCCCCGGTGCGGCGTGGCTGCCGCGCACCGTCACCGCCGCCCGCAGCGGCCCCGCCTCCTCGACGGTGAGGGAGACCGGGGCGGCCAGGCTGGAGCGGTAGTCCTTCCCGCCGGCGGAGATCACGAACCCGTTGCGGGTGGAGGGCGAAAGCGCGCTGCCCGCCCCCGCCAGCTCCACTCCGCCGAAGAGGTCGAAGGAGTCGCGCCCGAGGCGGAAGACGGCCGCGCCGGTGTCCACGCTCACCGCGGCGCCGTCGTCGCTGACCTTTATGGCGGCGGAGGGCTCGGCCCGCGCCTGCCGGCGCCTGAGATGGTATACCGCCTCGCCGTCGGCGGCGACGCTGGCGGGGAAGTCCAGGAGCAGCCACCTGACGGGCTTGGAGGCGTCGTCCGGGGACCCGCCCCAGCGGGCGGTTACCTTTTTCTGGCAGGGAACGGGGGAGCCGCCGGAATCGAACAGGGACAATTCGTCCGCGGAATGCACCCCGAGGCCGCGGGGCAGGGGCACGCCCGAGGTGATTATCTCCCCGCTCCTCGCCACCCCGGCTCTCTCCTTCACCCGCAGCTCGATGTCGCCCGCGCTCCCCGCCGGGCCGGTGGCCCCCTCCGCCAGGTACCAGCGCGGGGCGGGGGCGGTGGCCCCCACCGAGTCGTGCCCGCCCTGCCTGCCGTTCCAGTACATGGCGCGCTCGCAGACCACCTCGCCGCCCGTCGCCTCCAC
>JACVJD010000139.1 GCA_015711825.1 Candidatus Solincola daggyaiensis
ACAGAAGAACCAGGACGGCAGCAGCGACCGTCGTGGCCTTTTGGGGAAAACTTCTCAGCCATCGAGTCAAACGAACGGCAGTCAATCCCAGCACCCCCCATGCCTTAGAGCCGGCCCCAGACATGAAAAGAGGCTCGACCCCAATGTCTGGCATGTCTGGGTTAGGGGGCGTATCCGCAGGAGTCGTGCCCCCAGGTGCGCCCGGCCCCGTACATGGCGCGCTCCGCCACCACCGGGCGGTCCGACTCCACCAGGGTGGAGACTTTCCAGGTGGTGACGCTCTCCCCCACGTTGAAGGAGGTGCGGGAGCCTCCGGGAAGGTCCACCTCGGGCCCGGGCCGGGGACCGGTCTCGGTCATGAAGGTGAGCTTTAAGTGGGCGGCCTCGGATCCGGGGTTCTGCACCAGCACCCAGGTCTCGAAGCCCCCTTCGGTGCAGCCCTCGGCTAGGTACCAGGTCTTCTCGGGGGCCGAGATGAGGAAGCCCTCCGCGGGGATGTCCGCTATGCGCATGTCCTCGGCCAGTTCATACACCGTCCCCTTGATGCTCGCCTGGAGGGAAAAGGTATCGGCGTTGGAGGCGCCCTCCTCGGGGGTCACCTTCACCCGGTAGTCCCCCAGCATGCGGCTGGGAAGGGCTATCACGTCCTCGACTTCCCCGTTCCCGTCCACGTCCGTCTGGAGGTAATAGGTCCCCTCTATCTCCCAGGTATCCGGCGAGAATTCCCTCCCCTCAGGGTCCTCGAGCGCCAGGTCCACGGGGCAGTCGGCCCTTACCGACATCCCCAGCTCCTCGTGCCCTGGGCAGAACTCATGATGCGACGCCACCTCCTGAACATCGTCATCGCTATATAGATAATCGGGGGACACGGCGATGGTGGAAAAGGATGGTCCCATCCCTCCCCGCACCGCAAGGTCCACCCCCTGGTTCCAGTAGGAGGCCCATACCAGCTCGGAGCAGTACCAGCCCGGGGAGCTCGCGCTTGCCCAGCGGTCCAGCCAGAGGTAGAACTCCTGGTAGGCCGTATAAGAGCGCCGCGCCTGGTTCAAGGCCCAGTCGGCCGCCGCCTCCGCCTTGGCCCTCACCTCGGCGTTCTCTTTATATCCCTTCAAGCGCATGACGCTCACGTAGGTGTCCCTCGGGTAATCCCAGTCGCTTACATCGTATTCTCCGATGCCGTCGTCGAAGGGGAAGACCATTACCGGGTCCCTGGCCTCCACCACCTTGCCGTTGCCCACGTAGATGCCGGCGTGGGTGAAGAAAACCAGGCGGGAAAGGGCTCCCGATGAGCGGTGCAGGAGGATGTCCCCACGCTTGAGGTCGCGTCGCCAGTCGGACCGGTAGTCTATACCCCAGTCGGGGCTTTCCGCCTTGGTTATGAGCTTGCGCACGTAAGAGCCGTCGAGGTTCGAGACGTACACGGAGCTGAATCGGTCCTGATGGCTGTAGCCGTCGTAAGCGATAAACGCGCTGTCGGGGCTGAAGGAACGCGGCGTCCCGACGTCATCGCCGCTCAGGATCTTTTTCCCCAGGCTGTCGACGGGGCTTCTAAGGAAGACGGCGCTCGGGATACCGGCGCTCGCCGCCATCTTTTTCCCGTCGGGTGAGTAAGCCGCCCCATACACGTTGGGATAGTCCTCGCCCACCTCGACGCTGAAATCAAGCCATTGCGTCTCGCCGCCCGAGGCCGGGATGACCCCTGCCGCCGAGACGCCCTCGCCGCTTTCAACATACACGATCTTCTTCCCGCCGGGCAGAAAGGTGGGCTCGATGTACGTCCACCATTCCCACCCGTTCCCTTCCTCATCTCTATCGATGACCCTCACGCTCCCGCTGCCCAAATCCATCACGCAGAGCTCGGCGTCGAAGATGACCATGGACCCGAACCCCGAATCTACGTGCGGATTCACCGCTCGCGCGAACACCAGCATCCTTCCGTCCGGCGAATAGCTGGGACCGTACATGTCGCAGCCGGGGTCGTAAACCAGCCTGCGGCTCTTCCCGGTCGCCATGTCGTATTCGTAGATCTGGCGCTTGATCCCTTCCGCCTCGCTCCAAGTCAGGCCATCCCTCATCGACGTATAGACGACCTTGCGCCCGGTGGGATGCAGGTCCGGGGACTGGCAGGTGCCGTCCTCCACCAGCAGCGTCTCCTTGGCGCCGTCGAAGTCATACTTCCATAAGTTCCCATCTCTTACGAAGACGATGGTCCCGTAGGGAGCCGGTGCCGCGAAGGCGGCTTCGAGCCCCGCATGCCCGGAATGGAACAACCCCGAGGCCAACGGCCAGAGCAGCCCCAGGAGCAAGAGGAACGCCGCGCACGAGAAAACAGCCGCGACCGACAGCTTTCCGCCCGCATGACTTGACCGCAATCCCCTCATGGGCACCTCCCCCTCTTTCTTCCGCATACATTTAGCGCATCGAAAAGTGTGTAAACCATTCTTTCGGGTTCACTACACTCCATGAAGCCGCGCATCCGCAAAGAGCGCGACCATGAAGGATCCCCCATCCCAAACCAATCCCAAATCCAGCTTAAACCCATGTGAGTATTCGCCGTACCGCTCTTTCTACTCACCTCGACCACGCACGGATATCATAGATTATATAGGAAAAGGCAGCGCTGCAGGAAAGCGGGAATCAGGCCTGGGCCCGAGGCTACAAGCGATGCCTGACTCCCATTAAGACCTTGCCCCGTACCCCGGACATGAAAAGAGGCTTGACCCCAATGTCTGGGGGGCCGTTATTTCTGGTCTTCGACGGCGCGGAGGTGGGGTTTGGGCTCCGCCTCGCCTCCGCCCCCAGCTCCGGACCTCGCAGCGCCAGCCGCTCCGGACCCCACAGCGCCAGCCACTCCGGACCTCACAGCGCCCCCAGCTCCGGGCCTCACAGCGCCCCCAGCTCCGGACCCCACAGCGCCAGCCACTCCGGACCTCGCAGCGCCCCCGGGGCCTCCGCCCGCAACGCCCCCGGGGCCCGCGCTCGCCTCCCCTACCCGCACCGTCTCCATAAACGGCCTCGCCGGCACCGCGGGCTCGTAGGTGGGCACCAGGGCCGCGAGGAGCTCCCGCACCCCGTCCTCGTCGTCGCGCGCGGCCGCCCCTATCAGGCGGTCCAAAAGCTCCACGAAATCGACGCGCAGCTCTTTCTCGTGCCAGACCTTGTCTATCTTGGGATGGGGGGTGCGCATGAGCTCCTCCACGGGGAAGGAGAGCTCCTCGTGCAGCTTCTCCCCCGGCCTCAGCCCGGTGACCTTTATCTCCACCTCTTTCTCCCTGCCCATCAGGCGTAAAAGCTCCCGCGCCAGGTCGATGATGCGCACCGGCTCCCCCATGTCCAGGATGAAGGTGTCTCCCCCCTTGGTGAAGGCCCCCGCCTGGATGACCAGCTGCGCCGCCTCCTCCACGGTCATGAAGTAGCGCGTGATCTCGGGATGGGTCACCAGCACCGGGCCCCCCTCCCCGATCTGGCGCATGAAGGTGGGCACCACGCTTCCCCGCGAGCCCAGCACGTTGCCGAAGCGCACCGCGGTGAAGAGGGTGCGGATGATGCCCGAGTAGCTCTTGATGAGCATCTCCGCCACCCGCTTGGTGGCCCCCATGACGTTCACGGGGTGCACCGCCTTGTCGGTGGATATCAAGATGAAGCGCTCCACCCCGAAGTAGATGGAGGCCTCCGCCAGGTTGCGCGTGCCCAGCACGTTGTTCTTCACCGCCTCCGAGGGGTGGTACTCCATCATGGGCACGTGCTTTAGGGCCGCCGAGTGGAAGACCACCTGGGGGCGGTAGCGACGGAACACCGAGAGCAGGCGGTCGAAGTCGCGGACGTCCGCCACCACGGCGTGGAAGGGGCAGTGACTCCGCAAGCGCATCAGCTCGTGTTCCATGTCGAAGAGCGCCGTCTCGTCGTTGTCCAGCAGCAGGAGCAGCCGCGGCCCCAGGCCCGCGAGCTGGCGGCACAGCTCCGATCCGATGGAGCCCCCCGCCCCGGTGACCAGCACCGTCTTGTCGGTGATGTAGGCGGAGATGGAGGCGAGGTCGGTCTCCACCGGCTCCCGTCCCAGGAGGTCCTCGAGGCGGATCTCGCGCACCGCGGCTACCCCCACCTCCCCCGCCATGGCGCGGAAGATGCCGGGGAGTATCTTAACCTGCGCCCCCGACTCCTCGCAGTAGGGGAGGATGGCCCGCAACCTCTCCCCGCTTAAGGAGGGGATGGCGATGATCACCTCGTCCACCTCGTGCCGCCTCACCAGGCGGGGGATGTCCACGCTGGTCCCCAGCACGGGGAAGCCCTGCACGATGAGCTTGCGCTTGGCGGGGTCGTCGTCCACGAATCCCACCGGGGAATAGCCGTACTCGGGGTGGCGCAGCATGTCGCGGGCGATCATCTCCCCCGCCTCCCCCGCCCCCACGATGAGGGCGTTCCTGCCCTCCGCGCGGCTGCGGCGCAGGCTCATCTCCCCCAATAGGCGGAACTGCAGGCGCACGAAGGCCATGACGAAGAGGGACAGCACGCCCCCCATCACCGCCACCGAGAGGGGGACATAGCTCCTCGCCCCCGGTACCAGGGCTACCGCCAGGAAGAGCAGCGAGGTGGAGATGACCGCCGCGCTGGAGAGGTTCAGGAGCTCGTCGAAGGAGGCGTACTTCCAGCGCCCGGCGTAGAGCTTGAAGGCGGCGTTGGTCAGGAGGAAGAGGGCCATCACCCCGGGTACGGCCACCCAGAAGTTGCGCAGGTTCCCCTCGGGGATGGCGAACTCGAAGCGCACCGCCAAAGAGACGATGAAGCCTAAGAAGACGGCCACCAGGTCGATCACCACCTTCATCCAGGTGGTGGACGCAAGCACGCGCCTGGCCCTGGTCATCTACACCGCTTCCTTCCGCTTTCCGCTAGTCCGCCCTGCTGCCTGACTGCCCCTTCGTGACCCCGGACGCTTCCATGCGACGCTTTCCGGGCACCACAAAGAATACCTCGGTCACGGACGCCCTACCCTTGACTTCCACTATATTACAACGGCCGGGGGGTGTTTACAAAATGTCTTGTCCCGCGGGGCCCTCGCGCATACCTCGCATGATGTCTGAAAGGCGACTCAACAAAGCGCGCCGCTATCAACCAGATGCTTCCTTGCGGAAAAGCGCCCCTATCTCCTCCGCCTTCTCGTGCGCCTTCGCGACAGCCTCCGCCACGTAGTC
>JACVJD010000140.1 GCA_015711825.1 Candidatus Solincola daggyaiensis
GGCGTCCTCCCAAGTCAATAGCAAGGCGAGCAACCCCTCTCCGGAGGGGACAGGGAGGCTATACCCTTGACTTGGGTCATTAAAGGTGACCCCTATGTCTGGGTTGGTGTCCAGTTTTCAAGCTTAAACTGTCTAGTTTTGGGTTTTGGATAACAAAGAGCATCGCGCCCTTGACAAAAAGCAGCTACGATTCTTATACTATTGACTGAACATACATTCAATAAGTATTCCAGTCGGCATCGGGGAGCAGGGGATACGCTGTGGCCAGAGCGAGGGAAAAGGCCGAAATCCGTAAACGCGAGATCATCGAGAACTTCTATGAAGTGCTCACGGAGGAGGGACTGGAAGGCGCATCCATAGCCAAAATCGCGCATCGTATGGGGGTGTACCCCAGCCTGCTTATCCATCATTTCTCCACCAAAGAAGAGATGGTCGTCGAACTGGTGGACTTTATCACCCGTAGATATGAAGAAGTCTTCCTCTCCCAGCTCGAAGAGATTGAAGATCCCAAACAACGGCTCGCCGGGATCATCGATTCCGTCTTTGGATTGGACTGGTTAAGACTCATCGACAACGGAGCCTTTTATGCCTGCTACGCCCTGAGTTTCAGAAACGCGCGTGTGCGAGAGCACTTCCAACGCATGTATCAGACACTTCGAGATGTCCTTGTAGGGGAGATCACCGCCTACGCTGAGAGCGGCAACGCTGTGGCCATGGAACCGGGCAGGGCCGCCGACCTCGCCATTATTCAGCTCGCCGGCTTCAACTATTACAAGAACATATTCGGCAATGAGCGCCGATTCGAGGAGATAAGCGAACAACTCAAGGAATACGTCTGGAGCTTGATTAAGCAGGCTCCGGACACTGACTAGAACGATCGACTTCGATCTCGTCCGAACGGCTTCGAAAGCAGGGGGATCGGAAGCGTTGATCGGATTATCGGATGGTGGTATGGACGAAAGGGGTGAATGCTATGGATGACGAGAGGAAAGGAGCGGGGGTCAAGTTCGAAGTCCTGCAAGAAGACTTGGACGCCCTGCTCGACTACAGCAAAGAACTGGGCGCGAGAGAGGCCATCCCCATCAACAAGAAGGACATCTTCTACCGGGAGTGGGTACGCCACAAATGCGGGTTCCCCAACTGCGGGGCATATGCGGTGTGCTTCCAATGCCCGCCGACCACCCCGCGGAAGGAGGAGACGGAGGCGGCCGTTGCGCCTTCTTATGAATGGGGGATCCTTGCCGTGATCTACAGCTCACCCGAGGAGGTGGGCATGCAGTCCGACGGAGATATGGTCAGGGCTTACGACAGAGAATCGCGCTGGTCGGCCAGGATAAACAACCTGGTGGGCAAGATAGAGTCCAGGGCCTTGGAGCTTGGTTACTACAAGGCTATGGGGTTTACCTGCGGCCCGTGTACGCTGTGCGGCATGTGGACCGGCAAGTGGATAACGGACGAGCTGGCGCGCGTGTTTTCAGGCACCTTCGAGGGCGAGCAGATCAGCTGCGGACCCATGCGAGGCGGCATGTGCACCATGCACCGGCGAGCGCGGCCATCTGCCGAGCCTTGCGGCATAGACATCATCGAATTCATCCGCAAAGCGGGACTTGCCTCGGACCTCCTGATAATGCCCGAGATCGCACCGGATTGCGTTCCTGAGTGCCCGTACTATGGGCTGGTTCTAGTCGGTTAAGCGCGGCTGAACATGCCGCGCGATAAGAACGATTTGGAGGGATTGTAAATGAGTGAAGAGCAAAGGGAACTGGGCGAACCCCAGCGCATCTTTAGGTCACCAGCGCCCGAGCGCATCGACCGGCAGGCGGTAAGGATCAAAGACTCGGTGGATGAGGCCGACCTCAAGGCGATAATCGATTTCGCCAAGGAGAAGGGGGCTGCGGAAGGGGTCGCGATCAAGGCGCGGGATATCGTCACCAACAGCCTGATGCCCATGAAGTGCAGGATTCCGACCTGTTGGGGGTACAACTCGAGCTACTTCTGCCCGCCCCGTACGATTTCGGCCAGCGACATGCAAGCCATCATCGATGACTTCGAATGGGCCCTGCTCCTGCACATCCCTCCACCGGAGCCCTCTGCTCCCTACTCCGATTTCTATTGCCACATGAACACCATGAAGGAGATCATCGGGCGGACAGAGGTCGAAGCCCAATACACGGGCTACGTCAACTCGATGGGCTTCACGGGGGGGCCGTGTACGATCTGCGGGATGTTCTCACCGGAGTGGGTGGCGGCAAAGAAGGCAAAAAAGGATGTGCCGCTATGTACCCTAATCACGGGTGAGTTCTCCACTTGTGTTCAGTATTACCACTGCCGTCCGTCGGTTCAGGCGGTGGGCATAGATATGTACGCGACCGCCAGGGGTGCGGGATGGGAGGACAGGTTGGCTCCGCCGTTGCCGGTGACAAAAGGGCGTATCGACTGGCCGTGCCTGCCGGGAGTCTACCCCATCTTGGTCATGTGAGGCACGTACAGCGGGAGGGGAAAAGAGAGAAGAAAAAAACTGCTTCCACTCCCGCTGCCAATGTCCCCGAAGACATAGCACACCGCATCCTGTCTGCTATGTCTTGGCTAGAGGCTCGACCCCTATGTCTTGGCTGGCGCCGGACATAAACCGAGGCTCGACCCCTATGTCTGTGGCGCGGTTCAGGGGGCGCCTAAGGAGGCGTGGGCGGATCTGCGGTAGTATAAGGCCTGCTCATCTTCCTCATCGGCCCCGGCCGCGCTCCAGTAGGTGGAGCGCTCCGCCACCACCGGGGCGGTGCTCTCCACCACCGCGGCCACGCTCCACTCGTCGGGGACGGTGTCTCCCACGTTCACCGTCCAGCGCCTGCCCGCGCCGAGCTCTATGGAAGGGCCTTCCACCTCGCCCTCGGGGGTGAGGTAGGTCAGGGACACGGAGGCGGAGGCGTCACCGGGGTTGGCCACGGTGATCCAGGTCTCGAAGCCGCCGCGCTCATCGGATCCGGTGGAGCCCTCGGCGAAGTAACGCCGGTAAGGATAATCCACGGCTTCCTTCATCCTCCATATCTCGCAGCCGTCCGTGGCGTTTTCCGTCCCCGCGTAGAGGAAGCGTCCTGTGCCGGCCAGGGCCGATACCGCGCGGTTGGTGTCGCCGCCGAAACCGTCGCCCATCTCCTGCCGCCACGAAGCGCCGTCGTATGACCAGATCTGGCACCCCCCGGGCATACCGGGTGCCCGCTGCGTCCCCGCGTAGAGCTTACCGCCCCAGGCCAGCAGGGACGACGCGTCGATGTTGGTGAAGGAGCCGTAGCCGTACGGTGCCGCCAGGGACCATTCGTCCGCGCCGTCGCTGCGCCGCAGCTCGCAGCCCGAGGTGCTGTTGTAAACGTCAACGTAGAGGTAACCCCCGAGTACCGCCATGCAGTTGGCTCCGCCTACGGCGGATTCGTCCTTGCGGAACTCGCTCCAGTCCGCGCCGTCGAAGCGGTACACCGAAAAACCCCCGCCTCCCCCCGCGCCGCCGCTGTCGCGCGCGATGCCCGCGTAGAGGAACCCGCCGTATTCCGCCAGGGAGTTCAGGGATACGTTGCGCCAGTCGCCGAAGCCGTCCTCGCCGGACTGCGCCCAGTTCGCCCCGTCGTAGCGCCAGGCCTCGCAGCCGTTTCCGCTCTCGGCGCAGGTCCCCACGAAAAGCGCCCCGCCGAAGACGGCCATGCTCGCGGCCACGTCGTTGACGGGGCCCGTGAACCCGCCCTCCACCTGTTTCTCCCAGGCGGCGCCGTCATAGCGCCATACCTCGCAGCCCTCGGGGACGTTGGAGGTGCCGGCGTAGAGATGCCCGCCGTAGGAGGCCATGGAGTTGACGTTGGCGTTCTCGGGGTTGCCGAAGCCGCCTTCCGCCACCCGCGTCCAGGTGGTGCCGCCGTCGTAGCGCCATACCTCGGCGCCGGAGGCCACGTTGGTGGTGCCGGCGTAGAGAGCGCCGTCGTAAGATGCCAAGGCGGATATGTCTATATTATCTGGGTCGCCGAAACCCTCCTCGTTCACCTGCGTCCAGGAAGCGCCGTCGTAGGACATGACCCTTCCCCAGGTGAGTCCCGCGTAGAGCAGCCCGCCGTGCTCGCACAGGATGGAAGTGGGCGAGACGTCGTAGGTGCCGTCGATACCCCTGGATGCGATCCTGGTCCAGGACGATGCCGCCTCGCTGCCCTGCTGCCCCGCCTGAGCCCCGGCGCCGGGCAAGCCGGAAAAAAGAAGCCCCGCGCACAGCACGAACGCAGCCACGGTCCCGGCTGCGATTTTCCCCCTCATGACGCCTCCCCCTCTCCTCGCCGCCTAACACCCAGCGCAATTTTACCACACGAAAATGGGGCTCTCAGACATGGAGGTCATCAGACATTGGGGTCACGCCTCATTTCATGTCCGGCATCATCAGACATTGGGGTCACGCCTCATTTCATGTCCGGCACACCAACGCTAGGCCTCGTCTCGCGTCCGGCACTCCATTGTCCTGCACACCTGTACACACCTTTACTTCCTTGATCAATATAATTTGACATAATAACAATGTTATATATAATAATCATCATGAGCAGAACGCTGAGAATCCAGGAGCCGGGGGCTACCTACCACGTTTTCAACCGCGGCAGCTTCAAGCAACCCGTCCTCCGGGACGAAGCCGAAAAAGCCTACTTCCTCAAACTGCTCCAATGGGGCGCGGAGAAATACCGCATTGACGTTTTCTCCTATTGCATCATGGACAATCACTACCATATTTTGCTACGGATATCCACCGAGAACCTCTCGGAGTTCATGCATTTTATCGGATCCTCTTATGGGAATTTCATGGTTAGAAAGGGGTGGCAAGGCCATGTATTCCAGGGAAGATTCAAATCAATCCGCATCGATGAGGAGGAGTATTTCCTCGTTGCCAACAGGTACATCCACTTAAACCCCGTCGAGGCTGGCATCGTGGAGAAACCTGAGGAATACGCTTGGTCCAATTACGGTTCCTCCGTCAACGGCGGAAACGAGAGCTGGCTCAACGAAAGCTGGTTGATCGAGTACTTCGGGCCTGGCCTAGTCGAGGCGCGAGCCAGGTACCGGCAGTTCGTAGGCGAAGCGATCGGCACTGGGCCCTGTTACCCGGAGAACAAGATCGTGGCGCAGGCGCTACTGGGAAGCGAGGATTTTTTGAAGCGGATCAAGG
>JACVJD010000141.1 GCA_015711825.1 Candidatus Solincola daggyaiensis
CCGTGTTCCTCAACAAGGAGATCGAGATCCTGGAGATCGGGTCCAAAATCCAGTCCGAGGTGCAGACGGAGATGTCCAAGAGCCAGCGCGAGTACTTCCTGCGCGAGCAGCTCAAAGCCATCCAAAAAGAGCTGGGCGAGGTCGATGAGCGCACCATGGAGATCAACGAGTTCCGGGAGAAAATCGAACAGAGCGGGATGCCGGAGGCGGCGCGCAAGGAGGCGGAGCGCGAGCTGGACCGCCTCTCCAAGATGCCCGTGGCCGCCGCGGAGTACACGGTGGCGCGCACTTACCTGGAATGGCTTACCAGCTTGCCCTGGAACGTCGGCACCGAGGACAACCTGGACATCGCGCGCGCGCGCAAGGTGCTGGACGAGGATCACTACGACCTGGACAAGGTGAAGGACCGCATCATAGAGTACCTGGCGGTGCGCAAGCTCAAGGAGGACATGAAGGGCCCCATCCTCTGCTTCGTGGGCCCTCCCGGGGTGGGCAAGACCTCCCTCGGGCAGTCCATCGCCCGCGCCCTGGGTCGCAAGTTCGTGCGCATCTCTCTGGGGGGGATGCACGACGAGGCTGAGATCAGGGGTCATCGGCGCACCTACATCGGCGCCCTGCCCGGCCGCATCATCCGGGGCATCCAGAGGGCGGGTTCCAACAACCCCGTCTTCATGCTCGACGAGGTGGACAAGATCGGGGCGGACTTCCGGGGCGATCCCGCCGCGGCCCTGCTGGAGGTGCTGGATCCGGAGCAGAACCACTCCTTCTCCGACCACTATCTGGACGTGGACTTCGACCTCTCCAGGGTGATGTTCATCACCACCGCCAACACCGCCATCCCCATCCACCCCGCCCTCCTCGACCGCATGGAGGTGCTGGAGCTGCCGGGATACACCGAGGTGGAGAAGCTGCACATCGCCAAGGACCACCTGCTGCCGCGGCAGTTCGAGGCCCACGGGCTGAAGAAGAGCCAGATCGCGGTGACGGAGGAGGCGTTGCGCTCCGTGATCCGCAACTACACGCGCGAGGCGGGGGTGCGTAACCTGGAGCGCGAGCTGGCGACCATCTGTCGCAAGGTGGCCAAGGACATCGCGGCGGGAAAGCGCAAAAGCAGAAAGGTTACGGAGAAGGACCTGCACGAGCTGCTGGGCCCCACCAAATACCGTTTTGAGGTGCTGGAGGAGGAGGACGAGGTCGGGGTGGCCACGGGTCTGGCATGGACGGAATCCGGCGGGGACGTGCTCTTTGTGGAGTGCCAGGTCATGCCTGGGGAGGGCAACCTCATCCTCACCGGCAAGCTGGGGGACGTGATGCAGGAATCGGCCCGGGCGGCCCTCACCTACTGCCGCAGCGTGGCGGATCGTTACGGCGTGGACCCCGAGTTCTTCCGCAAGCACGACCTGCACGTGCACGTGCCGGCCGGCGCCATCCCCAAGGACGGCCCCAGCGCCGGGGTGACCATGGCCACCGCCCTCATCTCCTCGGTGACGGGACGCAAGGTGCGCAAGGAGGTGGGCATGACGGGGGAGATAACCCTGCGGGGCAAGGTCCTGCCCATCGGGGGCTTGAAGGAGAAGGTGCTGGCGGCCCACCGCGCCGGAGTGAAGAAGATCGTCATCCCGGAGGAAAACGAGAAATACCTGGAGGAGATACCCTCCTTTATCCGCAAGGACTTGAGATTCGTCCCCGTGAGCCATATCGAGGAGGTCTTCAAGGTCGCGCTTTACCCCGACGGCGGAAAGGCGGCGGCGCGCGGTTCGACGGCGGTGGTCAAAAGGGGTGCCGGGCCGGCCGAGAAGAAGGCGGTGAAGCCTGCCGCGAGGAAGACGACGAAGCCGGCGCTGAAGAAAGCGGCTGCGAAAGGGACCGTAAAGGCGGCGAAGAAAGCAACCAAGCCCGCGGCCAAGAAGGCGAGCAAACCCCGGGCGGGAAGGTCTTCCTGAGACGGTTCCCGCGAAATCCCTTCAGGAGACGACGGAAGAGCCCGGTCGCATGCCGGGCATGACCGATGTCCGCGCGCCGATAAAACCCCTCGCAGCCTTTTCGGCTGTGGATCGGCGGCGCCTTCACCGTTCTTAGGTTGGCGCGGCTCTATTCCGTATCCGCAGAGAGCGGAAGGAAGGCTGAAAACGCGACCGCGGTTATTGCCCATCGGACTCGGGGGCGGGAAGCCATTCCTCGAGCGTCTCTCGCAGGGACAACTTCCACTTCGACCCCACACGGCGAGCCGCGTAGGACACCTCCACCTCCTGGCCGTCCCACCGGAAAGCCACCGTGACGCGGGCACGATCCCCGTCCACCTCCACCTCGCCCACCTGGTAGGCGATATCCGACTCGCCCAGGTACTGCTCGCCACCGGGATAGTCGCCCAGTTCTCCCTCCACGGTCAGCTCCGCCGCAAGCCGGTCGTTTCCGGCCACGCGGGCGCCGATGAACTCGCGCACCGTCTTTTCGGGGGTGGAGGCGGAACACCCCGACATATACGCCGAGAACAGCAACGCCGAGAGGGCGAAAAAGCATAGGGTTGCGGCAGGCCGCCGTGCGTTCCTCGAGAAGGGGCGTTTAGCCGTCCCTCCCGGCAAACTGTACGTCTCTTGCATGCCCTCCAGACCTCCTTTGGCTCCCCGGCACCTTATCCCTCAAGGCGCGTCATGGGAAACGGACGTCTTCCCACGCCACCTTCTAGGCACGCTTTCCCGAGGGCGAGCGCTTCTCGCGTCCTCCGTTCCCGTTTTATGCTACCGTTATTGTATCCTCATCGGGTGCCCGCTCGCCCTGGCGCTTTTGCCTGCTCGTGGGCCTTGGCGCGGGCCGCTTTGTTCTTGTCTCCCGATCGGGAACCTCTTCCCCTCGGCTATTCAATACTTAACGGGAAGGTTTTCCATCTCCCAAGCCTTGCTCCCGCGTCGCGCGCAGGTCCCCACCGTTCTTTTCGCCCCAATCCTCTACCTATTCAGACCATAACCACGTTTGTCCCGCGACGTCATCACCCCAGCACTTTCCCCACAAGCCTTTTTCCTTTTCCCCGCGGATTTTCCGCTTCGCCGGCGCCCCTAGAGGGGAAGAAACTCCCGTCCCTCTTTTGCCAACTCCTCCAGGTCGTAATTGACCCCCTCGACCATCCACCTTCCCGCCTTCCTCTCCAGGTAAAAGACAAGGTCCGTGCCTCCCAGGTCGAAGGCGAATGCCGGTGGTCCCTCCGCTCCGCGCAGGTAAAGGGAGACGCGGCCTGCTTTCAATGAGACCTCCGCGGCGTCTCTCTCGGAGCGCGTGGCGAAGGAGAGGCCGGAGAACTCCAGGCGGTAGCGCTCGAGGAAGGAAGAGACGGCTTCCCGGACGGCGGCATCGCCCTCCCACACGGAACCCAGTTGCCCCTCGGGATCGACGAGGTCCAGGCAGCCCTGGAGGTCGCCCTCCTGCAGGCGCTCGAAAAACTCCCCCAGCGTTCTCTGCGCCGGGTGCACGCGGAAGATCTGCATAAACCCGATAACGCCGGCCGCGGCGGCAAGGGCGATCACGAAAGCCCATTTCACGGCGTTGCCGGCCCGCGTGGCCATATCGCGAGGGGTCTTAACGATCTCGTGCCGCTTCCCGTTTCCGGACCGCTCTCCTCTTCCTAGCATACGCGAGACCTCGTATCGATGAAGACGCGCCGTTCCCTCCAGACCAGTATAGACAAGTAAAGCGCCCCTAGGGTCGTTTAGGCGGAGAATCGCTACGCAAAACCGTCAAGGCCCGCGGCGGCCGCGGTTTTCCCCGCCGGCAGCAAGCGAGGAATACGCCTTCGAGTTCGCCTCCGGCATAAGGATCGGGAAAAGGGGCCTTTGTCGGCTGAGGGTTCCGGCCCGCGTGGCGCGTTTTCGCGCGTTCCTTGGTGCCTGAAAAGGCACGGGAGGAACCGTCTCGGATGCCGTAACGTTTGGGCGATGCTTTTACGTTCCGGCAGGCGCTTTGTGAAGGCTTTCGGTGAAGCTGTAAGGCGTCGGTATAGGCGCTTTGACGGCGTTGCAGGGGTGTTTTATGGTGGTAGTGACGGCAGCGAATGACGGGCGGGCGCGTGGCCGCAGACCGCCAGGGACGGTTGAAGCGTCGTGCGCGGTTGTCGTAGAAGGAGGCGGCGGTGGAAGACCCTATGCTGGAAGTCCTCAACGAGGAGATGCTCTACTACGAGGAGAAGCTCGCAGACCTTGCGGCCAGGCTCAAGGACCTCACGGGGGCGGATTTCGAGTTCGGTTTTTGCAGGTTCAACCCCAACAGCGACGACGTGGAGGAAAAGGTCGAGGAGGTCAAGCGCTGCAAGGCGGAGATCAAGAGGTTGCTGGAAAAGCTGGCGGAATACGAGAAGAAATAGCGCGGAACCGCCGGAGCCCCGGCGTTGGCCGCCGGGTAAGCGAACCTGAAACATGCGGCGAGCGCGCCGATCTCTCGAGGGTACAATAAAGACATGCCGGCCCCGCCATCACGCGGGAATGCCGCCGGAAGTCTGCGGTCGATGGTTGCCGCCGGACTTGGTATCCCGGAACATTGGCCCCGCCATCACGCGGGAATGCCGCCGGAAATCTGCAGGCGAAACGCCCCTTTTTCCTCACCCCTCCTTGCTGCGTTCACCGCTTTCTCGGGTTTTTCCGCGCGGCGTGGGGTAGAAACCGTAGGGCAGCTCCAGGCCGTGCAAGGAGAGCAGCGTTTCGTTTGAGAGCACCGAGAAGGCGTCGCCGTCCGCCGCGATCCTGCCGCCGCTCATCACCACCACGCGGTCGCAGTTCTCGAAGACGAAGGGAAGGTCGTGGGTCACCAGTATCTTGGTGATGCGCATGGACTGCAGCAGCTCCGAGAACTCGTTGCGCGCCCGGGGATCGAGGTTGCTGGAGGGCTCGTCCAGCACCAGGAGGTCGGGGTTCATGGAGAGCACGGTGGCGATGGCGGCGCGCTTCTTCTGACCGTAGCTGAGATGGTAAGCCGAGCGCTTCTCCATCCCCGCGATTCCCACCTCCTCCAGAGCTCGGGATACCGCCGCCGCGACCTCCTCCTTCGATAGCCCCATGTTGATGGGGCCGAAGGCCACGTCGTCGAAGACGGTGGGTGAGAAGAGCTGGTCGTCGGGGTCCTGGAAGACCAGCCCCACCCTGCGCCTGATCTCGCGCAGGTTCTTCTTCTCCACCGGGAGGCCGAAGAT
>JACVJD010000142.1 GCA_015711825.1 Candidatus Solincola daggyaiensis
TATCGGTACCTTTCAGCCCTGTTACGAGAACCTGGCGGAGGAGATCATCAGCAACGCCATCAGCGCCGCGACCCGCGACCCGCGTTTTCCTCCCGTGTCTCCCGAGGAGATACCGGAGCTGGATATAAGCGTGGACGTGCTCAGCGAGCCCGAGCCGGTACCCGATGCCTCTTTTCTCGATCCTAAACGATACGGAGTGATCGTAAAAAGAGGCGGTAGGGTCGGGCTGCTGCTCCCCGACCTGGAGGGAGTGGACAGCGTCGAGCAACAGCTGGAGATCGCCCGCGCCAAGGCCGGTATAGGAGCACACGAACCCATTCAGCTCTTCCGCTTCACCGTGAACAGGCATCATTGACGGGGCCAGATGGACGCAAGCGCTGGAGACCAGGTGCGGGTGGCGGCGATCCTAGGGCCGACGGCGGTGGGCAAGAGCCGCATCGCGGTTGAGCTGGCGTCCTTGCTTGAGGTCGAGATCATCTCCGTGGACTCCATGCAGGTTTATCGGGGCATGGATATCGGGACCGCCAAGCCATCCGGCTCCATGCTCCTTCGCGCCCCTCACCACATGATCGACGTCGTCGATCCCGCAAGCGATTACTCCGTCGCTCTCTTCCAGGAGCAGGCGAGGAGGGTGGTGGAGGAAACCGCGATGCGGGGCAGACTCCCCCTGCTGGTGGGGGGGACGGGGCTTTATTTTGAGGCGGTGGTTTTCGACCTGCGCATTCCTCCCGGAAGCTCTGACGACGGTCTGCGGCGCGACATCGAGGAATGGGCGGCACATGATCCGCAAGGGCTGAAGCGCAGCCTTGCCGAGGCGGACCCCGTTTTCGCGCAGGGTGACGGGTTGCAGAACATGCGGCGGGTCATCAGGGCTATGGAGGTCTATCGACGCACCGGGAGGCCTTTTTCCTCTTTCCAGGCCAGGAGGGGAGAGCAGCGCGCCATATACCGCTATGCGGGTGTCGTTCTGACCCTGCCGCGCCAGGAGCTCTATCGCCGTATTGACCGTCGCGTGGAGGAGATGTTCTCCACCGGGCTGGTGGAGGAGGTACGCGGGCTTCTTTCCGCGGGCGGGCTCTCGCGCACCGCCGCGCAAGCGCTGGGGTACCGGGAGGTAATCGATCACCTTGACAGGGGAATATCCCTCGAGGAAACTATGGATATAGTCAAGCGGAGATCCCGCAATTATGCCAAGCGCCAGCTCACCTGGTTCAGGCGTGTCCCGGGGCTCTTGTGGATAGAGATGGAGGCAGGCCATGGCCTGGGTGAGTACGAAGCTACGGCGCTCAGGATCCGCGATCATCTCGCAAGGGAACTGGGCCTGTGACGAGGGGCGCGCGTCTGCCTCCCGCGCGGATCACGCAAACCCCAGGTCCTGCGGTGGCCCTCTTGCTCGGCCGCGCGGAGCTCGCGAGCCTTTTCTTGCATGGCGGAACGCTTGACTGCGACAAGCCGGATTTCCGGAGCGGCACGGAGAGAAGATGAGATTTTACAAGTATCACGGCACCGGGAACGATTTCGTGGTCTTGGACGGCTTCTCTGGAACCCCGAGTCCCACCCCCGAGCAGGTAAGGGCATGGTGCAGGAGGCATACGGGCATCGGCGCCGACGGAGTGATATACGCCTGCCCTCCTGCCGCCGGCGGCGACGCCCGCATGCGCATCTTCAATGCCGACGGCTCCGAGGCGGAGATGTGCGGTAACGGCATACGCTGTTTGGCCAAGTTCCTCTATGAAAGGGTGGGCTTGGCGAAAAGCGAGATGATCATCGAGACCGCCGCCGGCTTCAAGGTCTTGCGCTTGTCGGTGGTGGGCGGCGAAGTGCTCGAAGTGGAGGTGGACATGGGCCTGCCGGAGCTGGCCTCACCCGACCTCCCCGCGCCCGACCACCCTTCAAGTCCGGGGGTGGTGAGCATCGATACCCGTGAAAGCGGCAGGGTGCGGGCTTTCTGCGTTTCCATGGGAAACCCGCACTGCGTGATAGAGGTGAAAAACGCATCGGCAGCTCCCGTCGCAACCCTGGGACCCGAGATCGAGATGCACCCTCTTTTCCCGCGGCGCACCAACGTGGAGTTCATGGAAACGCGCGACGGCGACGAAATCGCGGTCAGGGTATGGGAGCGCGGGGTAGGGGAGACCCAGGCGTGCGGAACCGGGGCCTGCGCGGCGGCGGTGGCGGCGGTGTGTATCGGGAAGCGCGGTCTTCCCCTGCGCGTAGCCCTGCCCGGCGGCGCCCTGGTCGTCTCCGCCGACGAAAACGGGCACTTGCTCATGAGGGGGCCGGCGGTGGAGGTATTCCACGGCCAGCTTTCATCATCTTCCCGCATGGAAGAATAAGGATTGCGGTTGATTTATGGCACGAAGAAGAGGAGGACGCTTGAAGGTAGCAAAGAGGATCGAGGAGCTCCCGCCCTACCTGTTCGCGGAGATAGACCGCCGCATAGAGGAGATGCGCTCCCGGGGCGTCGAGGTCATAAACTTCGGAGTGGGAGACCCGGATCTTCCCACCCCTGCCCACGTGGTGGAGAGGCTTTGCGAGGAGGCGTCGCGCCCGCAAAACCACCGCTATCCTTCCTATCGCGGCATGACGCGCTACCGCGAAGCGGTGGCGGGATGGTTCCAGCGCCGTTTCGGGGTGGCCCTGGATCCCGATAGGGAGATACTCGCCTTGATCGGATCCAAGGAAGGCATCGCCCATCTTCCCATGGCCTTGCTGGACCCTGGCGACCTGGCCTTGGTTCCCGACCCCGCATATCCCGTTTACCGCACCTCCGTCGCATTCTCGGGCGGGACCCCGCTGCATCTGCCGCTGGAGGAGGAAGACGGCTTCCTCCCTCGCCTGCGCGATATACCTGAGGATATCTGGCGGGAAGCGGAGCTCATCTTCCTCAACTACCCCAACAACCCCACCACCGCCGTGGCCGGACACGAGTTTTTGGAGGAACTCGTTTTTCTCGCCCGCAAACACCAGGTGGTCATCGCCCATGACCTCGCCTATTCCGAGATAACCTACGACGGTTACACGGCTCCTTCGGTGCTGGAGATACCGGGCGCCAAGGAGACGGCGGTGGAGTTCCACTCCCTCTCCAAGACCTACAACATGACCGGTTGGCGGGTGGGATTTGCGGTGGGGGGCGGGGAGCTCATTTCCGCTTTCGCGGCGGTGAAGGAGAACATCGACTCCGGCGTCTTCAACGCCGTGCAGCTCGCGGCGGTGGCGGCGCTGGAGGGTCCCCAAGACTGCGTTGAGGCCAACCGTGAGGTCTATCGCCGCCGCAGAGACATGCTGGTGGATGGCCTGCGCTCCCTGGGGTGGGAGGTGGACCCGCCCAAGGCCACCCTCTATGTATGGATGAGGGTGCCGGAGGGATTCGATTCCGGCGGTTTCACGGCGGAACTGCTGGAAAAAGCCGAGGTGGTGGTGGCTCCCGGGGCCGCATACGGCAGCCGTGGGGAGGGTTATGTGCGCTTCTCCCTTACCCTTCCGGACGAACGCATCAAGGAGGGGATCGAACGTATGCGGCGGGCCTTTTCCTGAAAACGAGCGGCGCCGCGATGAGCGTCGGGCATCTTTCCCGTTTCCCGCATCTGCACGCGGCGGGAAACGCGGCCGGAGCGCAAGGGGTCGGTGATGCCGGAAGCGGCCGCGGAGGCAAAAAGGCGTGACGGATGCATCGCATAGGCGCAGGGCAAGTCCGAGGTGAAGCGGTGGGTCTTGCGTTAAGAGATGAAGCAGCAACTGACACATGGATTTCGCAACTCGCAGCCCTTGGGGATCTCCCCATGATTCGGCACCGGATACGCTCCGAACGCCCCGAAGTCTCGATAATCCTTTACGGTGTAGCGCGGTGGAACGGATCGCGTCGGCTTGGCGGTTTACGGATAGCGTGAAGGGGGATAAAGCCCTGGATTCTTTGATTCCGTCACAACCTTTTGGCCATAAGCTTTAGGATACCGTGAAGGGAGATAAGGCCCTGGAGACTGAAAACCGCGGGGTGGTGCCCGAGAAAGCCGTCCTGGTCGGGGTGCGCTGGGGCGGGACCTCGGAGGAGGAAGCGGAGGAGAGCCTGGATGAGCTGCGCTCCCTAGCCTCTACCGCGGGGGCCGAGGTGGCGTTGACGCTTCGCCAGTCCAGGAACAGGCCGGATTCCTCTACCCTTCTGGGAAGCGGGAAGCTCCGTGAGCTCGAGCAAGCGGTCGAGGCCGTGGGGGCGGACATGGTGGTTTTCGACCAGGAACTGTCGCCATCCCAGCAACGCA
This sequence comes from Candidatus Solincola daggyaiensis, assembly GCA_015711825.1. GTDB lineage: Bacteria > Actinomycetota > Geothermincolia > Geothermincolales > RBG-13-55-18 > Solincola_B > Solincola_B daggyaiensis. The sequence continues at coordinate 4,260 of JACVJD010000142.1, forward strand.
ATCTGGAGAACGCCCTCGGGATCAAGGTCCTGGACCGCACCGCGCTCATCCTGGATATTTTCGCCATCCACGCTCATTCCAAGGAGGGCAAGGCGCAGGTGGAGATGGCCCAGCTGCGCTATTCCCTCACCCGGCTGGCCGGAAAAGGGGTCGAGTTGAGCCGGTTGGGAGGCGGTATAGGCACCAGGGGACCGGGCGAGACGCAGCTGGAGGTGGACAGGCGGCGCATAAACGCGCGCATCAAAACCCTGGACAGGGAGCTGAGCAATCTCTCCCGGGTGAGGAAGCTGAAGAGGAAGCGCCGGGAGAGGAGCTCCACGCCGACCTTCGCCCTGGTGGGATACACCAATGCGGGCAAGTCGTCGTTGCTCAACGCCCTCACCGGTTCCGAGGTGAAGGTGGAGGACCAGTTGTTTTCCACCCTGGATCCGGTGACGCGCCGCCTTGAGTTGCCAGGCAAGCGGCGGGCGGTGCTCACGGACACCGTCGGTTTCATCAACCGCCTTCCCCACCAACTGGTGGAGTCTTTCAAATCCACCCTGGAGGAGGTCGCGGAAGCGGACGTGCTCGTCCACGTCATGGACGCCTCCTCACGCATCCTGGAGGAGAGGATACGAGCGGTGGAATCGGTCCTGGAGGAAATAGGGGCAGGCGAGATCCCGGCCATAAAGGTGCTCAACAAAGCGGATCTGCTGGACGAGGAAGAGAGGGCGGAGATGGCCCGCGCCGTGCCCAACGGGGTTTTCACCTCCACGCTGACAGGAGAGGGGCTCCCCGAGTTGCGAGAACGCATGGCGGAGGCGTTGCGCCCTTCTCGCCTGGTTAGGCTTCT
>JACVJD010000143.1 GCA_015711825.1 Candidatus Solincola daggyaiensis
TCGGGCAGGACGTCGACGTCATCGAGGAGGTCGTCCAGGGAGGTCCAGTCCACGTCGATGTCCACGTTGAAGTCGGCCTTGAAGGTAAGGCCCACCCTGCCGTTGAGGAGGAGGTAGTCGGGGTCGGTGCCCAACTTCACGTTGTTGAAAGTGTAGTTGAAGGGGAGCTCCATGTGGGCGGCGTCCTGGAAGCCGCTCCCACCTTCCCCGCCAATCCCGCCGCCCGGCGCGAACTCCACCCCTTCCGCGAGGATCCGGGTGGACACGAGCTTGGCCGCGCTCAGGTCGAGCGGCTCGTAGAGGTGTCCCCTCCACACCGCCTCCTCCAGGGAGGCGGACACGGTGTTCAGGATCACCTGCCCGCTTTCGCGCTTTACCCCCGCCACCTTCTGCAGGATGCCGTAGGGGGTGTTGGCGGTGATGCCGCCCACGATGACGTCGCCCACCTCGATGTCCCGCAGCGCGCCCACGTCGGCGCCGAAGGTGAGCACCAGCTGTTTGCCGTCGCCTGATTTGGCCGCGCCGACCAGGTTGTCCAGCTCCGTTGCCTGCAGGACCTTGGTGGTATCGGGGATGATGGGGGGCTCGTACAGCGCCCCGGCGGAGCAATGGCCTCCGTCCCTGCCCTGGTAGTTGAAATACATGGCTTGCTCCACCATCACCGGCACGGTGCTGGTGACCTTGGTGGAGACGTCGGTGTCGGAGAGCCCCGGCAGGTCGTCGAGGTGGATGGACCTGCGGGTGCCCGCGGGGAGGTCGAAGGAAAAGGGGTCGGCGGCCTTGCCCGGCGGGAGTTGGAACTCCAGGGTGACATAGGCGTCGGCGGTCCCCGGGTTCTGCACCAACACCCAGGTGTCGAACTGCCCCCCGTGTACCCCTCTGCCAGGTACCGGGTCTGGGCCCCACCTTAGGAAGTTTCCGCCGGCAGCGGGATCAGCGCGCGGGAAGGCGACGCCGGGGACAGTCCTCCTCCCTCCTCGGCGAGAACCGGGGCTTGAGCCGTCATCAACGACAGGGCCAGGCAGAACGCGGATGAGGCGAGGATCTTGGCCGGCGATGGTCGCGAAAGGACAACGGTTCTGCGAAAAACCGTTCTAGGAAGCATTTTGCGCCCTCTTGCATGATAAGCCGCAAAAAAAACCTGGTTGCTCAACGTCTTCCCAGGCTTTACGCTCTTAGTTTCTTGATCATGGAGTATACTCCGGAACCAACCGCGAAGGATAGAGACAAAGGTACCGGCGGATATGGGAGTGGAGACGGAATCGGACCCGCCGGCGCGGGCCCGATCGATCGCTGCGACGGCCTCGTCAAGCCGGGGGATAAGCCCCTTGGCAGGGCCGTTTAGCCGTATTCGATGACCACTCCGGTTCCGCCCGCGGGATAGGAGAAATCTATGGCCCCCGGCTCGCAGATCTCGGCGCAGGCGCCGCATTCCAGGCACAGCTCCTGATATCTCGCGGCCAGCTTTGCCTTGTTCTGCTTCACCGCCCAAAGCCCGAAGGAGCACACCATGGCGCAGAGCCCGCAGCCGTTGCATTTCTCGCGGTCGTACTTGATGAAGTCGCCCATCTTGTCGGTATCGACCCTCTTGACCAGCTCGAAGAAGTCGATGTTCTCGAGGCTCATCTCCTCACCCCCTTCTCGAAGACCTCCCTCGGCACCGGGGCGTCCTGCCGGATGTCGGGGTCCAGGTAGGGCGCCAACCCCTTGGAGAGTTTGGCCACCACCTTGAAGAAGTTGTCGTCCGAGAGGCGGCGCAGGGCCGGTATCCTGGGCTTGACCTTCAGCAGCAAACGCTTCACGTTCTTGGGCCATATACCCCGGGCGAGGGGCGCTATATAGGTCTTGCCGAACTCGCTGAACTCGGGCGCGAGGTCGAGGATGTGCTCAAGGTGCTGGTTGAAGCAGTCCATGTGGGCGTCGCCCCAGTCGAATACGATGGAGAAGGGGTGCAGCATGGAGAACTCCAGTAGCAGTTGTATCTGCCTGGCCATGAGCTTGGGATCGAAAATGGAGGAGTTCCACAGATCCACGAACTCCGGTCCGAACTCATGCTCCTTTCCCAGGTCGGAGGCCTTCCAGCGGCGCTCGTACTCGGCCAGGGCCTTCTCCGACGCGTCCCCCCTGGAGATGGCCCAGGCGGCGGTCTCCGCCGCGATCTTGCCCGAGGTGACGGCGTGCCAGATGCCCTCCGCCTCTAAGGGGCAGGGGAAGCCGGCGGCGTCCCCCACCAGCATCATGCCTCCGGTGTAGGTCTTGGGGGGCTTCTTCAGCCAGGGCAGCATGTGCGCCTGGTACTCCCGGGGCTTGGCTTCGATGGCACGGCACATGGCCTGGAAACCCGGTATCTTCACTACTTTCTTCATCATCTCCAGGGGCTTCTCGTCCCAGTCGTCGCGCAACCACTGCCCCGCCCCGATGTGGAAGCCGTCCCGGAAATTGACCTGGTAGGTGCCGTAGAGGGGTCCGAACCAGCACCATTCGGCGTTGCCGATGATGTCTTCCATCTTATCTTCGTTGCACCCGAAATCCAGTTGCGGCACCAGGGTGCATCCGCCCCCCCAGCGCTCGCGCATGCCCGCCTTCTTGGCCATGGTGGACATGGCCCCGTCGGCGGCTATGACCACCTCCGCGAGTATGGGTTCCCCCTTCTCCGTCTTCACCCCCCGCACCTGGCCGTTTTCCATGATCACGTCGGAGACGAGGGTGGAGGCGCGCAGCTCCGCTCCCGCCTTCACCGCCAGGTCGGCGAGGAAGGGGTCGAGGTCACTGCGGTAGATGCTTATACCGTCCATGCCATGGGGCCAGCGGTTGGCGCAGAGGTCCGAGCCGGTGGTGCCGCAGCGGTAGCGCAGGCGGTCGTGCTCGTCGATGAGGTTGATCACCACCATCTCCACCTTGCGCACCGAGGGCAGCTTCTGCAGCTCCTCCATGAGATCGGGGTAATCACGCCACCAGCGTTGGCCCAGCCCGCATCCCGAGGAGTTCTTGTCTCCCGGCTTTCTCCCCCGCTCGAAGAATACCGTTTTCAGGCCCGCTTCGGCGGCCGTCTTGGCGGCGTAGGATCCCCCCGGGCCTCCGCCTACCACCACCACGTCCCATTTCTCCATCTTCCATCCACCCCTTTCGTATCCGGCGTACCCCCATATCGCTTGGCCTGATTTCGCCGCGCCGTTCCTCCGCGATTTCCCTCATCCTTTCATGCCCGGCCGCAACTTCCGTGCCGCTTCGCCCGTTTCGCGACAAATGCATCCGGTGTCATCGCCTTTGAACGCCTTCGTGCTCATGCGAGCATGCCGGGCGGTCGGCGGCATCCTAACGCAAAGCGCGTGTGCCTCTGCTTCTGCTCCCCGCCTCCGGAGTGAGGTTTTGCCCCTTGCTCACGCGCCGGCGGCACCCGCCGCGGCCTCGCCGGGAGGGCCGTCCTCCGTCCAGGTCAGCTCCCTAACCAGGCGTTGCAGCCTCTCACGGATGTCCGGATCCACCTTACCCAGGTCGAAGTCCACCTCGTCGCAATACATCCCCGTGTCCGCCGCGCGGTTGGCGTCCAGCGCGTGGGATATCTTCCTCTGCCAGGCGTTGTAGTGTCCCATCATGGGGCTGATGACCTCGCGCAGTCGGGCGTCGGTGACGGAGAGGGGCTCCATGAACATCTCCATGGCGGCGACGGAGAACTCCACGAACATGGGCTCCAGCGACTCCAGGTGTTTGGGGTCGCGGGCGTTGTACTGGAAGATCTCCTCGCAGTGGCCCCAGCAGTTGTTCTCGTAGAGGGCCATGAAGGGGTTGTCGGCGAGGTCGTCGAGTATGCCGCCGCGCGCGATCCACTTGCGCTTGATCTCCTCGCCCACCTCCGCCCAGTCGAGCTGGGTGTCCCAGGTCTCGTTGCGCGCCAGGGCGGTGCTGAACAGCCCCCCGGCGCGGAAGACCATGGGGATGGCGGTGACGCGCAGGAAGTTCATGAGCACCATGGAGCCGATGGCTTTAGCGGAAGTGGCCTCCATGGTGATGCCCCCGTATGCGTCAACGATTCTTCTGAGCGCCGCGTCCAAGTAAGCTGTCTCTTCTTCAGAATTCCCCGCCAGGATGACCGTGCAGCCCCATTTCATGGATCTGCTCAGCATCTCCCGCAGCGCCCCCGTGCCCGCGATCCGCCTCAGGAGGTGCGGGGCGAAGGTGAAGATGTAGGCCGCCACGGCGGTGCGGGTGAAGAGGTAAGGCAACTCCGCCTCGCCCATCTTGTAAACGGCCTCCGCGAGGCTGGGGCGGTCGGGGAAGAAGCAGAGGTGGAAGCGCAGGCACTCGGGGACGGCGGACTTGGCGTCCAGGAGCAGCCCCTCCACCTGCATGTCCGCCGGTCCCGGCCAGTTGTAGAGCTTGAGGGCGCACTTGGTAAAGATACCCAGCCCGGAGAGGGCCCCCGCGGATCCGCGCATGACGCCGCGCAGGGAGGGGCCGGGGCCGTCGGGGTTGAACCATCCCAGGCCGGAGTCCAGGGCGCCCACCCGCAGCACCTCGCCGTCGGGCAGCACCCACTCCGCGCCGAGGAGATTGCGGTGCCCGTAGCTCATGTACACGCCGTCCCATCCCACGCCCCAGCCCGAGGTGGCGCTGGCTAGGGGGGAGCAGGCGGGACCCGCCCCGATAATATGGGCGTTGAGCCCCGATTTCATGGCCTCCGCCTGCAACTGGGCGCCGCATACATAGGGCTCCACCACGGCGTACATGTTCTTCTCGTCGATCTCCAGGATGCGGTTCATGCGGCGCAGGTCCACCTGCACCACGTTGTCGTAGGTGGGGCCGGAATAAACTCCCCAGCCGGTGGAGAAGGCCTTGAAGCGCAGGCCGTGGCGGTTGCAGGCGCGCACCACCGCCTGCACCTCCGCGGTGGATCCCGGCAGCACCACCGCCACGGGGCGCTTCACCCACTTGGCGGGGTCGTCGTTGATGGTGGGCTGCCAGGCGTAGCCGTCCAGCACCCCCGGCTCGCGGGAGGCGTTCTCGGGCCCCACCGCCTCCTCGAGGTCGCGGTAGGCCTCCTCGGAGATGGTCCCGAAGGTCTTGGCGGCGGTCTCGCTCATGT
>JACVJD010000144.1 GCA_015711825.1 Candidatus Solincola daggyaiensis
GATCGTGGGGGGATACCCTTTCAATATAGACGGGGAGCTCTGGCGCAAGGTGGGGTCCGACGGGTGGGCGCCGGACGCCGAGTCCGCGGTGCGCCTGGCGGGCGAGCTGTGCGGGACATGAATCACACCGATCCCCGAAACGCCTGGGACGCAAGCCGCGGCAGGGCCGCCGTGCGGGGCGCGTGGCGGGATACGGGAACCCTCCTCCACCCGCGCGTCGGGGGGCGCCTGGAGGTGGCGGGAAAGCTCCTCCGGCGTCAAGACCCCCGAGGCGAGAAACGGTCGAGGGCATGAGCGACGGGGCGCCCTTCATCATCGTTTTCTGCGACCGGCGCGGCTGGATAACCCGCGTACTTCGTGACGACCTCGACATCGTCGCGCCACTGCCCCTGCCGCGACCGTTTTCGGCCATGGTGGTGGGGGAGGAGAGGAGCAAGACTGTAAATTTCTTCCTTGAAATGCGCAAAAACGGCCTGGCCCTGGACTGGGAGTTCAGCCTCTCCTCGGGGGACGAGATACGCACCTTCCATTTCTACGCGGGCGCGGTGGCCGATTCCTACCTGGTGGTGGGGGCGGATTCCCACCGCCAGGTGCTCGCCCTCTACGAAGCGGTGTTCCGCGACCAGGGGGATACGCTCAACGCCGCCATCGCCTGCATGGCAACACAGCTGGAGCGGGCGCGGGAGGACGGCGACCGCGACAGCGACCTCTACGAACAGCTCACGCGCATGAACAACGAGATGGCGAACATGCAGCGGGAGCTGGCCAAGAAGAACATGGTCCTGGAGAGGATGAACGAGGAGAAGAACAGGCTCATGGGCTCCGTGGCCCATGACCTGCGCAGCCCCGCCTCCATCGTCATCATGGCGGGAAGGACGCTGAGCTCGCTGCTCGAGGGGCGCCTGCGGCCCACGGAGGCTAGGCTGCTCGATGGGGTGGTCGGTTACGGGGAGTTCATGGTCAGCCTCATCGACGACCTCGTCGACCTCTCGGTTATCGAGGCGGGGAAGATGGAGCTGAGGCGGGAGACCCTGGACCTTGTCTCCCTGGTCGATAAGGTGGTGGGCTTCAACCGCTTCCTCTCCGGGCAGAAGGGCATCGAGTTGCGTGCCTCGGGCGAGGAAAGCGAGATAGCGGTGGAGGCGGACGCGGTGAAGCTGGAGCAGGTGCTCAACAACCTGCTCAGCAACGCGGTGAAGTTCTCTCATCCCGGGACCGTGGTGACGGTCGAGGTCTCGGCGGGCGCCGACACCGCCACCGTCGCCGTGCGCGACCAGGGACAGGGCATACCGGAGGAGGAGCTGAAAGACCTCTTCAAGCCCTTTGCGACCACCAGCGTGAGGGGAACGGCGGGAGAGAAAAGCTGCGGCCTGGGCCTGGCCATCGCCCGCCGTATCGTGGAGGCCCACGGGGGGCGCATGTGGGCGGAAAGCGAGGTGGGAAAGGGTTCGACCTTCTTCTTCACCCTTCTCCTGCGCGCCGGTCGCGTACCCTTCTGAGGGGCGAAGAGCCTGGAGGGGGCGTGTCGCACCCAACCCTGCGGCACCGTTTCAGCGTGGCCTCGAAGGCCGTAACTTCACCCGGTGGCCGCCTCCTTGAGGAAGGAGGGAAGCGCCAACGGCGCCGCCGCGGTGCCCGCCGCCCATGGGCCGTCAGCCGATGAGCTGGGCTGAGAGCACCAGGCGCTGGATCTGGTTGGTCCCCTCCACGATCTGCAGGATCTTGGCGTCGCGGAACAGCTTCTCCACCAGGTAGTCCTTCATGTACCCGTAGCCGCCGTGGATCTGCACCGCGTCGGTGCATACCTCCATGGCCACGTCCGTGCCCACGTACTTGGCCATGGATGATTCCTTGATGGCGTTCATGCCCTGGTCCAGCATCCAGGCGGCGCGGTAGCAGAGCAGGCGCGCGTAGTCCACCTTGGTGGCCATGTCCGCGAGCATGAAGGCTATGGCCTGCTGGCGGCAGATGGGGCGCCCGAACTGCACCCGCTGCTTGGAATAGGCGAGGGCCTCCTCGAAGGCCGCCCGCGCCAGCCCCACCCCGATGGCCCCCACCCCGGGGCGCGAGGTATCCAGGGTCTCCATGGCCACGTAGAAGCCCTGCCCCTCGCCGCGCAGCACCTTGGAGGCGGGCACGCGCACGTCCTCCAGGATGAGCTCGGCGGTCTGGGAGGCGCGCATGCCCATCTTATGCTCTATTTTCCCGATGGAAAAGCCCGGCGTATCAGCGTCCACGATGAAGGCGGTGATTCCCTGATATTTCTTCTCCGCGTCCACGGTGGCGAAGATGGTGTAGAAGTCGGCCACTCCGCCGTTGGTTATGAAGCACTTCTGGCCGTTGAGGACGTATTCGTCCCCGTCGCGCACCGCCCGTGTCTTGAGGGATGCGGCGTCGGAACCCGCCTCGGGCTCGGTGAGGCCGAAGGCGCACAGGCGCGGGTTGTCGGGGTCGGTGAGCCGCGCCAGGTACTCCCGCTTCTGTTCCTCGTCGCCTCCCAGGAGGATGGGGAGGATAGCGATCTGGTTGAGGGCGATGGCGGAGGCGATGCCCACGCATCCCCACCCCAACTCCTCGATGACGATGACATTGTCCAGCATGCTCAGCCCCGGGCCGCCGTACTCCTCGGGGACGCCGCTGTAGGTGAGCTCCAGCTTGGCGGCCTTGCGCACGATATCCCAGGCGAACTCCCCTTTCTCGTCGTACTCGCGGGCCACGGGACGGATCTCGTTCTCCGCGAACTCGTGCACCGTTTTCCGCAGGGCTATCTGCTCCTCCGTCAGCGCGAAATCCATGTCATCTCCCTCCTCCTCTGAGCCATGACGGCCCCATGATGGGCAGTACATGCCGACGTATTCGCCGCGCCGGCCGTCACCATTATCGTCCGCGGTGCCCGGCGCTTCAACCTATCGGCGTTAAACAAACCAGGGCCGGATCACGCTCGCAAGCGCGGCCTGGCGCAGCCTGGGGTCGGACGGTTATGATGGTAGACATTGCCATGGTTATACCCCGTCCGCCGACCATGGGAGTGGCCCGCGATATGCGTTCGCCCTGCACCTTCAACGCGTCGGGGTTGGATCCCTTCCGCCGGCGGAGGCATGGCGCGGCCGACGGATCCTGGACCTGCCGGGCTCCTGGCGTGGACATCGTTGGCGTTGAGGCGTTTCGACGGGGATTCGCCGGGCTGGAGCGACATGCGAAGAACGAAAGCCACAGCGGCACGGAACCGGTTTCCCCCAGCGCTTGCCCGCCTTGGGCCGGCGAGGGTTTCAAGCATGAGCAGAAAGGGGATACTATAACGACTATCGGTTCCCAGGCGGCTGTGTTCCCGAAAGGGGGTTCGCTGATGAGAGCTAGGAAAGCCTCGTTGTTCTTGCCGCTCTTCCTGGTAGCATCCCTGGTGGTCCCGTGGCTTTTCTCCGACAGCCCCGCCTACGCGCAAGGCACCTGGAGCCTGGAGGCGACGGGGGGCTTGGGGAACCCGGCCAACGTGATCGCCAGCGCCTCGGCCGTCTATAACTCCAGGCTTTACGTAGGCACGGAGAACCCCGGCGGGCTGGAGATATTCAGCTATGACGGAGAGAACTGGACGCAGGTGGTGGGAGGAGGGCCGGGCCCTACCGCCCCCGGTTTCGGGAACCCGAACAACAGCATCGCCGAATCCATGCTCGTCTTCGGCGGGCAGCTCTACGTCGGGACCCGCAACAACGCCACCGGCAGCGAGATCTGGCGCTACGACGGACTTACCTGGGAGGCGGTGGTGGGGGGCGGCGCGGCCGTGCCCTCCGGGTTCGGAAACCCGGGCAACCAGGGCGCCTCGTCCATGGCCGCGTACGGCCTCCAGCTTTACGTGGGCACCTATTCCTGGGGTGGCTGCGAGGTGTGGGCCTTCGACGGCGCGAACTGGATCCAGTCGGTGGGCGCCGGCCCCTCCGCGCTTATCGGCCCGGGCTTCGGGACCGCGTGCGTCGTCGCCGAGTCGATGCAGGTCTTCGGGAGCGGCCTCTACGTGGGCACCGGCAGCCCCGGCGGCGGCGAGGTATGGGCCTTCGACGGCGCGGGATGGACCCCGCTGGTTAGCTCCGACCCCTCAGCCCCCCTGGGCACGGGCTTCGGGGACCCCAACAACACCGACGTCACGGACATGGCCGTCTACGCCGGCTCCCTTTACGCGGGGACGAGCAACTGGAACACCGGCTGCGAGGTATGGGCCTTCGACGGCGCGAGCTGGACGCAGTCGGTGGGCAACCTGCCCGGACCCCACCCGCATTCCGGCTTCGGTATGGTCGAAAACCGCATAGCTATGGAGATGGAGGTCTATGATTCCCGGCTATTGGTCGGGACCTATAACGGCAACGGATGCATGGTGGTCTCTTTCGACGGCGAATTCTGGCTGGCGGAAGTGGGCTATGGGGCGCCGGGAACCTACACGGCGCAGGGGTTCGGGGATATCAACAATATCACTATAAGAAGCGCCGCGGTCTTCAACAACCGGCTCCACCTCGGGACCTCCAACAACGCCACCGGTTGCGACCTCTTCGCTTTCAAGTCCTCCTCCACCTGGTACCTGGCCGAGGGCGCCACGGACGGCGGCTTCGAGACCTGGGTGCTGGTGCAGAACCCCACCTCCCTCCCGGCGGTCATATCCCTTTTCTTCCAGACCGAGGCGGGCCCGGCGGCGGGACCCACGGACACCATCCCCCCCCACTCCCGCCGGTCCTACCTCTTGAACAGCTACGTCACCACCTTCGAGGTCTCGACCATGGTCAAGGCGGACGTGGACGTCATCTGCGAGCGCGCCGTTTACTGGACCCCGCCGGGGTCGGCGACGCGCCGGTTGGGCCACGACTCCATCGGGGTGGTCAACCCCTCCTCCACCTGGTACCTGGCCGAAGGCACCACCGCCGGCGGATGGGAGACCTGGGTGCTGGTGCAGAACCCCAATCCCAACCCCGTCAACGTGGACGTGGTCTTCCAGACCGACGGCGGCCAGGTACAGGGTCCCAAGGCGACCCTGGAAGCCAACTCCCG
>JACVJD010000145.1 GCA_015711825.1 Candidatus Solincola daggyaiensis
GACCGGCAAGGCGCTGCCGCCGGGGGAGAAGGGGGAGCTGGTTTTCACCAACATCAACAAGGAGGGCCTGGCGCTGCTGCGCTATCGCACCCGCGATATATCGCGCCTTATGGTGGAGGAGTGTCCATGTGGACGCACCCACGTGCGCATGGAAAGAGTGACGGGGCGCACCGACGACATGCTCATCATCCGCGGCGTCAACGTCTTCCCCTCGCAGGTGGAGATGGTGCTTATGCAGATACCGGGATTGAGCCCCCATTATCAGCTGGTGGTGGACCGAGTGGACAACCTCGACGTGCTGGAGGTGCAGGTGGAGGTGTCGCCGCAGCTCTTCTCCGACGAGATCAAGCGTTTGGAGGAGCTGGAGAGGAGGATCTGCGACGAGGTGCAGAGTTACCTCGGGGTGGGGGTGAAGGTGCGACTCATGGAGCCCCGTTCCATCCAGCGCAGCGAGGGCAAAGCGGTAAGGGTTATAGACAGGCGGAAGATATAGGGGGTGGCGGAGTTGAAGGTAAGGCAGGTCTCCATATTCCTAGAGAACAAGTCCGGCCGCCTCTACGAGGTTTGCAAGTGCCTGGCGGATGCGGGGGTGAACATCAGGGCGCTTTCCATCGCCGAGACGGCCGATTACGGCGTGCTGCGCCTGATCGTCAACGATCCCGACGTCGCCATGCGCGTGGTGAGCGAAAACGGCTTCACGGTCAGCGAGACCGAGGTCATCGCGGTGGAGGTGCCGGACGAGCCGGGGGGCCTGGCCGGCGTCCTGGCTCCCCTCTACGACGCCAACGTGAACATAGAGTATCTCTACTGCTTCGTGGAGAAGAGCGGCAGCAGCGCCATGGTGGTCTTCCGGGTCGAGCAACTGGATGCCGCCATCAGGGCGCTTCAGGGCGGAGGATACAAGGTGATGCGCGAGGAGGACGTGTACCGCATCTGAGGAACGCGAAAGGGGTAAGGAATTGCCTGTTTTCACCACCACCCTCGAGCTGTCCACCCAGGGCGATTGCGAGATCGTGGACATAACCGAGCGCGTGCAGGAGGAGGTTTCGCGCACCCCGCTCTCCAACGGCCTGGTGACGGTTTTCGTCCCCGGCTCCACCGGCGGGGTGATCACCCTGGAGCATGAGCCCGGAGTTGTCGGCGACCTGAAGGAGGCCTTCGAGCGCCTGTCGCCTCGCGAACTGCCCCACCGACACCACCGCTCATGGGGTGACGGCAACGGCCACGCCCACGTGCGAGCCTCCCTCGTGGGGCCCTCCCTATCGGTGCCTCTGCGTGAGGGCAGGCTGGCCTTGGGGACCTGGCAGCAGATAGCGTTCGTGGATTTCGATAACCGCTCCAGACGCAGGGTGCTTATCGTACAGGTGATGGGAGACTGAGGGGGAGAGAAAGAGATAGCTCGAGAAAGGGAGCGAATGGCCCGCGTGGGACGCCGACGTCCTGCAGGGGGTGGAAGACGGTCCCAGGCTTATCATTGGGCCTGGACAATCCCCTTTTACGCCGCACTGGTCCTCGTTTACCGCTTTTACCTCTACCGCTTCGTGGAGGATGTGCTCGACCGGCAGTTGATGGGGGTTCCCCGCGCCTTGGGCCTGGCCTCCTCTCTCGCCGCCTACCTGTTGATCGTTTGTGTTCCCCCTTTTATGCTGGGTCGGCGCAATCCCTATCATCCGGTGTGGAGCGGCCTGGAATGCCTGACGGTGTACGCGGCGACGGCGGCAGGACTGGGGTTGCTGTGCGCGCTTTTTGCCTCCGACGGCTGGAGGGCCCTGGGCGCGCTGGTGGCGGGAGGGGAGGCGTGGGCGGCGGTGGGCTCGATATCCCTGGTCACCGCGGCCTTCATCGCGGCGGGCGTGGCCGGGAGCAGGAGCGTGGGAGCGCGGGGCGGCGCGGCTGGGAGTAGAAGGCGTGCGACGGGGCATGGGCGATAAAGCCGGGGACGATATGGAGATAATTGCAAGATGCCGTCATTCCAACCCGCCGCGGTCTATGCCGTCTACGATGGCGATCACGAAATCCAGCGCCACCCTCATGGAGCGCGGGTCGACGTTGTCGAAGTCGTCCTTGCCCCACCGCCAGTTGCGGGGATAACGCGCCTCTTCGCACGAGCGCACGGTGACGGCGCGGCGGCCGCGTGAAAGGAGCTGGAAACCCTCGCCCAGGTACAGCCCGTTGTTCCTGAAGCCCGAGCCGTAGTGGACATGGGTCTCGCAAACGCGCTTGATCAACCTTATCAGGCGTCGATCGGCTCGGAAACGCAACAACCTGCCCTCGCGCTTGAAGCAGGCGGGAAGTCCCCTTCCCACCCCCTCCACCACGATGAAATAGGCGCCTTTTAGTTCGCGCCGGTGCCTCCTCGCCAGGCGACGGGCTCCCAGCCCACCGGCGTCGGAGGAGCCGGTGGCCGCCAACCAGAGCTCCACGTGGTGCGGTTTGCGGCGCGAGTAGACGCGGGCCGCCTCGATAAGCACCGCGAGCCCGGAGGCGTTGTCGTTGCCGCCGGGAGTGGCGCGTCCCGCTACCCCTTTGAGGAAGAGGGAGAGGGCGGCGAGAAGGGGCGGCACCGCCAGCACCAGCCCCAGGTACCAGAAGAAGTCCAGGATGTTGCGGTCCATGTTGAGGAGAAAACCGCCGTAGGCCACGGTGAAAAGGGTGAAAACCGCGGCTTGGCATGTGAAGACCATGGCGAGGGACGCACGGTACAATCCTAAAAGGGCGGGGCGGTAATAAAAGGCGGAGCGGGGGGAATCCAGGTGCGCGATGAGGACCACCTTGTAACGCGGCTCGCGCAGAGGCTCGATGCGGGCGGTGAGGTTCCGGGAGGTCCGGCGCGGCAGCAGGAGGGAAAAAGGGCTGCGTCCGAATTCCTCGCAGAGAAAAAAAAGAAATCCCATGCATACCAGAAGGTAGGAGAGATGGCTGGTGACGGGGAAAAGGGCTGCGCCGGACGCGGTCATAAGATGGGGCGCCATTTTGCTCCAGGCACAGGTCTCCGGGGTTCGGAACTCCATGCCCTGCACGGAGAGACCCGCCTCCTCCATCTCTCTCTGCACGAAACGCGCGGCGGCGCTCTCGCCCTTGCTGCCCGGTGGGCGAGGCCCGATATCCCTGGCGAGGTGCCTAACCATGCGGGAGAGCCCGCCCTTGGCGCTTCCTGGGAGCCTCTCCTTCTTAGCGCTTATGGTGTGGAAGAGTACGGGTTCCTTGCCTTCCAAATCCTCTCCGCTTTCGCGTTACCCGGGGCCGTTGATGCCGTGAACACCTGCCTTCAGCACGCCTCGGTGCCGTGGATGCGGGCGAGAACATCATACAATATTTCAACCCCGGTTACCCTGCTACCTGCAAGCTTACAGGAAAACGGCAAAAGCGAATGCTCGCAAACAACGGCCTTCCTGTCGTCCTGGGCGCCCTTGCGGCCGACGGAAGGGGTCGGATAGAATCCATTTATGAGACAACGGGCCGCCGGGGTACGGGGGACGGACCCCGCAGCCCTTGTTTTTTAAGGCCGCGTCGTCGAAGAGGTGATGGTGGTCATGGACGAAGAGCACGCTTGCCGCGACAGGGGAGACGGGGAAGAACTGGAAAAGGCGGAGGAGGCCGTGCGTAGGCTCCGCCGGGAGCTCGAGGACGAAGAAGCCTTGGATGTGCTGGAGGAAGCGGTGCGGGTTCTCGAGGAGTCCGGTTCGAGGCTGGAAGAGGAGGAGCCTTGAGCGGGACGCCGCTGCTCGATTCCATCTCCGGACCCGGTGACCTGCGCGGGATGAGTCATGAAGAATTGGCTCGACTAGCGGAAGAGTTGCGCCGGGAGATCGTTGAGACCACCGCACGGTGCGGAGGGCACCTCGCCCCCAGCCTGGGGGTGGTGGAACTGACCATCGCCTTGCACCGCGTCTTCGAGAGCCCGAAGGATCGCATCGTGTGGGACGTCGGCCACCAGGCATACGCTCACAAGCTGCTCACCGGGAGGCGAGAGGAGTTCAGGCGCCTGCGCTGCGCCGACGGCTGCAGCGGGTTTCCCCGCCGCGAGGAAAGCCCCCACGACGTCAACAACGCCGGCCATTCCAGTACCTCCATAAGCTATGCCCTGGGACTGGCCATAGCGCGTGACCTCAAGGGGGAGGACCATGATGTGGTGGCGGTGGTGGGGGACGGGGCGCTCACCGGCGGCCTTGCCTTCGAGGCCTTGAACCAGGCCGGACACCTGAAAAAGAACCTCGTCATCGTGCTTAACGACAACGGCATGTCCATATCCCGCAACGTGGGCGCGCTGTCCACCTATTTGACCCAGCTGAGGTTGAACCCCAGGTACACCCGGGTGAAGGACGAGGTGAAGGAGATCATCGAGAGCGTTCCTTTGGTGGGCATGCCCACGGACCGCCTTATCCGCTCTTTCAAGGAGAGACTGAAGAACTTCCTCATACCGGAGTTCATATTCGAGGAGCTCGGCATCCAGTACGTGGGACCCGTCAACGGCCACGACATCCCCGCCATGGAGCGTGACCTCACGCTGGCGAGATGCGCGGAGGGACCTATACTCATACACGTGCTGACGGAGAAGGGTAAGGGATACCCGCCCGCCGAGAGGGACCCCGATCTCTTCCACGGCGTAGGACCCTTCGATCTCCGGAGCGGCAGGTTGCTGGGGGGCGACGAGCCGCCCTCCTATACCGCCACCTTCGGGAAGGTGATGTGCGAGATGGCCCGCGCGGAGCCCAGACTGGTGGCCATAACCGCCGCCATGAAGCTGGGAACGGGTCTCGACGACTTCGCGCGCCTTTTCCCCCGACGCTTCTTCGACGTGGGCATAGCGGAGCAGCACGCGGTGACCCTGGCGGCGGGGCTGGCCCTGGGGGGATACCGCCCGGTGGTCTCCATCTACTCCACCTTCCTGCAAAGGGCCGTCGACCAGATC
>JACVJD010000146.1 GCA_015711825.1 Candidatus Solincola daggyaiensis
GGTCCCGGAGGATGATGATATGTCCGGGGACGTGGCGGATGAGATGGCGCAGGAAGGAAAGCGTCTCCTGCCGGCTGATGTTATGGGGATAGAGCTTGAAGTCCAGCTTGCGCTTCTGCCCTTCGCCGAGCTTGGGCGGCCTGCCGGGAGAGAAGCGCACCTTAAGCGCCTCCTCTCCTCCCTCGGCCCGGGCGTCCCGCCAGCGCATCACCGAACTGGGACTGCACCCTATGATGCGGGCTACCTCGTTCAGGGAACGGCCTTCGTCAAAAAGCTCTAGGGCTTGCCTGCGCCGGTATTGCAATAAATCTGCAGAACCTTTGGGACGCATAATGGACGCCACCTCCTGGTATCCATTATTGCATTGTTTATACAGAAAAATAATAACGGAATAAAAAGATAATGAATATAATATGTAATACGGTCGTAAAACCGAAGGCTGCGCGAGCAACGCGATGGTCCCGTCATGGACAGCCAAGAGGGGAGATGACCGTCGGTCCTCGTCCGTCGCGCTTAATATACGGCCATGCGTAACGGAAACGGCGGTCAACGTCCATGCCGTGGAGAGGTGAGGCTGTGGTGGAATGGCGTGCGGAGATGGGGCCGGGGGGAGGGGCGCGCCCGGGCGCCGCGAGCGCCCTTTACGCCTTGGCGGCGTGCCTCGCCTTCGGGTTCCTCTACCTCCTCTCCCGCTACAGCTACCTGCTCTTCCACGGCATCGCCGAGGTCTTCAGCGTGCTCATCGCCTGGAGCATCTTCATCATCGCCTGGAATACCCGCCGCACCGCCGTCAACGGCTACCTGCTGTTCCTGGGTATAGCCTATCTCTTCGTGGGGGGCATCGACATCGTCCACACCCTGGCCTATAAGGGCATGGGGGTGTTCCAGGGGTACCAGACCAATCTGCCTACCCAGTTATGGATCTCCGCCCGCTACCTGGAAAGCCTTTCCTTGCTCGTCTCCCCCTTCTTCCTGCGCCGCCGGCTCAAGCCCGCCTATGCCTTCGCCGCCTATGCCGCCATCTCCGCCTTTATATACCTCACCATCTTCGTGTGGGACGTCTTCCCCACCTGCTTCGTGGAGGGAGCGGGTCTGACCACCTTTAAAAAAGCCAGCGAGTACGCGATCTGCGGCATACTGCTGGGCGCCCTGGCCTACCTCTACCGCGAGCGGGAAAGGCTGGAGCGTAGGGTGCTGCTCATGTTCTCCGCCTCCATCCTGATCACCGCGGCCTCCGAGCTCTCCTTCACCCTCTACGTGGACCCCTACGGGCTCTTCAACCAGCTCGGGCATTTTCTCAAGATCGTCTCCTTTTATCTCATCTACCGCGCGGTGGTGGTGACCTCCTTGACCGAGCCCTACAACCTCCTCTACCGGGAACTCAAGCAGAGCGAGGAGCGCTTCCGGGGTATCGTGGAGAGCGCGCCCTTCGGGTACTACCGCTTGGGAAGGGACGGCCTTTGGGAATACGTCAACCCGGTTTGGGAGCGCATGCACGGGCTGCGGCTGGAGGAGGTGGTGGGCAAGCCCTTCGAGATGACGCTGCCCCCCGGGGAGACGGAGGCGGCCAGGCGGAACGTGCAGCTCGCGCTGTCCGGGGAGACGGTCACCGGCGAGTTCAGCCACCTTACCGGTGGCGGCGAGATGGAATACCATATCTTGAACATCCGGCCGGTATGGCGCGGCGGGGAGGTCGTCGCCGTCGAGGGTTTCATCAACGATATAACCGAGCTCGTAAACGCGGAGAGGGCGCTGCGGGAATCGGAGGAGCGATACCGGGTCCTGGCCGAGAACCTCCCCCAGGTGGTGTTCGAACTGGACGCCGAGGGGAAGGTCATCTACATGAACCGCACAGGTTTGGAGATGTTCGGGTTCACGGAGGAGGAGATCTCGGTGGGCATGAACGCCCTGCGGTTTATCGACCCCTCCGACCACGCCCGTATCACGCGCGCCATAGGAAAGATAATGTCGGGGGCATCGGAGGGCGACACAAAGGAATACTTGGCGCGCAAAAAAGACGGCTCCACCTTTCCCTGCGTGGTGTACTCCGCGGCGATCATGGATGAGGGAGGCAGGCCGGTAGGCTTAAGGGGCATCCTCGCCGACATCAGCGAGCGCAAGCGCATGGAGGAGGAGATCATCAGGGCCAACCGCGAGCTGGAGCTCTACGCGGAGGTGGTCTCCCACGACCTGCGCGGCCCCGTATCCGTCATCCGTTCCGCTGCGGAGAGTATGGAGAGCCTGATGGAAGGGTGCGGCGACCCGAAAACGGCCGAAACCGCGAAGAGGACCCTGGAGATCATGCGCAACAGCTCCGAAGCGGCGCAGGAGCTCATCGAGGACCTGCTCGCGCTGGCCAAGGCGGGGCAGATGCCGGAGAGGATAATCCCTGTGAGGGTGGGCGAGGTAGTCGAGCGTGTGCTGCGCGAAAGGGTGCCGGGGCTGGAGAGCAAAGGGATGCGGGTAGAGCGGGACGAGGACCTGGGCACGGTCATGGCCGACCCCACGCACATATACCAGATCTTCTCAAACCTCATCGCCAACGCCATCGCCTACAACGACAGCCCGCGACCGGAGCTCAGCATAGCATACCGCGAGGAAGGCAGCCTCCACCGCTACTTGGTAAAAGACAACGGCTCCGGCATCCTCCAGGGAGAGGCGGAGGACATCTTCCTGCCGCTCCACCGAGGCAAGGGCGGGGGCACCGGGCTCGGCCTCTCCATCGTGCACCGGTTGGTGACCCTCTACGGAGGGACCATCCGCGCTTATAACGACGGCGGCGCCTGTTTCGAGTTCACCCTCCGAGACTACGAGGCAGGCTTAAGAAGGGGCGAGGCGGAAGGCGATTGAAAGACGACCGAAAACCCCGCTTCCCTTGCGGAACAAGCCGCTTTCAATCCCGTACGCGCCTGCGCCGTTGTGGCACGTAGTCGTAAGCCGGCCGTTAGTCCCACCCGCGAGGCCGGTACATCTTTAAGCCAGTGGGCCCGGAGCAAGCATTCAGGAAATGCGAACACGCCCTTTCAGCCTCGCCTATCGCTGCGCCGGAGTCGTGTGCCGCCCGTCGGCCACCCGGGAGGCGGGTCCACCCGGGAGGCAACAAGCCCGCTCCGCAAGCGTTCACGAAGCCCGCGACGAGATAATGCTCAGAATGCGGGGGATGGACAGCTCGAGCTGCAGCTTGCGTCCCGCCGCGATCTCCGGGGCGAACTCCCTGATCAGCTCGACCTCCTCGCGCGTGGGCGGGGGGAGCTCTTCCAGGTCCTCCGCCACCATGAGGTCCCAGGGCACCTCCGCCTTTATCTCCTCCACGCTATGCCCCGGGAAGACGCCCGCGAGGTATATCTCCCTGCTCTCCTCGTGGAAGCGGAACACGCCCCTGGTGCCGTAAACGACCTTGGGGCCGCTTCCCGGCGGGAAGCCCGCTTTTTCGCGCGCGTCGTAGCCCTCAAGATAACCGGGGGAGGAAAGGTAATCCACTTTCTCCACGAACTTCCCCCCGCGCATGGTGAGCACCGCCTTGCGCGCATACCCGAAGAACTCCGGCGCCCCGCCCGCTCCCATCATGCGCATGCGGAAGTCGCGGTAATCGCCGAAGACGGTGGAGTTCATGTTGCCGTAGCGGTCGATCTGCCCCACCCCCAGGAAGGTGACGTCCACCAGCCCGCGGTTGACGATGGTGGAAAAGATGTCGATCATGTCGCACGAGTACGTGTAGCCCCGCGTACAGGTGGGATCGGCGATGTGCAGGGGATTGCGGAAGGGCTCGATGCCCACCAGCCCCGCCTCGGTGAGGATGACGCAGTTGGGGGCGTGGGTGGCCTTGGCCAGCACCCCCGCCGCCATGGGGATGCCCTGCCCTATGACCACGATGTCGCCGTCCTCGATCTCCTTGGCGGCGTTGGCCACGATGATCTCGGACTCCGTGTATCTCACCTCAGCCATTGACGAACCCTCCTTTCTCCTCCAGGGCGCGCAAGAACTCCTCCCGGGTGAGCTGGAAATTGAAGCTCATCTCGTGCTCGTCCCAGGCGCGCCGCCCCGAGGCTCCATAGTCGGCGGGGATGCTCGGGTAGGGCTTCGCTCGCAGCTCCTGGAGGTACTTGAGGCCGAAGCGGTCGGCGTAGTGCTGCAGGTACTCCTGCCGGTCCGCAACCCCGTAAACCCACTCCTCCATCCACGCCTTCCCGCCCTCCTCGCTCATGGTCTGCATGAAGAGGAGGCTGCGGAAGATCATGTCGTAGTCGTAGAAGCCGAGCAGCTCCGAGGGGTGGGCTCCCCAGGGTTCCTCCACCACCGCGCATACGCGGAATGAGGGCACGATGGTGAGGTGCGGGGAGCGCATGATGGTGTCCCGATCGACGATCTGCTCGCAGGACACGATGACGCGGCTCGAGGCGAGACATGCCCATTTGGAGTTTATGAGCGCCCCCCAGAGCTGGGCGTTTCCCGACTTGTCGGCGCGCTGGACGTGCAGGATGGCCACGTCGGGGTTGCGCCCCCTCACCACCACCACCTTCTCGCCCGTGAAGGGGCACTCCACCTCGCCGAACTTCTGCCCCGCGCAGAAGGTCTCCACCCGGTAAACGTCGCTCTCCCTGATCCCCGACATCACCGGTAGGAAGGGATATCCCATGGCCCCCGCCTGGAGCATGGCGAGGAGGGTGTAGTTGGAATAATCCTCCACCTCCACCTCTCCTCTCCGCAAAGCCCTCTCGAGCACCGTCTCTATGCGCTCGCCGGCGACGCG
>JACVJD010000147.1 GCA_015711825.1 Candidatus Solincola daggyaiensis
GTATCGCGGTCCCGGTGTTCATGGCCGCCCGCAGCAACGCCAACAAGAAAGCGTGCCTGTCCAACCAGCGCAACTTCTTGTCCGCGGCGGACATCTATGCTGCGGAAAATGAGGCGTATCCCACGGGGGTTATTGAAGGCGTATGGCCGGAGGACTACTATGACGGAGACCTTGTCGGCGGCGCGCCTAAGTGCCCTTCGAGCGCTGCTGGAGCGACCAGCGTCGTCGTGACCTATGGTGCGGGCGGCGAAGTGCGTCCATCGACCAACTGTGGGGCTCCGAACAACCACGGAGCTCCTTGATGAGGTATTAGGCCGATAGGCGCCGCTTCAAGGACTGCATAAGTCAAAGCGAGGGGTTCGCGCTCCTCGCTTTACTTTGCATGCGGCTTTTCGCGAGCGTGGGGGTGATCCCGCCATGCGACCCTTATGGGACCGGTAGCGTGCGAAACTCAAAACAAATCCAAGTAAACCCAAGGGATTGTTCGAACGCTGCTTACTCACATGCTTGTGGCGGCGATGGTCTTCGTATCGATACGGGGTAGGCAGCATGGCATTGATGCATTGCTGAGGGGAGTCTTTTACTGAGCGGGCGGTCATCTTAAGCCGTTGACCCTATTGGTTAAAACCGCCTTCCCTGAACCGGCGCATGATGGGGCCGTCCGCGCGCCAGGTGATGCAGCTTCCGGGGAGGCCGAGCTCCTCCGCCTGCGCCGCGATCATGCGGCGCGCTTCCGGTTCGCCCAGCATGGCGTGGGCGTAGGCCGCCCGCCCCTGCACGCTGACGTTGCCGAGGTTCATGACCAGCACCGACAAGTGCGTGCAGCCCTCTCCCGAGCCCACCACGCCGCGCACCAGGTCCGAAAACCCCGGGACGATACGCTCTCCCACCAAAAGGTCCAGGCGCTTGAGGGCCAGCCGGCAATCTTCATGGGGGATGTGCGGCATCTCGCCCCGTATGGCATGGATCTGTCCGTCAGCGATGCCCACCTCCGCCTCCACGTCTATGTAGTGGATGGGCTCTCCTAGCCGGTGGTCCCTCAAAGACGCGGCGATAACCAGACGGCCCCCTTCCCCCGCCCTGGTCTTTAACGTTATCTCCCGCGTGAACTGCCAACCATCCTCCATCCCCACCGCGCCTCCTCTTTCTACAGCAATCCGGTATAGAGGTCCCAGATCGCCTGTCCCCAGAAAACGGCGATCACCGCGCCGGCGGCTAGAAAGGGACCGAAAGGCATGCGCGACCTGCGTCCCTTCTTGCCGGCGATGATCATCACCGTGCCCACCAGCGCGCCCAACGCTACCCCGATGAAGAATCCCACCACCTCGGCTCGCCAGCCCAGTATGGCGCCGGTGAACGCCGCCAGCTTGGCGTCGCCCATCCCGAAGCCCTTGGGGTACAGGAGGGCGGCCAGGCCCCAGGGAACGGAAACCGCCGCCGCCCCTATCAGGCTGTCTATGATTATTTTATGGTCGCCCCTAACCAGCGCCACCGTGCCCATGGCCGCCAACGCCGTGGGTATAGCCGGGTACATTACTTTGTTGGGGATGATCTGAAGGCGCAGGTCGATGGCGGAGACGATTATCAGCACCGTTACCATGAACAGGTAGGGGAGCAACTCCGCGGTCCATTGAAATCCCACCTGGGCGAAAACGGCCACGAAGAGCAGGCCGCTGACCAACTCCACGGCCGGGTAGCGCCAGGAGATGGGGGCGCCGCAGCGGCGGCACCTGCGGCGCAGGATAAAGAAACTCAGCAGGGGGATGTTGTCGTACCAGGCGATGGTGGCGCCGCAGGAAGGACAGAAGGATCGTGGCGCCCACAGGGATTTTCCCTCGGGGATACGGTAGATGGCCACGTTGTCGAAACTCCCCACCACCAGGCCGAAGAGAAAAGACACCACACTGTAATATATCTTAGCGAACATCTTCTGCCGCACCTCCAAGAAGAGAATCCCGCTCCTGTGCCGCGTATGTCATGCCGGGCCGGGGCCTCGCTTCTATTGCCTCATTTCCACGCTGCAGCGCGTTTGACCTGCCGGGCAGGTCCGAGAAGGCGCGGAGCTTCACGTTCCCCACGCCCATCAGCGCGGGGCAGTGCGCCCCAAAAACTCCACACCATGGGACGTCATGTCCTCCTTGACGCGGCCAAGAGCACCACGCGGACGGCGGCCGTTATGTGCGTCGTAGTCGCCTATCGCCGCCATATCGTTCTTGGCGCAGCCAAGGGCACAACCCGGCCGGATCCGAGAGGCCGCGTCCCTCTTGCGCTTTCGCAACCACCGCCGCGACACAAGCATGGAGGCGGGTTGGACGGCGCCGTCTCGCAGCCGCGCCCCCTCCGCTCCCCTATAAGAACGGCATCGCGGAGGCTCTCCTTGAACATTGAAACATGTTGATTGCCTGGGAAGCAGCAGCGGGGTTTTTACGGCGTCATGCGCAGGGTAAGATGCAGCTATGCCGGAGGGGTAAATCCCATGCGGGCTTCCGGCGTATCCTCCGTCGTCATGCGCAGGGTAAGATGCGGATATGCCGGAGGAGAGGATGGCGGTCGGAACCAGGCTTGTTGAACATTTAAACATAAAGTTATTATTGTAATGTAAAGTAAATTATATTATCCTAATGTTGTGTAAAGGTATTTGAGGGAACGAGGTGGTCGATGAAGGATTCCCGTATGCTGGTGCCCGATTTCTGGAAGGGTAGGGGCAGGTATTCCAAGCAGGCGATCTGCCGCAAGCCGAAGAACGACATCGCCTTTATCCTCCCGGAAGGCGAGCGGCCCGAAGCCGAAAAACGCTAGGAGCCGAGAGGAAGCCCACTCGAGGCATCCGGCCCCGCTGCCGGTCGTGCGGTAACCGGGTGAGGGTAGCGCCGCCCGAGGGGACCCCTCGTAACCTTGGCGTACAGGTGTATATCCCCGGAGTGATGCTGCGACTTCTCGGTCGGCCCTATCCGCTTGAAAAGATGGAGAGAACGGCCTGTCTTCTTGAAAAAGCAAGCCCGACAAGGGGTAGAGTCCTGCCGGTTCCGCGTTTGGGGCGGGTTGGGTTAAGCTAATCGCAGCGGCATCCGTGGTTAAGGAAACCCTGGGCGCGAGATTCGCGGTTATGACAGGCGGAGGAGGTTCCGCGTTGAGCGACCCGGTTGAGCGGGAGAGGATTACCCTGGAGAGGGCCGTGGAGGAGATAAAGGGGCTTGACCTCCTGGAGCAGGCTCGAAAGGGCCTCTTCACCGCACAGGAAACCGCGCAAGGCGAACTCCGCTTGGTCATCCCCTCCTTCGGGCGGGAGATAGTGGTCACGATGCCGGAAGGACGCGTAAGGGTGCCGGGAGAAATCGCCAGCTTTTCCCTTCGGGTGCTGGCCTTACGGTACATAAAGCTCTCGTGCGGAGAGGAGGAAACGGGGGAGTGGATAGCCTACCGCGACCTTCCGGGAGGGAAGTTCTATGCCGCCACCCTGGTGCCCACGGTGGAGCAGCCCCTGGCCAGGGTGTTCGGATACCGCAGGGGCGCGCTTTCCGCCGCCGCCGAAATGCTGGCGGGGGAGAAGGCGGAATATGGCGACGAGTCCTTCGTCCTTCGTGCCTTTCCGCGCGTGCCGTTGCTGGTGGTATTGCACTGGGGTGACGACGAGTTTCCCCCCGACTGCCGCGTCCTCTTCGATCGCTGCTGCTCGCGCTATCTCAACACCGACGACCTCAAGATTCTCGCCACTCAGCTCGCGGCCTATCTCCTCAAAGCGGCGGGCGCGGAGGAGGAGACGGAAAACCTCCTCTGGATGGTGGATTGAGGCTATTTCAGCCTGCCGTTTGAACACGGGCGCATATCGTGCGCTACGCCTCCTGCCCCGATCGTCACAAGTCTTAAGAAAAGCTGGAAGGCGGGATGAAAAAGCGCTACAATAAGAACATCCGAGGTTAACGAGCATTAACTAGAACTAAATAGTCAAATATGATATTAATAAATACGCAATGGTCCTGTTAGATAAACCCCAATGGGTATTTGAAGTGCGGATTTGATCGGAAATGATTGATCTGGATTATGGAGATTCGCGACATGTGCGTATAGAATCTAGGCGTCTTGGGAGAGAAGCGCGCGGTTTCGCGGGCGAGCGGATGGCGGTTTGGTAGAAGATGGGAGGGGAAGGAACCGTTATGGATATCGCGCACGTCCTGAAGGTAACGGTAATCGCTGTCCTTATCCCGGGAGGGGAGGTGCGAGGATGATCAATTCCCTGGAGACGGCCCTCGACAAGGAGATCGAGGAGCGCAGCGGGGAAAAACCGCGCTTGTGCTATCAGTGCGGCAAGTGCAGCACCGGTTGCCTTTTCGATTTCGCCATGGATATCCTTCCCCACCAGGTGATGAAGCTGGCGCAGTACGGGCAGAAGGAAAGGCTGCTGTCCTCCCATACCATCTGGATATGCGCCGCCTGCGAGACCTGCACCGCCCGCTGCCCCAACGATATCGACGTGGCGCGGGTGATGGACACCCTGAGGGCCATGGCGCTGGAGGAAGGCGTCAAGCCCGCGGAACGCAATATCCCTCTCTTTCACCGCTGCTTCCTGGGCAACATCCAGGCCACCGGCCGCATCAGCGAGCCGGTGCTCATGGGGGCGTATAAGACCTTCTCGGGGGACCTTTTCAGCGACATCGGGCT
>JACVJD010000148.1 GCA_015711825.1 Candidatus Solincola daggyaiensis
GGGTAGGGAACAGAAGGGCTTAGGGAAGGCGCAGCCCATGCCCAAGCCCCGACACTCTTTCTTCACCTGCCCCCGCACCCAGCGGCTTACCCACTCCGGTCCCTCTGAAGGCGCCAGGAGGACGCGCGATCCCGCCGCGGCGGCGAGGCGCGGCAGGGCCAGCAATATCTCCTGGTGCACGTTCACCGCCACGGTGGCGTCGTGGGGCGTCAACTCCCCTCCCAGGAGCTCCACGGGGTCGTCCAGGTAATAGGGGAGCACGGAGGGCAGCTGCAGGATGTCCACGATGTCGCCGGAGAAATCGATGCCGTAGGTGTCGCGGCAGTGGTCGCACAGGGCGCCGCAGCCGACGCAGTATTTCTCCTCGTTGGCGAGGTGGCGGATGAAGCGCTGCGCGAAGGTGTCGTCGAAGGTCACGGTGAAGTTCTCCCGCCTGGCGGGCACAGGGCCACCGCAGTAAACCACCAGGAGCTTCAACCGCCCGCCCCCTGCTTCGCCGCTTCCCGTCCCGGGCCTCGCGGCGCGCGGTGACCACGGCGGCAAGCACGCCCTTCACTCCCCGTGGGCGGCGTAAAAAGCTCATTTGTCTCCATGTTGTTCCCCATCGCGTTCGCTTCGTTTGCTCAGAAGAAGCACAGGGGGGTGGGGCAGCCCCCCGCGTATTCCGCCTCGGCCATGGTGTACTCCGGCCTCTCCAGCAGGCGCATCATGGAATCGCTTCCCAGGTAGAGGACCTGCTCCCGCTTGCTCCCGTAGCGGTAAACGGTGATGCCCTTGCAACCGAGCTCGTAGGCGAGGCGGTAGGCCTCCTCGATGTCGTCAATGGAGGCGTCGGAGGGGAAGTTTATGGTCTTGGAGACGGCGTTGTCGCAGTGGGCCTGGAAGGCGGCCTGCATGCGCACGTGCCATTCCGGCGCGATATCGAAAGCGGTGACGAAAACCCGCTTCACCTCATCGGGCACCCCTTCGGCATGCTGCAGGGTGCCGCTGCGCGCGATCTCCATCATGAGGTCGTTGCTGTAGAAGGACCCCTCCTTGGCCGCTTGCTCGAAGACGGGGTTGATCTCCATGAGTCGCGTGCCCTCGATGACGTTGCGCACGAAGGAGATGGCGAAGAGGGGCTCGATGCCCGAGGAGCACCCGGCGATGATGCTTATGGTTCCCGTGGGGGCGATGGTGACGGTGGTGGCGTTGCGCATGGGCGCTCCCTTTTTCTCCCATACGGAACCGGGGTAGTTGGGAAAGTTGCCGCGCCTTCGCGCCAGTTCCCCGCTGGCGAGGTGGGATTCCTCCTCCAGGATGGAGGCGACCTGGTCCGCCAGGCGCAGGCCATCCTCAGAGTCGTAGGGCACTCCCAGCTTGAGGAGGAAGTCCGCGAAACCCATCACCCCCAGCCCGATCTTGCGGTTTCCCAGGGTAACCTTGCGCGTCTCCTCCAGGGGCCAGCGGTTGATGTCTATGACGTTGTCCAGGAAATGCACTCCGGTGCGGACGGCGTCTCGCAGCCTTTCCTCGTCCAGCCCGCCGTTTCGCGTCATGTTCGAGAGGTTGACGGAACCGAGGTTGCAGCTCTCCCAGGGAAGCAGGGGCTGTTCTCCGCAGGGGTTGGTGGACTCGATCTCTCCCAGTTGGGGGGTGGGGTTGTGGCGGTTGACGGTGTCCAGAAAGATCAGCCCCGGGTCGCCGGTGCGCCAGGCCTGGGTGACGATGAGGTTGAAGACGTCCCGGGCGTGCAGGCTTCCGGTAACCGCCCCGCTGCGGGGGTTGCGCAGGAAATAAACCTCGTCCTTGTCCAGGGCGCGCATGAACTCGTCGGTGATGCCCACCGAGAGGTTGAAGTTGGATAGGAAACCGTCCTGGTCCTTGGCGGTGATGAAGTCGAGGATATCGGGGTGGTCGCAGCGCAGGATGCCCATGTTCGCCCCGCGCCTCCTGCCGCCCTGCCGGATGACCTCGGTGGTGACGTCGAAGATGCGCATGAAGGAGATCGGGCCCGAGGCGATACCCATGGTGGACTGCACCACGTCGCCCTTGGGCCTGAGGCGGGAAAAGGAGAAGCCCGTCCCGCCGCCCGATTTATGCACCAGGGCCATGTCCTTAACGGCGTCGAAGATGCCGGGGATGGAGTCCTCGACGGGGATGACGAAGCAGGCCGAGAGCTGTCCCACCTCGGTTCCCGCGTTCATGAGGGTGGGGGAGTTGGGCAGGAAGTCCAGGGACACCATGGCGCGGTAGAACTCCTCCTCCACGGCGGCTACGTCGGCCCTCGGGTCATAGGCGAGGTCCGCGGCGGCCACCGCCTTCGCCACCCTGCGGAACATCTGGTCGGGCGTCTCCGCCACCTGGCCGTGCTCGTCCTTGAGCAGGTAACGCTTTTTGAGCACGTTGACGGCGTTAACCGTCAGCTTGAGCTCGTCCTTAACGCCGATGAAGTCCTTGGTGCGCCGTATCTCCGCCCGCCTCTCGCGGTAGAGGATGTACGCCTTGGCGGTGCGCGGGAGCCCCTCCTCTATGAGGGTCTCCTCCACCAGGTCCTGCACCTCCTCCACCGAGGGGATGTCCTCGGCGAAGCGCGCCTCGAGCTTGCGTACCACCTTGTCGGTAAGCTCCCCGGCCCGGGAAGCCTCACCCTCCCCCACCGCCTCGATGGCCTTGCGCAACGCCGCCTCTATCTTCCCGGCCTCGAAGGCCGCCACCGAGCCGTCTCGCTTGCGGATCCTCTCCAAGGGCATGGCCTCCCCTTTCCTCTCGCCGACCCGGGCTCAACCGGGCGCGTGTCCGATCTCCGTCCGTATAAACTGATTTTACCCGCGGGCGATGACTCTCTGAATGCCGCGCAAAACCCGCCACGCATAATGGCGATGGCCGGAGAAGGCGAAGGCGTTATCATGGAGAAGATAAAAAACGGTAGAGCGAGGAGAAAGCCCGCCACGGGCAAGGCTCCGCGTGCGGCTGCCCGGCGTTCAGCGGCGGGCGAAGGGCGGATGAAAGGGGATACGATATGAGCGGGGACGCCGTCGAAGAGAGGCTGATATGCGCCCTGGACTGCGAGGAGGGCAAGGCGGCGAAGGAGATGGTGGAGAGGCTGGACGGCGTGGTGTCCTTTTTCAAGGTGGGGATCATCCTCCAGGCGGCGACGGGACGCGAGGTGGTCGATCACATCCTGGAGAGGGGCAAGAAAGTCTTTCTCGACCTCAAGTACTACGATATCCCGGAGACGGTGGAGAGGGCGGTGGCGCGCGTGGCGGGGATGGGGGTCTCCTTCCTGACCGTGCACGGGAACGCGGGCATAATCCGGGGCGCGGTGAGGGGACGGGGAGGCTCGGAGCTGAAGCTCCTGGCCGTCACCGTCCTCACCAGCCTGGACCAGGCGGACATGGAGGACATGGGCTACGGGTGTCCTCTCGAGGAGCTGGTGTTGCACAGGGTGAGGAAGGCCCGCGAGTACGGCTGCGACGGCGTGGTGTGCTCTCCCCGCGAGATCGAGGCGGTGCGCGGGGAGGCGGGCAAGGGGTTCCTCATCGTGACCCCCGGCATCAGGGCCGGCCTGGGCGCGGGAGAGGAGCACAAGAGGTTCGCGAGCGCCGGCGAGGCGGTGCGCATGGGGGCGGACTACCTCGTGGTGGGCAGGCCCATAACCCAGGCCCCGGATCCCGCGCGCGCCGCCCTCGCGATCATCGACGAAATGAAGCAGGGCCTTGCGGGATAGTTCCCTCGGGTAGAGTGGTGTGGGACCGAGCGGCGGCGCGGAGGCGCCGCGCGTCCTCCCGCCAACCTCATGGTCCGCCTCAGGGGTTATTACGGGGCTGGAGCGCGGGCGGCAGGGGGGTGGCCGGCGATCTCGGTCCTGTATCGGGGCTGCGGGGGAGAGAGAGGCCTTTTGTTTGCGGCTCTTTGCCCTTTTGACGCGGGTTTTCCCGCAGCGAAGCGTGATGGTGGATGCAACCCACGCCCTAACCGCCCGCATTATGCCTGAACGTCATGCCGTCGCCGTCGTTTTTCCCCACGTCTCCGGAAGGGGAACCTTGCTTGCCGCCTGGGATGCCGCGAGCGGATAGCGGTTCTGTCCAAGTCGGCTATGCGATTTCAGGAGAGGAGCCTTGTTGGCCGGCCGTTAGGCGGCATAAGCCGCCCCGGTATTTTTCCGTACCGCGGAGCGCCTCTCTAGAGGCTCCGGCATCCGCCCCTACGCCGCGCCGGAACGGTGGCGCGGGGCGGCGGCCATGGCGTGCGGGCGCGAGCTCGTCCGTGGGCGGTCGGAGATATCCCCAAACGCCTTGAACATGACGGGCGGCATAAGGCGCGCGCCGGGAGGTCATCGCGGGGGGCCGTCGTCGGTCCAGCGCAGGCGCTCGCTGAGCTCCTGGAAGCGCCTCACCTTCTCCTGGTCCACCCCCTCCACCTCGAAGTCCCTCTCCTCGGTGTAGAGGCCCGCGTCCGCCGCCGCCCCGGGGTCGAAGGCGGCTGAGATCTCCTTCTGCCAGCGGTTGAAGTGGCCGGCCAGGGGGCTCAAGGCCTTGCGCACCTCGGGGTTGAGCACCGAGAGGGGGGTCATGCAGCGCTCCATGGCCTCCAGGGTGGAGAGAAAGGAG
>JACVJD010000149.1 GCA_015711825.1 Candidatus Solincola daggyaiensis
CATGGCCGTGAGGGTGTTGGCTATGTCTTGCGGAAGCACATGCAAAAACCCCTCGACCTCCTCTTCGCTCATGTCGTCGGGAAAGTATTTCAGCACCCCGAATATGCCCGCCACGCGGTTGATAAGTCCTTCGTATTCCTTGAATACCTTGTTCATGATGCGCCGTTCCCCCTCCCTTTAATTAAGCTCCGCCGACTTGCCGTATTCTCTTGATCTTATCGGACCCCTAGCGGTCGCGCAATTTCAGGATCTCCTCCACGGAGGCGTCGTGTAGGGCCACTCGATAGGCGAAGAGCCCCATGCCGGTGGCCAAAAGCCTCTCCCTTATGGGCCCTTGCAGCTCCTCCAGGGTCACCCACTTGGTCTCCCTGATCTCCTCCTCGTCCTGGTGGCGGAGTTCCCCTCCGGCATGCAGGGCGGAAAAGACCAGGCTTCTCCAGTTCTCCACCACCGGTCCGCAGGTGAAGCGCGCGTGTACGTGCAGCATGAAGCGGTCCAGCTCTATCTCAAGGCCGGTTTCCTCCCTCGCTTCCCTGACGGTGCCGGCCTCCAGGCCTTCTCCCGGGTTGGCGGCGCCGCTGGGGGCGCGGTAGGCGCCGGCGGGGAACATATGCTTGGCGATGGCGGCGAACTCGCGGTAGGAACGGTCCTTGAAGATGAACACGGTGACGTCGTGGTTGCGGTCGTGCTTCTTGGAGCCCCGGAGCATGTTCATCTCCGCGGGCAGGATCTCGAAGGAGAGGTCGAGGTGCCGGGGCTTCCCGTACCTCCGCTCCATCTCCGCGATCATCTCGTCGCTTACATAGGCCATGCCATGATTATATATAATCCTGTAAGGTATATTGTTATGCGATTATCGCGCCGTTCCGTAGCGAAAATGGAGATGATGGAGATGCGCAGGATCTACCTGGACCATGCCGCCACCACGCCGCTGCACCCCGAGGTAACGGCGGCGATGATCCCCTTCCTGGGGGAGAGATTCGGCAACCCCTCGAGCATATACGCCGAGGGAAGGGAGGCGCGCAAGGCGGTGGAGGGAGCGCGCGCGCAGGTGGCGGAGGCCCTGGGAGCGGACCCCTCCGAGATCGTCTTCACCAGCGGGGGCACGGAGGCCGACAATCTGGCCATAATCGGCGCGGTTTTCGCCTGCGGCCGGGAGAAGGCCCATGTCATCACCACCGCCGTCGAGCACCACGCGGTGCTGGAGCCATGCCATTTTCTGGAAAGCATCGGGCACGCGGTAACCTACCTCCCCGTGGACGGCTCGGGGATAGTGGACCCGGACGCGGTGCGCAAGGCCATCACCCCCGCAACCGTGCTGGTGTCGGTGATGCACGCCAACAACGAGGTGGGAACGGTGCAGCCCGTGGAGGAGATCGCCGCCATATGCAGGGAGGCGGGCGTCTACCTGCATAGCGACGCGGTGCAGGCGGCGGGGGCCCTGGAGGTGAACGTGGACCGCCTGGGCGTGGACATGCTCTCCCTGTCGGCCCACAAGCTCTACGGGCCCAAGGGCGCCGGTTGCTTGTACGTGCGCAAAGGAACGCGCCTGAAGGCGCTGTTGCTGGGCGGGGGGCAGGAGCGCGGTATGCGTTCGGGCACCGAGAACGTGGCCGGCACGGTGGGTTTCGGCGCGGCCATGGAGCTGGCGGCGCGGGAGTGGAGGGAGAGGTCGCAGCGCATTCTGCCCTTGAGGGAACGCCTCATCGACGGCATCCTGGAGAGTATCCCCTATACCAGGCTTAACGGAGATCGCGAGCGCAGGCTACCCAACAACGTGAACGTGCTCTTCGATTTCATCGAGGGCGAGGCCATCTGCCTTAAGCTGGACTTCCAGGGCATCGCCGCCTCCACGGGGTCCGCCTGCAGCTCCGTGAGCGGCGAGGCCTCCCACGTGCTCCTCGCCTTGGGGATCCCGCCCGAGAAAGCCCACGGCAGCCTGCGGCTGACCCTGGGGAGGGAAAACACCGCGGAGGACGTGGACTACGTGCTCGAGACCCTGCCGCCTATAATCGAGGAGCTGCGCCGCATGTCCCCGCTCTACCGCCCCTAGTGGCCGGCTCCCGCGTCGCCCCGCGCGTCCTGCGGGAGAGTTTACTGCATGCCATCCCGGACTGGTGATTGAAAACGAGCCTGCGGCCCAGCCTTGCTACTTGCAGGAGGAGTTCTTGCGGCGCGTCCTCCTCACAAGCTCCATGCGCTCCGCGGCCACCTCGAAGGAGGGCGATATCTCCAGGGCTTTGCGGTAGTCCCTCCGCGCCGCCGCGATATCCCCCTGCTTGTAAAGGAGGTCTCCGCGGTAAACGTAGGTGATGGCCACTCCGGGCTCGAGGTTGATGGCCCGGGTGAGGTCCTCGAGCGCTCTCTCCCGCTCGCCCTTGCGCAAGAAGGCCTTGCCGCGGTTGAGATAGGCGAGATAGAGGTTGGGGTCGAACTCCAACACCCTGGTGTATTCCTCGATGGCGGCGTCCAGCTTTCCCTCTGCGGCATGGATGGACGCCAGGCTCATGCGGGTTATGGCCAGGTTTACGTTGAACATCTCTATGGCCAGGAAGTCGAGATCCTCTTCCGGGTCCATGCTCATGATCACCTCGTCTTGTCGTATTCGCGTAAAGTATAGCGGTCGCATACGGGATTGCAAAGCGCTTGCTTCCGCCGACCGCGCGTGTCGTGAAGCGAGTCCGGGCGGGCACGGGACAGGCCGGGCAGGCAGGACCGAAAGGGAAATATTGGTATGAGAGTGTTGACGCCTTACCATGACCGGGGACGCATGCCGCCGCTCCAGCCAGGCAGCGGCCATCCCCCGGTGAGGTACGTCCTCAAGGCCTTCGCAGGACGCGAGAGGATAGCGTGACGAGGCTTTTTCGGGATGGGGTGCCTGCTCATCGTGGACAGCAACACACATACGCGAGGTGCCGGTAAAGCCGTTGTCTCATGTTATAATCGGGTTGCCTCGGATGGAATGCCGGCGCCCGCCGGCGTAGTCGCAGCAAGGAGGGAGACGATGAAAGACAACCAAAACATCGAGAGAAGCGTCATGCGCAGGATGAACATCGGCGACATCCCCAGGCGCACGGCCGCCAAGTATCCCCAGCGGATCGCCCTCGTTTACGGGGATCGCGAGATCACCTTCAGGGAGCTGAACGAGAACTGCTGCCGCATGGCCCATGTCTTCGAGGGGCTGGGTATCCGCAGGGGAGACCGCATCACCTTCATGACCCACAACTGCCTGCAGTATATCTACTCCTGGATGGGCGCCTGCAAGATCGGAGCGGTCATCAACCCCCTCAATTTCATGCTCAAGCCCCCCGAGATCGAGTACATCGTCAACAACGCCGAGTCGCGCCTCTTCTTCGCGGAGGACGTGCTGGCCGCCACCGTGCTGGAGGCCGCCCCCAAGCTGAAGAGCGTGGAGAGATTCGGCATCATCCCCATAACCGCTCCCGATACCCCGTTGCCGGAGGGGTGGTTGAACATCGACGAGCTTTTCGACGCCACCGAGGACGCCACCGAGCCCATGGTGGAGACGGACGACGAGGACATGTGCTCGCTGATGTACACCAGCGGAACGGAAGCCTTGCCCAAGGGCGTGATGAACACCCACAGGAACTTCTTCAATACCCTCATGAGCGGGGTGGCGGACCTGGGCATAAACAAGGACGAAGTCGCTCTTCTCTCCATCCCCCTCTACCACGTGGCGGGAAAGTACCTGCTGCTGGAGTTCATGAACGTGGGGGCCAAGCTGGTGCTGGAGTACGCGCCCAACCCGATGGAGATACTGGAGCTAACCCAGAAGGAGAAGGTCACCTACTGGGTCTATCCCCCAACGCTATACCAGGTCCTTCCCTCCATGCCCGATTTCGACTCCTACGACCTCTCCTCGCTGAGGAAGTTCATCTCCTTCGGCGCCGTCATGCCCGTGCCCCTGCTGCAGCAGTGGAAGGGAATGTTCCCGCATTCCGAGTGGAGGAACTACTACGGGCAGACCGAGTCCACTCCCCTCGGCTCCACCCTGCAGCCCGAGGACTTCGAGGCCAAGATCGACTCCATCGGGCGCCCGCACACCGGGGTGGAGATAAAGATCTTCGACGACGACGACAACGAGGTCCCCGTGGGCGAGGTGGGGGAGATCGTCATGCGCAGCCCCTCGGTGATGAAGGGTTACTACAAGCTGGAGGAAAAGACGGCGGAGACCTTGAGGGGAGGCTGGCTGCACACCGGCGACCTCGGCCGTTTCGACGAGGACGGCTTCCTTTACTTCGTGGACCGCAAGAAGGACATGATCAAAAGCGGTGGCGAGAACGTGGCCTCCAAAGAGGTGGAGGACGTGATCTTCAAGCACGAGAAGGTCATGCAGGTGGCGGTGATTGGTCTCCCCGACGAGTACTGGATGGAGGCGGTGACCGCGGTGGTGGTGCCCTATCCCGGGATGGAGGTAACCGAGGAAGAGATCATCGCCTACGCCAAGCAGAACCTCGCCGGCTACAAGGTGCCCAAGCGGGTCATCGTCATGGCCATGGAGGACCTTCCGGTGCTCCCCAGCGGCAAG
>JACVJD010000150.1 GCA_015711825.1 Candidatus Solincola daggyaiensis
GCACACCTGGGCGGAGATAAACGGCGACGACGTCATCGTCATCACCGCCTCGCGGGAGAAACCGGAGATTTCGGACCGCCTGGCCGTGCACATGCCGCCGCTGAAGCCCGGCTACCTCTCCTTCCCCCGCTGCCACGTGTGCGGGGTGCCAGCTCAGCTCTCCTTCCTGCGCTGGAAGGAGGAGGAAGGTATTATCATGGACACCCGCCGCGGCGTGCGCATGGCCTTCCTCGACGGATACACGCCCACCACCGTCTTCCGGGAACTGGAAAAGGAGCTGGGGGAGGAGATCTATCCTTTGGTCATCAGGGCCCAGAAGGAGGCCACCCACCGCCACCTCGACGATTTGAAACTGGTCACCCGGGAAGACCGGATGTCGCCCGAGGGAAGCCGCGGCATCTACGAGAGGGTCCTGGCCCCCCTTCCCCTTTTCGGCCAGGGAAACCCGGTGTCCCTGCGCCTGGA
Source organism: Candidatus Solincola daggyaiensis (assembly GCA_015711825.1). Taxonomy (GTDB): domain Bacteria; phylum Actinomycetota; class Geothermincolia; order Geothermincolales; family RBG-13-55-18; genus Solincola_B; species Solincola_B daggyaiensis. The sequence continues at coordinate 466 of JACVJD010000150.1, forward strand.
CGAGGGGCGGCTCGAGGTCACGGTGGAGAACCCCTACAACGATCACCTCCTGGCCGGACACATGGCGGCGATATATGAAGCGGTGGAGGGGGTGGAATCGGAGGTGGAGTGGAGTAAACCGGACCCCTTCACCGTCGTCTTCACCGTCTATCCCAGGTAGGGAAGCGGCCGCGCTCGCTTTTTCCCACCGCTGTCTATCCTCCCTGCCGGCTTACCAAGGGCCGTCGGTGTCCATGACCATCATCACCGCCACACCGCCCGCGGCGGCGCAGCGGCACGGGACAGCTCCTTCCCCACAAGCTCCGGCACGAGGCGGCCGCGAGGTCCATGGCGCACAGCGCCAGGGATAGGGCCGCGGAAACGAACCTCCTGAGTATGTCCGGCCTCCTGCGCGATAGCGGCCATGCCAAGGTTCCGCGTTCCATTATATAGTTGTCGTGTGACGTTTCACCTCTAGACCCTGTATGGCGGGTCGCCGGAGCGAGAGGAGGTCTTGGCATGAGCGTGTCTTTCCAGAACCTGGAGACTCCCTACACGAGGCTGCACCCCGAGCGCTGCGCCCTTCTGATCATCGACGTGCAGAACGACTGGGGAGACCCGGGCGGGGCGAAGCCCATGCCCGATCTCGACCGCGTGATGCCCAAGCTGGTGAAGGTGACGGAGGCCTTCCGCCTCGCGCAGCGCCCCATCGTACACGTGGTGCGCCTCTACCTGGAGGACGCGAGCAACGTCGATCTCTGCCGCAGGTGGCAATTCGAGCGGGGCGAGACGCGCGCGGTGGTGGCGGGCTCCTGGGGCTCGCAGCTCGCCTCCGCCCTCAACCCCTCGGGAGCGGAGCTGGACGTCCCCGCGCTGCTGGAGGGGCGCATGCAGGAGCTGGGCCCGCGCGAGTTCATCATGTACAAGCCCCGCTTCAGCGCCTTTCACCGTACCCCCCTGAAGGACTTCCTGGAGGCGAGAGGAATGGACAGCGTGGTCATCGTGGGCATAACCTTCCCCAACTGCGTGCTGGCCACTCAGCTCGGGGCCACCGACAACGACTTTCGCGTGGGCTTGGTCCCCGAGGCGTGCACCCAGACGGAGGAGGCGGGGCTGCTGGCCATGCAGAACAAGGGCGTGCAGTTGATGAGCGTGGAGGAGCTCAAGGCGTTCCTGGGTATCGCCTGAATGCTCGCTCCCCTTCCCCTCTCCGCCCCGGAAAGCGTGCGGAGTGCGATGCCGCCTACCATATCCCCATAAAGCGGGTGCCGTGCGGGCCCGGATCCGCGCCTTCGAGGCCTGATGCCGAAACCGGATCGCGGTCCGGGACCCTCCTCCGGCCGGCAGGAGGTGTTCTATGGGGACACGGGCGTGGGCGTTATCTCCAGGGCATAGGCCGCCGCCTCGGGCATGTCCCGGGGCAGGACAACCACCAGGTCGCTTCCCCGCTGCCGCCAGCGCAGGGGTTTGTCGTTTCCCAGCAGACGCACCGTGGCGCCCGCTGTCGCCTTTAGCCCCTGCAAGGTTACCTTCCTGCCCGCGGGCCGGTCCAGGAGCACCGCGAAGAGCCGCCCTTCATCCCCCGCCTGCGTGAAACGGACCCTCACCGCGCCGCCGTCGGCGCTTCCCTCCGCCCTCACCCAGGGACGGGTGCCGTAGACGGCCTCGCCGTTGACGCCCAGCCAAGCCCCCATGCCCCGCAGCGCCTCGAGCTGTGCCTCCGGGATGGTCCCGTCGCTCCTGGGGCCTATGCCCAGCAGCAGGTTGCCGTTCTTGCTCACCACGTCGACCAGGGATTCCACCAGTTCCTCGGCGGACAGGAGGTGATCCACGTGTTCCTCCTCCTGCCGGTTATAGGCGAAGGACCAGCCGATGCCCCGGCAGGTCTCCCATTTCAACGCCCTTATCTTCTCCATGACCCGGTACTCGGGGGTGAAGAAATCGAAGTGCACGAAGGGCGGCATCTCGTCCGACCCCTCCCAGATGGACATGCTGTAAAGCTGCTCGAGCGGGTTCTGCATCCACCGGTCGTTGATGGCGCCTTCCGGCACGGCGCGGTAGTAATCCGCCCACAATGCCCAGCGGTCAAAGGCGGAGGGAACGCCTATGTCCCCCCACAGCACGTCGGGACGGTAGCGCTCCACCAGCTCGCGCATATGGCCGTCCACGTAGGCGGTGAACTCGGGTGTCTGCGGGATGTGGGGCATGAGGTCGAAAACGCTGGTGATCGGGGACCCCTCGGTAAAGGTCCAGTCCAGCCCCGCCGAGTAATAGAGCCCCATTCTCATGCCGCGCTCCCTCACCGCAGCGCACAGGTCTCCCACCAGGTCTCGATCGCTGTGCCATCCCGGCCGCAAGGGATTGTCGCGCTCGCTGGGCCAAAGGCAGTAGCCGTCGTGATGCTTGGCAGTGAGGACGACGTACTCCACGCCCGCTTCCTGGAAGACCTCCGCCCATCCCTCCAGGTCGGCCTCCCGAGCCTGGGCGCTGAACAAGGGGCCGAAGTGGTAATAGGAGAAATCCTCGCCGTAGGTTTCCAGGTGGTGCCGGCGCGTGGGGCTGCCCTCGATCTGCATGGAGTTCCAGTACCACTCCGCGTAGGGATGGTTCTTGAAGAAATCTGGCTGGAAAAAATCCCCAGGCTCTTCCAGGGGCGCCCAGCCCGGCACGGTGTAGGGGCCGTAATGAACCAGCACCCCGAATTTGGCGTCCTGGAACCAGTCCGGGACCTGGTGGGAGTTCACCAACAGGTAGTCATCGACCGTGCAGCCGGTAAGGGGCAACAGCACGAGGGCCGGAATCAACAACCAGAGAGCCCAGATGATTTTTGCGCGCATCTTGCACCCCCCTGACGTCCCCGTCCCGCGCCCACAGCAAAGCAGCCGGCGTGGGCGCGGTGATGCGGTTTGTTTTCCCTCTCCTGCCCGGCGTGGGGAACCCCTCAAAGCCCCCGATTCCCCGCCTACGTAAATTATAGCATTGATCCGGCATAACACGCCGATGCTTGCAGCCCATAACGGCAATTCATCAAGGATTTGAGAACTGCTCCAAAAGAAGCAACTCTTTCGCGATCTTTTGGGTCTCTTACGGCCTGCGGATTTTTCCTTCCCCGCAAGGTTTCACTTCCGTGCGACATGAGCGACGGACATCGTTAGCGGTCGAACTCCTCCGCCACTTCCTTGAGCAGGCGCGGGATGTCCAGTCCCTGGGGACATAGCTCCACGCATGCCTCGCACTCCGTGCACTGGGAGGCGCGGGCGGGCGGGCCGGAGATACCGCCGCAACGCACGTTGTACTGCATCTCCGCGCGCCGGTCTCCGAAGACGTGCTTTTTGTTGTAGGCCTCGAAGCAGGAGGGGATGTCCACCCCTTGCGGGCAGGGCATGCAATAGCGGCACCCCGTGCACGGCATCCTCATCAGCCCGCGGTAGGCGCGCTCCACCCGGTCCACGAGCTCCAGCTCCGCCGCGGTCAGGGAGCCGGGACGGGCCTCGTCCGCGACGCGCAGGTTCTCGTCGACGATATTATAAGCCATCCTTTCTACCCTCTCCCACGCGCCCACGCGTCCGGGAGGGTCACAACGCAAGGCAGAGCAACCTTATCAAATCCCCGCTTTGCCTATAGAATATATCCACGCATAAAGGCATCGGGGCGCATCCCGTCAACGCCGGATAAGGGGAATGGTTCTCGCAGCAGCAAGGACGCCGCCACCGCGGCGGGCCCGCGCATTATCGCACCGCTCTCGCATCCGTGCGGAGCGCAGCGGGAATCCCGAAAACGACAGCGGGAGGGAACTATGCAGGAATACGACGTCGTGGTCATCGGCGCCGGTTTCGGCGGGCCGGTGGCGGCCAAAAAGTGCGCCGAAGCGGGGTTCCGGACCCTCATGCTCGAGAGATCGGAAAAGGTGGGCGAGAAGGTCATCTCCGGCCTCACCATCCCCTTTTACGGTTTCCTCTTCGGGCCGGCCTTCATCCGCGACGGCAACCCCCCCATCGAGAGGCCGGTGGACGGGATCATCAACTACATCATCAAGGACATCGAGACCGGAGACATCGAGATAGACGACTCCCTGCGCATCCCCCGGCCCCTCTCCCCCATC
>JACVJD010000151.1 GCA_015711825.1 Candidatus Solincola daggyaiensis
CTCAAAGATATGCACGTCTGGTCGGTCTCCAATGAGGTTTCTTAGGTGCCCAACCTTCTTTCCGTCCAGGTCTATAAAGAAGAACTTTTTGAATTCGGGTTTAATATTCATGGCGTTAAGCGGGCTCCCAGGAACGAACCCTCCCGTGCTTTTCGCGATGTTTACACCTGGCCCCGCGAAACCATCGATGTAAACATGCGATAGACCCTTCTTCGTAAGGATCGTTGAATATGCTTGCGCATACTTCATCACGATGTCGAGTTTGACCTCCGACCAGTATCCGATCTCGTCGAATCGTATTTCCCCAGCCGTCGTCAATCGATCACCCCCTCGTTATTCCCATATCTCAATGCGTATCATCCGTATCGCTCCGATCATTATTTACCTTGGGGGTGACGGATTTCCTTCTAAAGGATTTCTAACAGAACAAACACAACTCGCCGTAAAATGCCCGCCTATTTGTAAAACCCCTGGTTTCTGAGAAACGTAAAATACCTTTTCATATGCGCTATTCCGCCCCGCCATCACTATGTTGAAGATGTTAATCCTGTGAACGACTGTTTTCCGCCATGCCCTCCAGGCTGGAGGGATGCCCCTCTCCGTCGCTGAGCCGGAGCGTGCGCGGGCTCCCGCGCGAGGCTACCGCCCGTGCGTAAACGGATGTTTACATGTAAACAGACGTGTACTATAATAAGGCGTGGAGGTGAAAAAGATTGCGCGAGCTGACGCCCAGGCAGGAAGAGGTGCTCGACTTCGTGCTGGAGAAGCTGGAGCGCAGCGGATACCCTCCCAGCGTGCGCGAGATCTGCGAGGCCCTGGGGATGTCCTCCACCCGCGGCGCCCAGCGCCACCTGGAGGCGCTGGAGAGAAAGGGGTTCATCTCCCGCGCCCCCGGGGCGCGCGCCATCCAGGTGCGCGGCGGGCTAAGGGAGGCCGCGGCCTACCTTCCCCTGGTGGGGGAGGTGCCCGCCGGACCTTTGCGCTATGCCTCCGAGGAGGTGGAGGAGTGGCTTCCGGTGCCCGCCCGCTGGGGCGGTCGCGGCCGCTTTCTCCTGCGCGTGAGGGGCGACAGCATGATCGGAGACGGCATAAAGGACGGGGACCTGGTGGTGGTGGACCCCAGTCCGGAGGCGGAGGACGGCGAGGTGGTGGTGGCCCTGGTGGACGGCGAGGCCACCGTGAAGCGCCTGCGACGCCGCGGTAGGGCGGTGGAGCTGGTGGCCTCCAACCCCGCCTACCCCGTCCTGCGGGTGGAACGGGGAGAGGCGGAGGTGAGGCTGGCGGGGAAGGTGGTGGCCCTGCTGCGGGAACGGGTATGAGACCTCGCGCTCGCTTCCGTGGCGGCAAGGGCTCGCTGTCCCGCCGCTGGAGAGGAGAGGAGCGTTTTCGTCGGGGCGCGGGCTTTCGGGCCCCTGATCGGCCCCTGATCGTGTATATGCGGTATCGCCGGTTCGGGTTTACCCGGGGGCCGGGAAAGGGCGCGCGTTATGGTGCCGGCCCGGACCGCACCGCAAATGGCCGCGTGGCGTGGGACGGCGTGGAGAGGCATCCAGGGAGGGCGTCATGCCCTCCCTGCGTCTCCGCCGGGAGGGGAAGGAGAGCGGGGGGAGCCCGCGCGGCGGGAGGGTGAGGAGGGCGCGGAAAGGCGCCCGCAAGGAGGTACGCGGGATGGTGACCCTCATAGAGGAGCCGGTGGACGTGGCGGCGGTGTTCCGCGGCGGAAAGCTGCGACCCACCGCCTTCCTGTGGCGTGGCAGGAGGTACGAGGTGCGGCGGGTGCTGGGCTCCTACCGCGCCATGAAGGGGCGTTACCTGGAGCTCTACTACTCGGTGATGAGCGACAACCCCGAGGTTTACGAGCTGCGCTTCTCCACCCAGGGCATGAGCTGGAGCCTGGTGCGCGTGCACAGCGAGGGTTAGAGCGGCCCTTTACCGCTTGGCGCGCAGGGCGCGGCGTGGAGGCGGGGAACGCCGCGTGAACGCGATAAGCCGGTACCGCTTCACGCGAGGGGCGGCGAACGCGGCGGGGACGCGGGGCCCGCTTTTGCGGCGAGCCTTGACCGGCAAACACGGGAGGGATAGCGGAAAAGCGGAAATGAAAAGAAAAACGAAAAGAAAAGAGACGCGGATGGCATACGGGACGGCGTGCGGGGTGGGGCTACGATGACCCAGTTCGTGATGCGCGGCCTGATGCACCCCGCCGACCAGGGCGGGAAGACGGGGGAACGCTGCGTGCTCCACCTGGACATGGACGCCTACTTCGCCTCCGTGGAGCAGAGGGACATCCCCATCTACCGCGGCCGCCCCCTCGTGGTCTGCCACACCTCCAGCGATTTCTGTTCCCACGGGGTGGTGGCCACCGCCTCCTACGAGGCCCGTCCCTGGGGGGTGAAGGCGGGGATGTCGGTGTGGGAGGCGCGCTCTCGCTGCCCCCAGGCGCGCTTCGTGCACGCCGATATTCCCAAGTACCTGGAAAACGCCCGCCGCATCCTGCGCATCTGCGAGCGGCGCTCGCACCGCATAGAGGTGTTTTCCATAGACGAGGTCTTCCTGGACCTCACCCCCGCCCTGCGCTCCCTTCCCCCCGGGGAGGAACGCTGGGAGGCGGCGTGGAGGTTGGGCGAGGCCTTGAAGGAGGATATACGCCGCGAGCTGCGCCTCACCGCCTCCGTGGGCATAGGCCCCAACAAGCTGGTGGCCAAGATGGCCTCCGAGTTCCGAAAGCCCGACGGGCTGACCGTCATCAGGCCGGAGCAGCTGCCGGGGATCCTGGCCCCCTTGCCCGTTGACAAGCTGGTGGGGGTAGGGGCGCGCATGCGCCGCAACCTCCGCGCCATGGGCATCGAGACGGTGGGAGACCTGGCGCGCGCCCCGCGGGAGGCGCTGGAGTGGCGGTTCGGGATCATGGGGCGCCTGCTGTGGAAGGCGGCGCGGGGGGAGGACGACAGCCCGGTGGCGCGCAGCGGGGAGGGCCACGAGGTCAAGTCGTTCGGGCACAGCCTGTCCCTGCGCGGCGGCACCGACGACCTGGAGTGCCTGGAGAACACCCTCCTGGGGCTGGTGGACGCGGTGACGCGGCGCATGCGGCGCGACGGGTACCTGGGGAGGACGGTGAGCCTGCGCCTGCGGGTGGGCTACGCCATGGGTTATGCCCGCGCCAGGACCCTGGAGGAATACACCGACCTTTCCTCTCCCGTTTACGCCGCGGCGCGAGAGCTGCTGCGCCGCGAGGCCTCCTCGGGGCTCTGGAGGGAGCCGGTCACCACCGTGGGGGTGTCCGTCTCCCAGCTGCGACGCCGCGAGGAGGGAAAGCAGGTTACCATCTGGGATTGCATGGACCAGCGCGAGGAGAAGCTCACCGTCGCCCTCGACGCCCTCCGCGACCGCTACGGGGAGGGGGTGGTGACGCGGGCCTCCCTCCTGGGCGACTTCGCCCTCTCCGGCATGAACCTCGCACGCTGAGAGACGTGACGCTCCCCTGGGTGAAGCCCTGGTTGGGAGAGGAGGCGCTTCCGTTCGAGGCGGCGTGTGCGGGGAGCGGGGATGGTAAAATGGTTAACTGGTCGGGAGGGGGAGAGGAACGGGGAGAAGGGATGAGGAAAAAGGGACTCGAGAACCTGGCGCGGGAAAGGCGTGGCAAAGAGAAAACCCGACGGGGGGCCGCCCGCGCTGTGTCTATGATGGAAAACAATGGAAAAGAAAAGGGGCCGGCCCCTGGGGGTGAGCGGAAAGCAGGAAAGGGGGTACGGGGCGTAAAAGGCCAAAGAAACGTCATGGGGAGAAAACCTGCGGGGAAGAAGGGGACCCTCTCCATGCGGCGGCCGCGCGGAGAGACGAGCAAAACCGCAAGCCCGCGCGCGTCGAGCAGGCCGATGAGGGGTGGAAAGAAAAAGAATCCCCTGCGTAAGGCGGCCAGAGTGATCCTCGCTCCGCCGCTGACGGCCCTGGGCGCGGCGGCCGGAACCCTCGCCTTCGGGGTTATGGACTACCTTTACGACCCGGAGTTCTTCCGCCCCGGCCGCAAACCCCGGCCGTCGCGCGAGACGGCGCCCGGCGAGGCATGGCTGGACCCCCCCATGGTGCGGGCGGGAGAGGGAAAAAAGACGGTAACCCTGCGTTTCCGCTGCGGCCCAGGGGGGATATCGGAGGACGGAGGCATAAAGGTCTCCTTCTGCCGCCTGGTGGAGTTCGGCGACAAGGGAGTGCGCCCCACTTTCCTTTACGCCGACGGATGGGGCCCGAGGCAGAACCGCTGGCCCAGGCTGCCCAACTATTACAGCTGCGAGCTGATAACGCAGGGCAAGGCTCGCCTGGAGGTGGCGCCCCAGGGATATTTCCCCCTGCGGGGTGCGGTGCGCTTCCTCGGCAGGGAGTTCCTGCGCAAATGCGGGGTCCGACTCCATCCCCTGGATGTCCTCTACCTCTACCTTGAGTTGCGCAAGATCCGCGTAAACGTACGGGGCGACCGCCTGAGCGAGGGGGACGAGATC
>JACVJD010000152.1 GCA_015711825.1 Candidatus Solincola daggyaiensis
CAAAGGTCTTCAAGCCGCGGCTGCTTTTCCGGGTGCACAACAACACCGGCCTGGCCGGGTTCGCCATGGCCGTGGCCCACATGGTGCTGGTCATCGCGTACGGCATCTGGCCCGGTTTCCAAAAACTAGGACCAGTGACGCTGTACATCTTCACCGTCACCACCGTGGCCATACTGCTCAGGAGATACCTGAAGAGTTGGTGGAGGGCCGTGCACCGCCTCAATTACGCCGTGTTCGCGGTGGCCCTGGTGCACGCCTTCCAGGTGGGCACCGACCTCAAGGCCACGGCTTTCCTGGACGTGGTGCTCTATGTCTATGCCGGGCTGGTGGCGGTGGGTTTCCTCTACCGCGCCCATTCACATATGCTATAATCAAGCCCTGGCGATGAGAAGACGAAGCAGCCGACGCAGCAAGAGACATGGAAGCGCTGAAGATATCCGTCGTCGTCATCTATATAGCGATCCTCCTCTATATCGCCGTGCACGGCGCGCGCCGCACCAGGTCCACCTCGGACTTCTTCCTCGGCGGCAGGAGCATCGGGCCCTGGATATCCGCCTTCGCCTACGGCACCACCTATTTCTCCGCCGTGCTCTTCGTCGGCTACGCCGGCAAGCTGGGATGGTCTTACGGCTTCGGCACCCTCTGGATCGTGGCGGGAAACGTGCTGGTGGGCACCCTGCTGGCCTGGGTGCTGCTGGCGCGCCGCACCCGGCGCATGACCACGCGCATGAACGCCCTCACCATGCCGGAGTTCCTGCAGGCGCGCTACGGGAGCGTAGCCCTCAAGCGCTTCTCGGCCGCGGTGATCTTCCTCTTTCTCCTCCCCTACGCCGCCTCGGTTTACATGGGGCTGTCTTACCTTTTCGAGAACGTCCTGGGAATCGACTACAACCTGGCTCTGGTGGCCATGGCCGTGCTTACCGCGATCTACCTGGTGACGGGAGGTTACTTCGCGGTGACCCTCACCGATTTCGTGCAGGGCTCCATAATGCTGGCCGGCTCGTGCCTGCTGGTGGCGTTCGTGCTCTCGAGGGCCGGCCAGGTCAGCGGGGCGGGAATGGCGGGAGCCTTCGACGCCGTTAGGGGCCTGCAGGTACCGCAGCCTCCCAACGCCCCTCCCGCCTGGCTGGGGTTGCTCAGCCTGGTGGTACTCACCTCCCTCGGGCCCCTGGGGCTTCCCCAGATGGTGCAGAAATTCTACTCCATAAAGGGAGAGCCGGTGATAAAAAAGGCGGCCGTGGTATCCACCGTCTTCGCCTTGGTCTGCACCTTCGGGGCATATTTCTCCGGCGCCTTCACGCGCGTCTTCTTCTCCGCCGAGAGGGTCAGGGAGATCGGGGCCGACAACCTCATGCCCGTGCTCATCAACGATTTCCTGCCCGCCGCCCTCACCATCATCATCCTTCTCCTCATCCTCTCCGCCTCCATGTCCACCCTCTCCTCCCTGGTGCTGGTCTCGAGCTCCGCCGTGGCCATCGACCTGGCGGGGGGCGAAGGAAGGCTCGGCGAAAAGGGCAGCACCCTGTTGATGAGGTCGCTGTGCGCCGTTTTCGTCGGCGTTTCCCTGCTCATCGCCCTGAAGCCCTGGACCTTTATCGTCAATATGATGGCCTTGTCCTGGGGAACGGTGACCGGGGCGTTCATCGCGCCCTACATCTACGGCCTCTTCTGGAGGAGGGCCACGCGCGCGGGGGCATGGGCGGCCATGCTCGCGGGCATAGCCGGCTCTCTCGGCCTCTCCATCGGCCTTTCGGCATGGTGGTCCGGCAGCGTGGGAAAGCCCTTCTCCTTGAGCACGCCCTGGGTCCCCTTCGCGGGGGCGGTGTCCATGCTCGTGCCGCTGGCGGTGCTTCCCGCGGTATCCTTCCTCACCCGCAAGCCCTCTCCCGAAGCCCTGGAGCTCGCTTTCGGAGAGGGCGAGGCCGTCACGCCGCCGGCTTGAGGCCCTCCCCGTCACGGCATCCGGTAGGAGGGCCTGGTGGAGAACAAGAAGAGGACCTTCGCCGCAAAGAGAAGGATAACCCGGCCGGCGGGTTGAAAGAAGGGGCGTGAGAAAGATCAGGGGATCGGCTCGTTCCGCCTGGGCGGCGACACGGCGTTCCATGATAGGGGCGTGGAACGTCTTCAAAAGCAACAACGGCTCCCAGGCCGCCGCCTCCTTCGCCTTTTTCTGTTTCCTGTCCCTGCTCGCCCTGCTCTTCTTCTCCGGAGCGGTGCTCGGCTTCGTGCTCAAGGACCATCCGGACCTTTTGCGGCGCATCCTGGATTACATGGCCGCAAACACCCCGGGGTTGACGGACACCGTCTCCGAGGCCCTCCAGGCCTCCATAAACATGCGGGGGGTCCTGAGCGTGGGCGGCGCCCTCGGTCTGCTTTTCACCGGCACCAAGGTCTTCGATTCGCTGCAGATATGGCTGTGCGGTATATGGGAGGTCGAGAGCCCGCGCTTTCTCCGCCGCAAGAAGAAGAGCCTCGCGAGCCTCGCCTTCATCGCCGTCACGGGCCTGCTGGGTTTCGGGCTGCACGCCGCTTTTCTGCTCGCGTCCAGGTGGCAGGGCGGGCTCAGGTTCTTCGCGGGCGGGTTCTCCTTTGCCCTTTCCGCGCTCATCGTCTTCGCCGCCTCCCTTTTCATCTACTCCTACGCGGTGGAGGCGACGCCGGGCCCGCGCCGCCTCTGGAAGGGGGCTCTCTTCAGCGCCTTACTGCTGAACCCCCTGCAATTGTTGCTCACCTGGTATTACGGCAACCTGGGGGATTTTTCCGCCCTTTACGGCTCCTTCGCCGGGGTGGTGCTGACGGTGATCATCATCTACTACGCCGGCTATATAATATTCCTGGGAGCGGCGCTCAACCGCTTCCTGGCAAAGGGATAGGAGAAGCGGACAGGGAGAGGTGCGGGATGGAAGATATTACCTCATACATGCACGGGCTCGTGGAAGCCGCGGTGAGGGACATCGGCCCGCGGGAATCCTGCAGCGAGGCGGAGGAGCGCCTGGGGCGCCTGCTCGCGGAGGAGATAGGGCCGGCCTGCGAACGCGTGGAGACGGAGGAGTTCACCTGCGCCCCCAAGGCCTTCCTGGGGTTTTTCCCCTACCTGGTGCTGCTCTACCTGGCGGGAGTGGCGCTGTATTATGTCCTGCCCCCGCTTTCGCTGATCCTCTCCGCCATCGGCATAGGGGTGCTCTTCTTCGAGGTCGTCCGCTACCGCGAGCTCATAGACCCGCTCTTCCCAAAGCGCAGGGGCAAGAACGTGGCCGGCTTCGTCGAGCCGCGCGGGGAGGCCAGAAAAAGGGTCATCGTCTCCGCCCACCTCGACTCCGCCTACGAGTTCAAGGTCTGGTACTGGCTCAAGGGGCTGGCCGTGCCCGCCATGGCCCTGGCCTTCCTGGCCCCCCTGCTCCTGCTGGGAGCCAGCCTGGCCCGCACCATCGCCGGCTCGCGGGGCGTGCCGGACAACGCCGCCTTCGCCGCGCTGGGCATCGCCTGCATCGCCCTCTCCCCCCTGGTGGCCGTCTTCGCCTTCTTCCATACCGGGGATGTGGTCCCGGGGGCCATGGATGACATGGCGGGCATCGCCGTGCTCGCCGGCCTGGCCAGGCATTTCGCGCAGGCAGGCGACGGAGGGGGCTTCTATCCGGAGAACACCGAGGTGATCCTCCTCGCCCTCTCCTCGGAGGAGGCCGGACTCAGGGGCGCCAAGCGCTACGCCTCCCGGCATAAGAAAGAGTTCATGCGCCTCCCTACCTACGCCATCTTCCTCGACGGCATCTACGACGAGAGCTTCCTCACCGTTTTCAGGAAGGAGCTGTGGTGCGGCGCGAAGATGGACCCCTATCTGGTGGGCCTGGCCGAGGAGGCCGCGGCCGCCTGCGGGCACCCCATCAAGAGCACCGTGATGCCGGTGGGGGCCACCGACGGCAGCGCCTTCGCGCGCGAGGGTATCGCATCGGTTTCCATATGCTGCCAGGACACCAGCCGCCTGGTTCTCAACTACCACACCCGCCACGACACCGTGGAGCACGTGCGTCCCCAGTCCCTGGAGGTCACCTTGCGGCTGGTGCTGGAGATGCTGCGCCGTATCGACGCCTGAGGGCGCGAAATGAACGCTTTCGCGCCTGCCTTAAGAGGGTTTGCGACCGCGTGAATGGGCGCGGCGAGCGGTTGTCGCTAGTTCACCGCCATGCCCCTCTCCCGCACCGGACGGGCGCTATGAGGAGAACGCGGCGCGGAGAGGATGGTGCTTCTCCTCGTCTCGGTCGTCGCTACCCGCTCGGAAAGGGTCCCGGGAATTAAACCCCGGCATGCGCCGCCGCCGCTCAGCCTCTTTCGCACCTGAACAGGGAGGCAAACCCTCCCATCTTGCCAAGCCAGCCCGGGAAGGTAACGGCCATGTCGCGCAGGGCCATGCCCCAGAACCCCGCGGAGTAGAACACGCGGCCGTCCCGGTTTCCGGAGAAAACCGCGGCATAGTGATCGAC
>JACVJD010000153.1 GCA_015711825.1 Candidatus Solincola daggyaiensis
AAGTCGTTGGGGTCGTGGGATCCGGGGTTGGTGGTGCACACCACCCCGAAGAGGTTGCAAACCCCCCCGGAGTTGGTGGGCCACAGCTTATGGCCGTTGATCACCCACTCGTCGCCGTCCAGCACCGCCGTGGTCTGGATGGTGGAGCCTCCCACTATCTCCATGTTCTCTATGTCCGCGCCTCCCTGGGGCTCGGTCATGGCGTTGGCGGCGAAGCGCGGCTCGGTGGTGTTGCAGAAGATGGGGGCGAACTCCTCGCACAGCTCGCGGTTGACGTGGGGCTCCATGGCGATCATCACCATGGGCCAGTAAACCACCCCGAAGGCCACCGCCATGCCGGAGTCGGCGCGCGCCACCTCCTCCATGAGACGGTAGGAGGCGGTGCCCACGTAGTTGGAACGCCCCAGGCCCCATCCTCCCAGGTCCTCGGGGAAGAGCACCCTCTGCATCCCCAGCTCGCCCATGAGCTTCTTGAAGGCGGGCTCGATGAGGGCGTGTTCCTTCCAGTCCTCGTCGAACTTGCGGCGGTGGGGGATGACGTAGGTCTCCGCCCAGTCGCGCACGATCTTCCCCAGGGGATCGTCCAGGGGGGAGAGATACTCAAGGGGTCGGGTGAAATCGTCTATGGTCCTCATTCAGATGCACCTCCCGTAATCGGCCCCTTGGGAGGGGGCGAACTTAACGCGGTTCCAGGGGTCCGTGACGCGCTTCCCTTTATGCGCCCCCTGGGAGGGAGCGGGTTTTCCGCTTTGCCTGAGCTCCGCGACCCTCTCATCATGGCGCCCTCCCGCTCCGCGCCGGCGGCGTGGTCAAGCCGTGTCTCATGGTGCCCCGCCCCCTTCCATCAACGCGCCTGGGACTGGTAGAAATAGCGGGCCACGTCCATCTTGGCGAGCTCGTAGGGCCCCAGGCAGAGCTGTAAGGTCTTGGTGTCCCGCCAGTAGCGCTCCAGGTTCCACTCCGTGGCGTAACCGGCGGAGGCCATCATCTCCATGGCGTTGCCGATGGCCTTCTCCGCCGACTGCGCCACCTGGTGCGCCACCATGGAGGCGGTGACGAAGTTGGCCTCCGTTCCCGCCGGTCCGTAGATCGCCGGCTCCGCCAGCACGCGGGCCAGATCGCAGGTCAGCAGGCGGTTCACGCTGATCTCCTTGGCCACCTCTGCCATCACCGCGGCGGTGAGGGGGTTGTCCTTGAAGATGTTGCCCTTGCCCTTGATGACGCGGTTGTCTCCCCATTCCTTAAGGATCTCGTAGCAGGCGAAGAGGGCACCCACGTTGCTGGCAGATATTCCCAGGTAGAACCAGGCCAGAGCGGCGCGGCAGGCGTCGGTTCCCCTGGCCACGCACATGGCCTCCGGCGCCTTCACCTTGGCGAACCCCACGTCGGCGTTGCGGTCGGCCGCCAGCCCGGTCTTGAGGAACGCGGCCTCCCGCTTGATGCCCTTGGCGTCGCCAGGGACGGCGATGATCCCCACCTCGTCGCCGGGATCGTCCGTGCCCTCGAGGGCGCAGAGCACGGCGAAGACGGAGGCGTCGGCGCCGGACGAGGCCGGCCGCGCCCTCTCCGCCTCCAGCGTCCACGCCCCACGCGCGAGTTTCGCCCTCGCCTGGGGCACGTCCCGGAAGAGGGGCAGGACCAGGGAGACGATCGCCGGGGTATCGCCGGAGGTCACCACGGGAGCGAGCGCCTCGCAGGCCTCGTCGTTCACCTTGCCCTCGGTGGCCACGCAGGTCTGCAAGGCCCAGAGGGAGGAGAGCAGCAGCGCGATGCCGGTGTCGCCCCGCGACACCTGCTCCAGGGCCGCCACCATGGTGTAGGCCGCGGAGGGGGTGTTGTGCCCGTCTCCGCCGTGCGCCTCGGGCCAGTAGAGGCGCTGCAGCCCGATGTCGCAGAAGAGCTTGCGCATGGCGGGCGCCAGGAGGGCCTCGTAGTCCTCCTTCAGCTCCAGGCGCTTGTCCATGAGCTCGCTCTCGGCCCAGCGTCTGAGGTTCCCGGCCAGCGACACGTCCATGTCGCTCATCCACTCGTACATGCAGGGAAATACGTCGCTTGAACTCATACCAAACCTCCCCTTGGTCCACTTCCCTTCCACGTTCCGATATGCCCGCACATGCGAATCGGCCCTATTGGGATCGGCCTCGTCTGGTTCTTACTATTGGGGGTCGGGCTCATCGGGGTCGGCCTCATCGGCCCCGCGTTCGGGCTCATCGGCCCCGTGACCGCATAGCCGTGGTTGATCATCCTGATGGACGGTTCCCCTCCCTGGATACCCGCAAAAGCGCATCGCACAGCCGCCAGCCAAAACTATATAAAAGAACTATCATTATTCATAATCCCAGCACAAGGGGAGAAGCCCTAACACTCCCATAGGGAAATCCCTACGGGGCTTTTATTATTTAGGCCCTACAGAATAGCCCTATAGAAGGACGCGCTTGACGTTGACTCCCCGATGCCCCCACGGGAGGCACCCAGGGGTATGCGTTGCGGCTCACCGGAATGACGCGCTTGGGATTATCCGATACTCCCTGGCGCTTGCATGAGAGAATCCCTGCGGGGCCGCATCGTCTTTTTCTATCGGTTTTTCGTCTTAAATCGAGGGCTTTCGAGTCGGGGTGAAAGCTCCTGGGAGCTGCCCATGCCCCAAACGGCTTCTTTCTTATAAGCGCCCTCCCATGGCCACCATCTCTTTGGAGACACTCCCGGGAGATGAGCCTCGCTCTGTTGTCGCCCTCCTCGTCCGCCGCCCTGCGATTTGACGGCATAGCGGCGGTCTGTAAAAATCCTTGCGGGAAAAGGGTCGAGCCGGCAAAAGGAGCATGAAACCGGCATGAGATGTTTACGGGCCTTATGGAGGCGCTTCATGGCTTTCCGGGAGACACATCCGCGCCTCGCCGCCTGGATGCGCCGCTACGGCATCTACCTGGTGGTGCTCTTCTTCATCCTCCTCTACAGCATGATCTCCCTGCTCAAGCACATGAACTTCCAGTCCCACGGCTGGGACCTGGGCATCTTCGACCAGCACGTCTGGCAGCTGTCGCGCTTCGAGTTCGGCTTCAACACCGTGCGCATGGTGCCCTCTCTCTGGGGGGACCACTTCCACCCCATCTTTTTCCTCGTCGTCCCCGCCTACTGGATATGGTCCGACGCGCGCATGCTCCTCATCTACCAGGCGGTGGTGGTGGCCTTGGGCGCCATCCCCATCTATTACGTGGTGAGGCGCAATTTCCAGAGCTCTCTCTGCGCCATGTGCCTGGCCCTTACCTACCTGCTCTTCTGGGGGACCATGGAGCTCATCTTCTTCGACTTCCACACCGAGGCCTTCCTCGGCACCTTCCTCGCCCTGGCCTATTTCTTCATCGACCGGGAGAACTGGGTGGGCTACCTGCTCACCCTGCCCTTCCTCCTGTGGGTCAAGGAGACCACCGCCTTCCTGGTCTTCTTTCTGGGGCTGTACGTGATCATCTTCCGCCGCAGGTGGTTCGCGGGCTCCGCCACCTGCGTCATCTCGGCGGGATGGTTCTACGCCGTGACCAGGCAGATCATGCCTCCCCTGGCGGCGAGTGGAAATTATTTCTATTTCAAGTACTACTCACACATGGGGGACAACTGGATCGAGGTCTTCAAGTACCTGGCCACCCATCCCTGGGACGGCATCAAGCAGTTCTTCGTCCCCTACCACAAGGCCAAGCTGCTGTTCTTTATCCTCGCCCCCTTCCTTTTGTTGCCGTTGATCGGGGGGTTCAGCATCGTGGCCATCCCCGCCCTGCTGGAGCGCCTGCTCTCCAACTACTACCCCCACTGGGAGATCCTGCGCCACTACAACGCCATATTCGCGCCCATCTTCATCTTCGCCCTCATCGACGCCATCCCCCGCCTGCACCGCTGGCTGGCTCGGCGCGGCAGGTTCCTCGACTACCGCAGGATGGCGCTCGCCGTCTGCGTGGTTATCCTGTTGGCGCAGATCCCCTTCACCTTCTCCCGCTCCGCCAAGACCCTCTTCAACCCCTGGTTCTACCACCTGGACCCCCGGATGGAGCGAACCGGCTACGACATCATCTCCATGATCCCCCGCGACGCCTCGGTGTGCGCCCAGGACCCCATCGTGCCCCACATGTCCCAACGCGAGCACATCTACCAGTTCGACGGCAACACCTACGGGGCGGAATACGTGGTCCTCAACAAGTTCCTGGACTGTTACCCGCTCACCAACCGCACCCTGGTGTGGGAGATCGCCAAGCTCTACCGCGACCCCCGCTACCAGGCCCACCGCTTCGGCTACGGCTGGGTGCTCTTCACCATCAAGCCCGAATACGACCTGGACGGCCTCCTCCAACCCCTCCCCCAAACATAGGGGTCACCTTTAATGACCCAAGTCAAGGGTATAGCCTCCCTGTCCCCTCCGGAGAGGGGTTGCTCGCCTTGCTATTGACTTGGGAGGACGCCT
>JACVJD010000154.1 GCA_015711825.1 Candidatus Solincola daggyaiensis
CCCGGTGTAGCCCTCGGCGAAATACCACGTGGTGGAGGGGCGGTTGGCGCCGGCGGAGACGTGGCCGCCCGCCCAGCGTCCCCCGTAGAGGAAATACATGGGCCTCTCCACCATGATGGGCAGCGGCGAGTCCACGATGACGCTGACGTCGCGCCCCTTCCCCACCTCCCGCGCCACCTCTATGCTCAAGCGGCTCTCCTCCGTCACCTGGTAGGAACGTTTATCGGTGCCGTTCCCGCCGAAGGCGTAGGTCACCTCGAAGACCACCGGCTCGGGGTTGGGGTTGAGGACCGTGAGCCATTCCTCGAAGCCCTCGCGCGTGGTCCCCTCGGCGAAGTACCAGTGCCGGGCGGCGTTGGCCACGATGAGGTCGCGGGAAACGCTGGCGGCGCTTCCGTTCTTATAACGGGCGACGGCGCGCAGAGAGTAGGTGCCGTCTGCAAGCACGCCACTGTCGATCTGGTAGCGGTAGGGCTTGGAGGTGATGCTGGCCAGCGCCTGCCCGTCCAGCTCCAGGTCGAGGCGCTCAAGGGCGTCGTCGCCCAGGAGCTGCACCTCGACGTCCACTACCCCGTCGGAGATGCGGTTCTCCCGCGGCAGGGCAAAGCTTATGCTCGAGGGCATGTGGATGCCGCGCAGGATGGCCATGGCCTCGCGCTGGAGGTAGGCGTCTTCCCGCAGGCGCTTCTCCTCTTCCGGGTTGGAGATGAAGGAGGCCTCGGTGAGGATGGCGGGCATGGTGGTATTTTTAAGAACACCGAAGTCGTAAGGTGAATCAACGACCGTCCTTTTTACGCCCCGGTTAGGAAGCCTCAGCTCGCCTACCAGTTCCGCCTGCACAGCATTGGCCAGCTTGAGAGATTCCTCGCTCGCGTACTGGTGTACCCATGTTTCCGTTCCGTTCGCTATTGGGTCTCCGGGCATAGCGTTGTGGTGGATGCTGATGAAGCGGTGGGCCCCCCAGGCGTTGGCCATCTGCCAGCGCTCGGTGATGCTCACCGTGCTGTCGTCGTAGCGGGTCATGAGCACCTCGGCCCCCTCCGCCTCCAGGAGGTCCTTGAGGTGGAGGGCCACCTTGAGGTTGACGTCCTTCTCTTCGAGCTTCGTCGGGCCCACGGCCCCGCTTTCGTTGCCCCCGTGCCCGGGGTCCACGCAGAACTTCCAGCCCGAAAGGGCGCCGCCGTAGGCCTTTTCCGCCCGCAAAGGGAGGTGGAAAAGGATGGAAAACGAGAGGCATAGCAGGACCGCGCAGGGCAGAATGCGCGTCCTTGCGGCCCTGACGCCCGAGCCCCCGTCGCCCGCGCCGCATGTCGCGGGGAAACGCGCCCGAGGCGCAGGCCCGGCGCCCGCCTTCCCATTTCGTCTCCCGCAAGAGGCCGCTGCCATGCCTCGGTATCTCACGCCGGCCTATACCTCCTAACGCCCCCTATCCCGGCTTACATTTCTTTCGACAGCCCGGGTGCAAACCCTTGAACCGGGAGGACGTCGGGGGCGGGGTCGCCTTCAGCGTCCCAGCTCGGATAGAAACCGCGTCGCCTCGGGCTCGTCGGGCTGGATGCGGAGGACCTCGATGAGCCGGCACGCGGGGTCGCCTTCAGCGTCCCAGCTCGGACAGAAAGCGCGTCGCCTCGGGCTCGTCGGGCTGGATGCGGAGGACCTCGATGAAATCCTCGGCCGCGCCCGCCACGTCGCCCCTCTTCATCCTCCCCAGACCCCGCGCGAGGTAAGCGGGATAAAGGTCGCGGTCGAGGATGAGGGCGCGGTCCCAACTGTCCACCGCGTCCGGCCAGGCGTTCAGCAACGCGTAGCAGACTCCCCTTTCGTAGTAGGCTTCCGCCCACCCCGGCTTCATCCTGATCACCTGGTTGAAATCGCGCACGGCGCGGTTGTAGATGGGGTTCTCCCCCGGGTTTATCTTGCGCCGCAGCGCCTTTCCTCGCAGCATGTAGGCCTCGGGGAAATCGGGGCGCAGCTTGATGAGGTCGGAGAGATCCCGTATAGCCAGGTTGAAATAGCCGTAATCGAGCAGGAGCCTGCCGCGGCGGAAAAGGTCGCCCTCGTCGGTGGGGTTTTCTCGCAGGTTCTCCGTCAGCTCCTTGAGCAATATGTCGTCGCCGCGGTCCGCCAGGGGCCCGGCCATGGCGACGTCTCCCTCCAGAAGATCCGCCACCATCTCCCCTATCCTCCGGGAACGCACCAGCCCCATGTGGGTCGTGGGTCGTTTCACACGCATGTTCCCGGCCCCCTCGAGCCGGCAACTCCACCAGGGAAGCACCGCGAAGTCCAGGGCGGTATATATGGACAGGTAGCGCTGGGATATCCCCTCCGGCGGCGCGGCCCGGTAACCCTGGTTGAGCGCGTGCAGGAAGGCGCTCGACGGCAGCGCCTCCCGCGCCGCGGTGAACGCCGCAAAGGGGTAAAGGGAGTAAGAGCCGTGGTTCGGGGTGCCGAGCATCACCAGCCTGTCCAGGTACTCGTAGGCCTTCAATTGCTCCACCGCGTATCTGGCCGCCAGGCCTCCCGTGCCCTGGCCGATAAGGGAGAGTTTCCGCGCCCCCAGAAGCACTCTCATCTCCCTCATCTTGTCGCGTACCGACTGCGCGTAGCGGCGCAGGTCGCCGCATCCCAACAGCGGGGGGCGCACGGCATATACCTCGAAGTCCATGGCCCTGAGCCGGCGGCGCATGGTGGCGGTGAGGGCATTGAGCCGCAGAAATCCCGGGAGAAAGAGCACGGGGTTCCGGGCTTTCCTGGCCACCTCGAGCTCTCGCGGGATATCCTCCGCGCCACGCGGATTAGCCGGCCTATGCTCGATCAGCGTTTCCTTCATGCCCGAGAGCGCCCGCTCCTCATCGCCGACTCTTTGCCCTCACCAGACCACCCTTCTTCCGCCCGCCGGGATGCCCCGTTTGGAGCCGGGCCCCGTCGCGAGTTACCAGGCATGTTTTCTCGATAAGGCGCCTTTTCCCTTCAGCGATGGGCCGTTACATCCCTATCCTGGCGTCTCGGGTGCTTTAGGGGAACGCGCCTTCAGCCCCTGGGAATAATGGGCGTGATGCGCGCCGTGGTGCGGCGCAGGCGGGCCTGCATCAGGAGCCCTAGAGACTCCAGCGCCGGCAACGGCACCATCTTCACCGGGCTCACCCCCATGAGCGGCGTCAGCGCGGCGAGGACATCACGCAGGTTGTTGCAGCCGCGGGCAGCCCGCACCCTTTTTCCGCCCAGCCTGTGCGCCAACTCCCCGTAGCACTCATCGTAGGCGCAGTCCCCCACCACCAAGACCTTCCCCCGTAGGGACGCCAGCTCCTCCCGGTCTATGCCCTTGCCCATGACGATACCGAAACCTCCCCGCCCGTCGTGGTCCACGTACAGGTACTGCAGGACCATGCGGGTGTTGAGGCTGCACCCCTCCGGGCAACACCTCTCCTTGCCCTCGATAATGGTCACGTCCGGCGGGTAGACGTCCAGGAGCTCACTGCTGAACCGGCGCCGGAACGGTTCGCGATCGCCTATGACCTCGATATCCTCAAGATCGATGGTGCCCGGCCCCCTTTGCGCCGCCAACCGCAGGTGCTCCACCTTCAAGGGATCGATGCCCATGATGTCGCATCCCACCGCGTCAACCGCCAGGGTGTCGTCACCGCCGATGAGGACCCCGAGGCGCTCGGCGCACCTTCCCACCAGCCCCTCCGGATGGTCGTGTCCGTGGTTCATGGCGTAGATCCCCTCGATGAGGGTGAAATCCGGCCGGATCACGGCGTAGATGTCGGCCAACTTGCGATGGAGGTTGAAGTTGTGATCCCTGATGCGGTCTCCCTGCATGATCAAACCGAACTGGCTCTTTACCCCCAGGGTGACGGTGGCCATGGAGTGCGTCTTGAGCTTGGGGACGCTGAGATAGAGATTGTCCTCGCGTTTCTCCATCAGCCTTTCCTTCACCCACTCGGACACGTGCACTTGATATCCCAGGGTAGGGAGGGTAACCTCCACCTGCTTCCCCTCGTCCAGGTACAGGGGCTTCGCGCCGGCCTTCCTGGCAGCTTTATCCATGCCGGTAACGCGGAAAACCAGGCGGGTAAAGGCGGCCTGGGTGCAGTTCTCCATCACGTAGACCTCGCGGGCGCCGGCCGCCCTGAACAGCCGCGCGGCCGCCGAGACCACCGCCGGCTCGCTATA
>JACVJD010000155.1 GCA_015711825.1 Candidatus Solincola daggyaiensis
GCCGGTACCTGGCCACAAGGATCCGGTCGCGCCCCGTGGCGCCTGATGAACCGCAGGCAACGATGTCGCCGTTGGAGTTGATGACCACCCCCGTCCCGTAGGCGTGGCCGGAGGCCACGTACCGCGGCCAGCCGGGAAGCATGTTCCCCTGCGCATCCAGCATCCACATGGAGAACACCCACGACCGCCCGTCGATGATGGAGTAGCCGGCGACGGCCATGTTGCCCGTCCCGTCCAGGGCCACATCCTGGCCCTCGTTCCACTGGACCGTGGGGTCGGTATGGAACCTGGGCCAGCCGGGGAGCATCCCGCCGTCGGGGCCGTATTTGGCGACGATGAGCTGCCCCGTTATCGGCCTCTGTGGCATGTCGGTGTTGGAGCCGACGACCACCAGGTTGCCCTCCGCGTCGAACGCGCCCTGGTGATATTCCGGCGCCTGCGCCGGGAGAGGGTGCGCGTAGGTCACCGTCCAGAAGGCGTCCCCGGGGAGCTGCTTGAGCGCCGCCAGGGAATCGCCGCCCTCGTTCACGCTTACCAGCTCAGGGTCGAATGCGTAGCCGGAGGCTTCGTCGAAATCCCAGACCTGACGCTTGCTCTCACCCTTGCCGCCGCAGCCGGCAAGCAGCCCCGCCAGCAGGAGCGCCGCCGCGAAGAACCGGAAACCTTTCATCGCCATCCCCCTCTTCTGCCGCCACCCGCCGTTACCGCGCCATTACTATGTTACTACGGCTGAGGGGATATGGCCTTTCCTGACCCTACGCACAGGACCGACCCTGTCTGACGGCATCTCGAGAAACCGGCATGCAAGCGCAATAGCCAGTGACGCTCGTTCCCTCCCGGCCTGTCGGCGCTCGATGTGGCGGCGGGAGATGCGCCGTCCCCCGGCGGCGGCTCGGGAAGCCTTGTGCACAGCGCGCGGCCCAGGAAGCCGTGCGCGGATTCACCGTGAGCGCGGTGCGTTCCGCGCCTCAGCCCAGGATCGCGCCGCGTGTGTCCCGGAGGGCCGGACGCTTGCCTGACGCTCACTCCCTCCCGGCCAGGCGGCGCTCGATGTGGCGGCGGCAGGCCAGCAGGACCCGATCGGAGAGGGCGCTCCCCTTGAGCGCCCGGGCCAGGGCGAGACCCCCCACCATGGTCGAGAGCACGGCCAGCGCCTCGTCCCGGGAATCGTCCAGACCCGCTTCCTCGAGGCGCATGGCAACCTCCGTCGCCGCCTCCCCTATCTCCTCCGCCAGCGCCTCGCGCACCTCCGCGTCCTCCCTCGCCACCTCGCTCAAAGTCGCCGGCAGGGGGCATCCGTCCCGGGGGTTGTCGCGATGCTGCCGGGAAAGATAGGCGCGGGCCACCGCCTTCACCCACTCCGCACCCCGCCTCTCCCCGGCCGATGCCGCTAGCGTGGCGCGTGATCCCCGCAGGGCGTCCCGCAGCGTCTCCGCCACCAGGGAGGCCTTGGAGGGGAAATGGGCGTAAAAGCCGCCCACGGTCATACCCGCGCCCTCCATGACCTCCGCCACGCTGGCGCCCGATATCCCTTTCTCGCGCAGGAGCGTGCCGGCCGACGCGAGAATCCTCTCACGGCTCCTCTCCTTTCTCTCCGCCTTCGCCCCCATCGAGGCCGACCTCCTTTAATCACCCGACGACAGCGGCACTGATGGCGATCGTCCCCATCCGCCGATCCCGTCGGCCCTGGCTGCCGCCTCCGCCTCCTCGTAGCTGCCGGGGTCGCGGTTGCGCCCGTCCTTGGAAGAACGGCGGCTGCCCTACTCTCCGTAAAAAACCATCCCCCCGCCAGAGTGCTCGCTTATGCCTTCATCCTCGCGGCCAAGAATTCCTGCAAGCCAGGGGGTTGCGTGGTCTCCTCGCGCCGCCTCAGCTTGACGGCCTCGTCTCCCTCACAGGTCGGGACGCACACCCCGCAGCCGATGCACAGTTCTTCGTCCACCACCGCGACATCGTCCACCAAGGCGACGGCTTTGACCGGGCACCTGTCTGTACAGGTGCCGCAGCCGATGCAGTCCTCCGTCTCCACGTGCGCCACGTAGTTGGAGCGCGCGTAGGTCGCAAGCCCCCGCTCGGACCTCACGCGGAAGAAGCCGCAGCAGCAGGGGCA
Source organism: Candidatus Solincola daggyaiensis (assembly GCA_015711825.1). GTDB lineage: Bacteria > Actinomycetota > Geothermincolia > Geothermincolales > RBG-13-55-18 > Solincola_B > Solincola_B daggyaiensis. The sequence goes on from JACVJD010000155.1 coordinate 2,111, forward strand.
GCAGTTGCAGATGGTGCGCAGGCTTCCCTCCAGGTTGTCGCAGACGTGCACCAGGCCCTCCTCAGTGGCCTTTTTCAGCATCTCCAGTGCCTCCTCGGCGGTCAGCTCGCGCGCCTTGCCCACCTCCACCATGTAGCGCCCCAGGCTCCCGAAGTGCATGCAGCGCTCGGTGGGGCGGTCGCATCCCTCGCCGGTGTACTTGCCGATCTGGCGGCAGGGGCAGTGCCCCACGGCGATGAAGGCGGCCTCTTTCACCTTTTCGGTCAAGGCGTCGTATGGAAGGACCTGGGAGGTGTCCTCCAGGGTCTCCGCGATGGGCACCACGCGGATGAGCGGGATGCCCCGCGCCATCTCCTCCCCGAAGCCCTCGTCTATATACTCTTTCCACAGGCGCGAGAGCTCGCGCTTCACCGGCGTGTCCTCGCCGTCCAGGAACGGCACCTCCACGAAGCCCACCATGCTGGGGAGGAGCCGGTATATCCTCTCCCGCCCCGACTTCTGTTCCGTGAACACCGTGCCGCGGTGGGCCATAGCGTCCAGGATCCCCTCCAGCCTGCCGGCTTTCTCCGGCAGCGCCGCCTCCACCTCGGCCAGGGTGCGGTTCTCGTAGATGGCCAGCTTCAGGGCCACCTCGGCCTCCTCGCCCGGATAGAGGATCTTGAGGATCTCCAGGAGCTTGGGGGACATGGGAACCCCCGCCACCGCCTTGTCCAGGTGCCGCGCCAGTTCCTCGTAGACCTGCTCGCTCATCCCTACCTCTCTTTCGCTCCCGCCCTCAGGGGCTGAAACAATATTACTCTAATAATATTATTATCATAATAATTGTCAACGGCTTACGTTTCCCGCTCCAGGTTTTCCTCCACATGTTTATTAACTTGAAAGGAGGTAAAAATGAACGGGGATAAGCTTGCTGTATCGATGAGGGGAAGCTGGAGGTGACGGATCCGCGCTGACCAAACATGCCGGAGGCTCATTCGCAACGCCTGCTCAGGACCGCCAAACCGGGTGACCCGGGATTTTCGACCGCTCGAGGGGGTGATTGCGGGAGGACGGTTTAGAAAAGAGCCATGATCATGCACACAAGGTCATGCAAACGATAAGGAGTTCCTAGGAGGGTTTGCTATGAAAAGAAAACTGATCTTGCTGGCCGCCATATCGCTGGTGGCCACCCTGCTGCTGGCGGTACCGCCGGCCTCCGCCGCGAACGGCATAGGCTTCGCCTGGATCCGCGTAGCCCATGCCTCTCCCGACGCTCCGGCGGTGGACATCTGGGTGAACGATCAGGTGGTGGTGAGCGACCTGGCCTTCGCCGAGGTCACCCCTTACCTGCACGTCCCCGCGGGAGATTACAACATCAAGGTAACGCCCACGGGAGCCACCACCCCGGTGGTCATCGACGCGGACGTGACCCTGGAAAAGGGCGTCTCCTATACCGTTGCCGCGGCCGACATGTTGGCCTCGATCACCCCCCTGGTCTTCGAGGACGACAACGGCATCCCGGGACCGGGGCTTGCGAAGGTCAACTTCACCCACCTTTCGCCCGACGCTCCTAACGTGGATATCTGGGTGGACGGCGCGGTGGCCATCACCGACCTTGCCTTCAAGGAGGCCTCGCCTTACCTTGAGGTGCCGGCCGGCACCTATAACGTGCAGGTAACGCCCACCGGCCTTCCCGCCCCGGTGGTCATCAACGTCGACGTCGACCTGGAAGCGGGGACCGTTTATACCGCCTTCGCCGAGGGCATGCTCGCCTCCATTCAGCCGGTGGTGGCGGCCTTCGCCCCCAAGGGCCACGTCTGGTACCTGGCCGAGGGTTGCACCGAGGGAGGCTTCGAGACCTGGGTGCTGGTGCAGAACCCCAACGACAGCGACGCGACCGTAGGCCTCACCTTCATGACCGACAAGGGGCCGGTGGCCGGTCCCATGAGGGTGCTCCCGCCTTTCTCGCGCTACACCTGGAACGTGCATGATTACGTGGTTTCCTGGGAGGTTTCCACCGAGGTGACCTCGGACATGCCGGTGGTGGCGGAGCGGGCCATGTACGGCAACAACCGCACCTGGGGCCA
>JACVJD010000156.1 GCA_015711825.1 Candidatus Solincola daggyaiensis
CGTCGATGTTGATGGCCACCGGCAGCCGCACCCCGGGGTCCTCGGCCACGCGGAAGGCCCAGAACACGTGGTCGTAGGCCTCCTGGCCGTTCTCTACGAAAACGTGTATCCAGCCGCCGTCGCGCACCATCATGGTGTCGGTGTGATCGTTCCAGATGGAGAGCGGCGCCGAGAGGGAGCGGTTGGCGAGGGCCATGACCACCGGCAGGCGCATGGCAGAGGCGATGAAGAAAATCTCCGCCATCAGAGCCAGTCCCTGCGCGCTGGTGGAGGTGAAGGTGCGGGCTCCCACCGCGGCCGCGCCGCAGCAAACGCTCATGGCCGAGTGCTCGCTCTCCACCGGCACGAACTCCGCGTCCAGGTGCCCTTCGGCAACCATCTCGGAGAGGTGCTCCACGATGTGGGTCTGAGGGGTGATGGGGTAAGCGCTGATGACGTCGCAGTCCGCCTGCCCCACCGCCTCCGCCACGGCGAGCGAGACCTCTATTCCCCTGCGTTCCCTGGCCATGTCAGCCTTCCTCGATCTCCATGTTTATGCAGCCCACCGGGCATTCCCTGGCGCAGATGCCGCAGCCCTTGCAATATTCCAGGTCGGCCTCGAAATGCCCCTCTTCCGATCTGTCGATGGCCGCGTCCGGGCAGAACAGCCAGCAGACGCCGCAGCGGATGCACTGCTCCTTGTCGACCACCGGGCGTAGTGAACGCCAGCTCCCGGTCTTGTACTCTTTGGAGCACCCGGGCTCGCTTACCGCTGCGCCTATTTCCAGGTCCTGCCACCTTATCTCGTCTATCGGTTTGGCCACGTCCGCTTACTCCTTCAAATACAGTTCATTATGTGCCCGTTCCAGGGCCTTCATGTTCTTCTCTCCCAGCTTGGGCCCGAAGCGGTCCAGCAAAGGCCCGCGGATATCCTCTAGCTCTATGATGCCGGTCGCCTTGATGACCGCCCCCAACATGGTGGTGTTCACGATCACCCTCCCCAGCTCCTCCCGGGCGATCTGGTCGGCGTTGACGATGCCGACCCGGCAGGTGAAGCGGCACTCGTTCATTATCTCCTCGTAGGATTTTTTCGAGTTGATGATGAGGATGCCGTCTGGCTTGAGTCCCTCCACCGGGTCGATCAGGGTCAGGAGCCCGGAGTCGAGGATGACCACCACGTCGGGCTCGTACACCTTGGCGCGGGCGAGGATCCTCTTGTCGTCCACCCGGCAGAAAGCCACCACGGGCGCGCCCCTGCGCTCGGGCCCGAAGCTCGGGAAGGCTTGGGCGTGCTTGCCTTTGTTGATGGCCGCCACGGCTAGCAGCTCGGCCGAGGTGACCGCTCCCTGTCCTCCCCTCCCGTGAAATCTTATCTCCAGCATGCAGGCTCCCGTTCGGCTCTATATAGATCTAACTTTTCGACCTCGCTCTCCTGGCGAGATTTTAAATATTATATCCGAATCCTCCTCCACTTCAAGAGCATCAGACATTGAAATCGTCAGACATTGGGGTCAAGCCTCATTTTATGTCTGGACACAAACCAAGGCTCGGGTCAGACATTGGGGTCACGCCTCGTTTTATGTCTGGACACAAACCAAGGCTCGACCCCCATGTCTATGACGGTTTAGCGGCGTGTCCGGAGAGGGACAATAAAGGTACGAGCGCGCCAACGCGATCCAGAAAGAATGCGAGGAGGATATATCATGAACGGAGACAGCAAGTGCCCGATGACGGGCAGGGGCAACCCGCAGGCTACCGGCAGGGGGATGACCATCCGCGACTGGTGGCCGGAGCAGTTGAACTTGCGAATACTCCACCAGCACTCCGGCAAGAGCAATCCCATGGGCGAGGATTTCGACTACGCCGAGGAGTTCAAGAAACTCGACCTGCAAGCCGTGAAAGAGGACCTCTACGCCCTCATGACCGATTCCCAAGACTGGTGGCCAGCCGACTACGGCCACTACGGTGGGCTCTTTATCCGCATGGCCTGGCACAGTGCTGGCACCTACCGCATCGGAGACGGCCGCGGGGGCGCGGGGACCGGCAACCAGCGCCTGGCGCCCGTCAACAGCTGGCCGGACAACGCCAACCTCGACAAGGCCCGCCGGCTGCTCTGGCCCATCAAGAAGAAGTACGGCCGCAGGATATCCTGGGCCGATCTCATGATCCTCGCCGGCAACTGCGCCCTGGAGTCCATGGGCTTCAAGACCTTCGGTTTCGGCGGCGGGCGCGTGGACGTGTGGGAGCCGGAGGAGGACATCTACTGGGGCAGCGAGGACACCTGGCTCGGCGACGAGCGTCACGGAGAGGGAGAGGAGCTGGAGAACCCCCTCGCCGCCGTGCAGATGGGCCTCATCTACGTGAACCCGGAGGGACCGGGCGGCAAGCCCGACCCGGTGGCCTCGGGCCGCGACGTGCGCGAGACCTTCGCGCGCATGGGCATGAACGACGAGGAGACGGTAGCCCTCATCGCCGGCGGGCACACCTTCGGCAAGTGCCACGGCGCGGGCCCTGCCTCCCACGTGGGCCCCGAGCCCGAGGCCGCGCCCATCGAGCAACAGGGCCTGGGCTGGAAGAGCACCTATGGCAGCGGCAAGGGACCGGACACTATCACCAGCGGCATCGAGGGTGCCTGGACCCCGAACCCCATCCGCTGGGACATGGGCTACTTCGACGTGCTCTTCAAATACGAGTGGGAGCTGACCAAAAGCCCAGCGGGCGCATGGCAGTGGAGGGCAAAGGACGTGGCCGAGGAGGACATGGTTCCGGACGCCCACAACCCCTCGAAAAAGCACCCTCCCATCATGACCACCGCCGACCTCTCCCTGCGCTTCGACCCCATCTACGAGCCCATCGCGCGGCGCTACCAGCGTAACCCGGAGGAGTTCGCCGACGCCTTCGCCCGCGCCTGGTTCAAGCTCACCCACCGCGACATGGGCCCCCGCTCGCGCTACCTCGGCCCGGAGGTCCCGGAGGAGGAACTGATCTGGCAGGACCCGGTGCCCGCCGTGGATCACGAGCTCATAGACGAGGCGGATATCGCGGGCCTCAAGGCGAAGATCCTCGCCTCGGGCCTCTCCGTCCCGGACCTGGTATGGGCCGCCTGGGCCTCCGCCTCCACCTTCCGCGGCTCCGACAAGCGCGGCGGCGCCAACGGGGCGCGCATCCGCCTCGCGCCGCAGAAGGACTGGGAGGTCAACGAGCCGGAGCGTCTGGCGGGCATATTGCGGACACTGGAGGGGATCCGGCAGGAGTTCAACCGCGCCCAGTCAGGCGGCAAGAGGGTCTCCCTCGCCGACCTCATCGTCCTGGGCGGCTGCGCCGCCGTGGAGCGGGCCGCCAAAGAAGCCGGCTTGGAGGTGACCGTCCCCTTCGCGCCGGGGCGCACCGACGCCTCCCAGGAGCAGACCGACACGGCTTCCTTCGCCGTGCTCGAGCCGTGCGCGGACGGGTTCCGCAATTACCAGAAGAAGAAGTACGCCGTGAAGCCGGAGGTGCTGCTGGTGGACCGCGCCCAGCTGCTCACCCTCACCGCCCCCGAGATGACCGTCCTCATCGGGGGCATGCGCGTGCTGGACGCCAACTACCGCCGTTCCCCGCACGGCGTCTTCACCTCTTGCCCCGGCACCCTCAGCAACGACTTCTTCGTCAACCTGCTGGACATGGGCACGGAATGGAAGCCCACCGCGGAGGACGAGGACGTATTCGAGGGGCGCGACCGCGCCACCGGCGAGCTGAAGTGGACCGCCACCCGCGTGGACCTCGTCTTCGGCGCCGACTCGCAGCTGCGGGCCATCGCGGAGGTCTATGCCTGCGACGACGCCCGGGAGAAGTTCGTGCGCGACTTCATAGTGGCTTGGAACAAGGTGATGAACGCGGACCGCTTCGACCTCGCCTGACCTCTCCCGTCGCGGACCGGCCCCGGCGCCGGCTGAGGTCGCAGTTCAAGGAAAAAGTTCTGAGAGAGGTAACCTACGTATGAAGGGCCCCCCCTATCTGCTCTTCCTTGAAGACATCCTTAGCCCAACTTCCGCACTTTTATGGTTGACTTAGCCCTTGACCTGGGATTCTTCAAAACATTCAGTCACTACAAGGGGTGCTTACCCAGGTCCGCTTGGGTTTGACCGGTTCCTCGGAAATGCC
>JACVJD010000157.1 GCA_015711825.1 Candidatus Solincola daggyaiensis
GCCGCTGGTTGCGGCAATAAGGGTGAGGAGAAGCCGGCGGAGCCGGAGAAGCCTAAGCTGTCCGGCACGCTGAACCTCTCGGGATCCACCACCGTGTTGCCTCTTGCCCAGGAGGCGGCGGACATGTTCATGGACGAGAACCCCGACGTGACCGTGAACGTGCAGGGGGGCGGCTCCAGCGTGGGCATCTCCAACGTGGCCGAAGGAGTCGTAGACATCGGCAACTCCTCGCGCGGACTCAAGGACGAGGAGAAAAACCTCGGCCTGGTTGACCACGAGATAGCCCTCGACGTGATCGTGGTGATCGCCCATAAGGACGTGCCGGTGAGCGACCTCACCGCAGACCAGGTGTACAACATCTTCACCGGCAAGGTGAAGAATTGGAAGGAAGTGGGAGGCCCTGACGCTCCCATAACCGTGGTGGTGCGCGATGAGGCCTCGGGCACCAGGGAGATGTTCGACGAGAAAGCGCTCAAGAAGGAGAAGCCCATGGCCGGCGCCATCGAGTGCAACAGCAACGGCATCGTGCGGCAGACCGTGGCCTCCACCCCCAACTCCATCGGCTACGTCTCCCTCGGTTACCTGGACAGCTCGGTGAAGGCCCTTAAGTACGGCGGCGTAGAGGGCAAGAAGGAGACGGCGGTCAGCAAGACCTACCCGCTCTCCCGCTTCCTGCACATGTTCACCAAAGGGGAGGCCACCGGCCTCGCCAAGGCCTACATCGATTTCGTCCTCTCGGATAAGTTCCAGAACGAGGTCGTGGCCAAAGAGTATATCCCCATGACCGAGATCTAGGGATTCGTTTCGAGGGTTCCTACCTACGTTCCAAGGGGTTCCAGCAGGAGATGAAGAGGCAAGGGGGATCGGCCCTGGAGGGCATCGATCGGGAATGGATCGTCAAGAAGACCATGTTGGTCATGGCCATGATGACGGTGCTGGGAATACTGCTCATCATCTTCTTCGTGGCCAAGGAATCCATGCCCGCCTTCACCAAGGCCGGTCCCGCCAACCTCTTCTCCTCCACCTGGGACCCCAAGAGCGGCCGTTACGGCATGCTCATCTTTTTCACGGGTACGATAACGACCACCGTCGGGGGGCTCCTCCTGGGCACCCCCCTTGCCATCGGCTCGGCACTGTTCCTGACCCAGATGGCCCCCCGGCGGGTTCGGTCGTTCTTCGCCAGAGGCGTGGAGCTGCTGGCCGGCGTCCCTTCCATCGTTCTCGGATGGCTGGGCTTCACGGTCATGGTGCCCTGGCTCAGGTCGGCCACCAACAGCCAGGGAACGGGGGTGCTCGCGGCATCCATAATCCTAGCCATCATGGTGCTCCCCACCATCACCGCAATATCCAAAGACGCGCTGGAGGCGGTGCCCAGGACGTATATAGACGCCTCCCTGGCCATGGGGGCCACCCGATGGCAGACCGTCCGCAAAGTCCTCATCCCCGCCGCCAAGCCGGGATTGCTGGTGGCGGTGATACTGGGCATGGGAAGGGCCATCGGCGAGACCATGGCCGTGGCCCTGGTGATCGGGCCGGCCACCGCGTATCCCACCTCCCTGACCTCCCCCACCCATACCCTTACCACCAAGATCCTCATGGAGATGGGTGAGTCCACGGGGGTGCAACGCTCGGCGCTGTTCGCCATGGGCCTGGTGTTGCTGCTGCTCTCCATGGCCATGATCATGCTGGTGAGGATGGTCACGAGGCAGCGGAAGGAGGCGGCATGAGCGGCCTTGGGACAAACACCGCCGGCAAGGAGATGGTCAACCTACAGGTGGTGGAGAATATCTGCGAGCCGAAGGACGAGCGGCTCGAAAGGATCCTCAGGGAGCACATCGACAAGCACAGGCGCAAGGCCGCCTTGGCAGACCGCGCCTTTACCGCCGCCACCTGGTCCATCGCCGCGGTGGGCCTGGGAATACTCGGCTTCGTCATCGCGGCTATTTTCGTGCGCGGTCTGGGCACGGCCCTCGATCCCGGCTTCCTGTTCGGGAAACCCCAGGCCATAAAGGAAGGCGGCGGCATCGGGCCCATGGTCGCCTCTTCTTTTTACCTGGCCTTGCTGACGGTGGCGCTGGTGGTGCCGGTGGGGGTGGGGGCGGCCGTGTACATGTCGGAGTTCGCCCGCGAGAGCAGGGCGGCAAGGCTGGTGCGCTTCGGTGCCGACTCGCTGTCCGCGGTGCCCTCGGTGGTCTTCGGCATCTTCGGAATGGTGCTCTTCGTGGTCTATTTCGGTCTGGGTTATTCCCTGCTGGCGGGAGCGCTAACCCTCACTTTGCTGAATCTGCCCACGGTTATGCGCACTTCCGAGGAGGCTTTGAAGGCGGTGCCCGCCTCCTACCGCGAGGCTTCCCTGGCGCTGGGAGCCACGCGTTGGGAGACGGTGAAGAAAGTGGTCCTGCCCAGCGCCGTGCCGGGGATCACCACCGGTGCCGTTCTGGCCATGGGCAGGATCGTGGGGGAGAGCGCGGCGGTCATCTACACCGTGGGCATATTCGTGCGCAAGATCCCGGTTTCCCCTCTTAAGCCCGCCGCGCCCATGGCCGCCCATATCTGGCATACCTACACCGAAGGGGCCCTGGTGTCCGACTGGATGAGGATAGCCAACGGCGAGGCCGCTTTCCTCCTGCTGCTGGTACTGGCGCTGAACCTGGCGGCACGCCTGGCGGCGCGCCTGCTGGCGAAAAAGACGGGGACGGTGAAGGAAAGTGGATGACACGTGCGAGAACTGCGGCAAGTTCGAGCTTTCGGGGGTAAACCTGTTTTACAACGGCTTCAAGGCCCTGGAAGACCTGGACCTCAAGATCGAGAGCTGTTGCATAACCGCGCTCATAGGCCCCTCCGGCTGCGGCAAGTCCTCTGCCCTCAGGTGCCTGAACCGCATGAACGATCTCATACCCGGCGCCCGCGTGGAGGGGCAGGTCAGCCTGGACGGTGAGAACATCTACGAGCGCTCCTACGACGTGGTGGAGTTGCGCAAACGCGTGGGTATGGTCTTCCAGAAGCCGAACCCCTTCCCCAAATCCATATACGATAACGTGGCCTATGGGCCGAGGCTTTTCGGCATCAAGGACAAGGAGATCCTTGACGACATCGTCGAGGGCAGTCTGGCGAGCGCCGCCCTGTGGGATGAGGTGAAGGGGAAGCTGAGGAGCTCGGCGCTGGCCCTCTCCGGAGGGCAGCAGCAACGCCTGTGTATAGCGCGCGTACTGGCGGTGCAGCCGGAGGTCATACTGCTGGATGAGCCTTGCTCAGCCCTGGATCCCATTGCTACCCAGCGCATCGAGGACTTGCTGGTGGAGCTCAAGTCGAGATATACCATCGTCATCGTCACCCACAACATGCAACAGGCGGCACGGGTGAGCGACTATACCGCCTTCTTTATGATCGAGGAGCAGGGCGACCCGGGCAGGATAGTGGAGTACGACACCACCAACACCATTTTCACCAATCCGAAGGACGAGCGCACGGAGCGATATATCACCGGTAGATTCGGGTAGGCCGAATCGTCCGTGAGGAGGTGCCTTATTGGAGCCGAGAAAGGATTTCCACGACCGCCTCGATGATCTCTATGCGGAGACGCTGCGCATGGGAAGCGGTCTGTTGGAGACGATAGAAATGACCCGCCTGTGCTTTAAGGATCTCGACCGCGCAGCAGCCGGCGGCATCATCGCCGGGGACGACGTTTTCGACGTCCTCCGGGATCGCATCGAGGAAGGCGGCTTGGAGCTCATAGCGCGGTACGCGCCGGTGGCGGTGGACCTGCGCCTCATCATCGTCATCATGCGTATAGCCCAGCATTTCGAGCGCATGGCGGACCTGTGCGAGGATATAGCGGAGGTGGTGCGGAACATCCCGGTGCAACACCTTCCTGCCTGGATAAGGGAGGGCATCGATGAGATGGCGCGCCGCGCCCTGCGTCTGGTGGAGCGCTCCATAGAGTGCTTCAAGGAGCGTAACGTGGAGATGGCGCTGGAACTGGACAGTATGGATGACGCCGTGGATAAGCTCAACCGCAGTTTTTTTACCGAATACGACCGTGGAAGGG
>JACVJD010000158.1 GCA_015711825.1 Candidatus Solincola daggyaiensis
GCGCACCGAATCCTGGATAGACCCCGCCTCCTTCCTGAAGAAATAGGCGCGGGGGCGGCGGCGCAGCCGGCGATGCACGGCGGCCATGCGCCCAGCGGCGACCTAGGTCAGGGGTCGCCCGCAGGTCCGGCGAAGGGCGGTCACGCCGGTCTTCGCCGTCTCAATCGCGGCCTCCGTGCCAGCGGTGCCTTCCCGCGCTCGCATGCCCTATGGGACCCGGCGCCTCGGCTCCCCCGCTCCGAGGACGCCGGCTCTCCCTGCCGCGCAGGGAAACGCGTCCCGCCGCTTTGAGCAGGAGCCTGGAAAGGATTGGCAGGAGCGCCGCCGCGGCTGCCGCCTTCTCCCTGCGGGTAAGGGCGGGGAACTTCGGCCAGAACGCCGGCCCCGACCCGCTTGACGCATACCTTGCCGGAGCCCCTGCGCCCTGCCGCGGCGCGGGAAGGATCTCGTACTCGTAGATGGCGCCCTGCGGACATTCGTCTCCGCAGGCGCCGCAGCCCGTGCAAGCGTCCCGGTCTATCTCCGCCACCCGGCCCTTGACGGATACGGCCCCGGCGGGGCAGCATGCGACGCAAAGGCCGCATCCCATGCAAGCCTCTTCGTCAACCGCGTACATAGCGGTGCCGCCTTCGCACGCTGCGAGCGTCTCAGTGGTCACAGGCGTTGTCGCCCAGCTCCAGGGTGCCCGCCAGGTAATCCCTCACCAGCTGCAGCGGCTCGGCCTGCGACGCGCCGCAGAGCACCTTGACCCCGCTCTCGGCGAAGATCTGCTGCGCCCTGGCGCCCATGCCCCCGGCGATCACCGTCTTCACGCCCTTATCCGCCAGCCAGCGCGGCAGCAAGCCGGGCTCGTGGGGAGGCGCCGCGCAGACCTCCCTCACCGCGGGCTCTCCTCCGTCCCCCGCTTCCACCAGCGTGAACTGCTCGCAGTGCCCGAAGTGGGAGCACAGCAGCCCGTTCTGCGTGGGAATGGCGAATATCTCCATGTCTTCCTCCTTGCCTTTCGCGTTGTCCTCGGCACGCTCGGCCGCTTTCCCGTCCGAGGCGGGCCCGATAACGCCGCTTTCCGACTCCTCCGCGCGGGTCAGGGCGACGACCCTGTCCACCATCTTGTCGAGCGCGCCCGCCACGCCTTCCAGGTCGCGGTAATATCCCTTCTTCGCTCCCCCACGGTCCGCCCACGCGGCGAACTCTCCGTCCAGGGGAAGCGAAGCCAGCAACTCCACGCGCATCCTCTCGGCCATGCCCTTCGCGCCGTCCCGGCCGAAGACGTCGATGCGTCCTCCGCAGTGGGGGCAGACCATGCCGCTCATGTTCTCCACCACGCCCAGCAGGCGCATGCCGATCCTGCGGCAAAAGGCGATGGACTTGCGCACGTCGGCCATGGCCAGCTCCTGCGGGGTGGTGACGATGAGTCCGTAGGCGTCGGGTATGAGCTGCGCCACGCTCAGGGGCTCGTCGCCGGTCCCGGGAGGCGAGTCGATGACCAGGTAGTCGAGGTCCCCCCAGTGGATGTCCTCCATGAACTGGCGGATGGCGGTCATCTTCAGGGGCCCTCTCCAGATCACCGCGCCGTCCCGGTCCTCCAGGAAGAGCCCGATGGAGATGACCTTGAGTCTTTCGTTTATCGCGGCGGGGAAGATGCCGGCCTCGTCGCCCCTGACCCGCTCCCCCTCGATGCCGAAGATCACCGGTATGCTGGGACCGTGGAAGTCCACGTCCATGACCCCCACCTTGTATCCCCGTTCCGCCAGGCCCAAGGCCAGGGTCGCGGCGATGGAGCTCTTGCCCACGCCTCCCTTGCCGCTGAGCACCATGATCTTCTTATTCACGCCGGCGAAATTCGCATGCCGCTCCGGCTTCGCCTTCTCTCCGCAATCGCCTTTACATGTCGCCAATTCCGTCAGCATCTCCTTTCATCGTCATTCCCGGGCGCGAGGGCCGGCTTCGCGCTAGGCGCTCGCCCTGTCTTCTCCGCGTTCTCCGCGCGGGCCTTCGCGTCGCGGTGGATGAACCCGTCCAGGGTCATCCCTCAGCCGGTAGTAGGTACGAGGTTTCCTCAGCGTCCTTCTCTTCGGCACGTCTACCTCGCATACCGCTTCTGTTCGAGAGCGACCCTGCTCGTTCCAATTAACGATTATATAACATTAATAGCATATGTCCAGTAATTATATCAGCCGGATCGACTGCCCCTGATATGCCGCTTTACTGAAAATACTTTACATATGCCCATATCCATATTATTATTAGTATTGGGCATATGCCTCATTAAAGAAAGGAGGGTCGGTTATGGGATACGGACATCGCAACATGTATTACCTCACCGGGCAGCCCGGCTGGATGAGGCTGGGTTACAGCCCCGGCTGGGCGGTTAGGAGCCGCAGCGGCCTGGGGCCGTGCGCGGAGTACGTCCTCACCGGCAGGTGGCCGGCAGCGGCATCGCCCCTCGCCCCGCCTGCGGCCCAGGGCGGGTTCGCGGGAGAGCTGGAGCTGCTGAAGGCGCAGGCGGAGAGGATGGAGCAGACCCTGGCGCAGATCAGGGAGCGCATCGACCAGCTGGAAAAGGAAGGGGCCTGAGATGAAGGCCGCCATATCCAGCGCCGGGCCCGGCCTCGAAAGCGGGGTGGATCCACGCTTCGGGCGCTGCGCTTACCTCATCTTCTACGACCTGGACAGCGGCGAATGGGAGGCCGTACCCAATACCAACCGTGACGCGGGCGGAGGAGCCGGCATCCGTACCGCCCAGCTGGCGCTCGACCGGGGGGCCGGCGCGGTGGTCACCGGAAACATCGGCCCCAACGCCATGCAGGTCCTTTCCGGCCAGGTCAAGGTGCACACCGGCTTCCAGGGCACCGTGAGCGAGGCCGTGCAGGCCCTTATGGAAGGCAGGCTCTCCGAGACGGCCTCCGCCACCGTCAGTGACCATGCCGGCATGGCCGGCGGCCCGGCGGGCCCCGCACCCGGCGCTCCCGGTATGACGACGGGAGGCATGGGAGCGAGCGGCGGCATGAGCCCAGGCGAAGGCATGGGCGGCATGCCCGGCCTGGGCGGCGGTCCCGGCGGCGCCCGGCGCGGGGGAGGCGGACGCGGCGGGTGCGGCAGGGGCGGCGGCAAGGGAGCGGGCCGTTGGTGATCGCCGTCGCCGCCGGCAAGGGCGGCACCGGCAAGACTTTGGTGGCGGTGAACCTGGCCCTGTCGCTGCAGCGCTCCGGGATAGAGACCGTGCTCGTGGACGCGGATGTCGAGGAACCCAACGACCACCTTTTCGTCAAGCCCGCCATATCGCGCCGCAGAGAGGTGACTTTGGCCATCCCCCGCGTGGACGCAAGCCTCTGTGACCGCTGCGGGGAATGCTCGTCCTTCTGCGCCTATGGCGCCCTGGCCACCGCCCCTGACCGCGTTATCGTCTTCAACGACCTCTGCCACGGCTGCGGTGGTTGCGCCCTGGTCTGCCCCGCTGGAGCCATAAGCGAGGTGGAGCGGGTCATCGGGACCATAGAGGAGGGCCGCACCCCCGAGGGCATGGGCTTCATGCGGGGACTGCTGGAGATCGGCGAGCCCAAGGCCGGCCCCATCATCTCCGCCATGAAGGAGAGCCTCGCTTCCGCGGTGGTGAACGTGGTGGACTGCGGTCCCGGCACGGGTTGCGCGGTCATGAACGCCGTGCACGGTTCCGACGTCTGCGTCATGGTCACCGAGCCCACCCCCTTTGGGCTCCACGACATGGACATGGCGGTGAGAATGGCCGGGGCCCTGGGGGTTCCCTCACTGGTGGTGATGAACAAGGACGTCCCCGAAAACACCGAGGTGAAGCGCTTCTGCGCCGAGCACGGGCTGGAGATAGCGCTCTCCATCCCCTTCTCCCTGGAGACCGCCCGCCTGACCTCGCGCGGCGTCAACCTGGTGGATTCCGGGGAAGGATGGCGGAGCGCTTTTCTCTCCCTTTACCAACGCATAACCTCGCTGGCGCGGAGCGGGGGTGCGTGAGATGAAA
>JACVJD010000159.1 GCA_015711825.1 Candidatus Solincola daggyaiensis
CGGTGGCCCCCTCCGCCAGGTACCAGCGCGGGGCGGGGGCGGTGGCCCCCACCGAGTCGTGCCCGCCCTGCCTGCCGTTCCAGTACATGGCGCGCTCGCAGACCACCTCGCCGCCCGTCGCCTCCACCAGGGTGGAGACGTGGTAGGTGTGCACATGGTCGTGGAGGGGCACGCTTATCCTGCCCCCGGCGGGGACCTCCAGTCCCTGCAACTCGGGGAGGACCGTCCGCCCCGCCTCGGTGTTCAGGGTGAGGTCAACGCGTACCGGGCTCTCCCCGGGGTTCTGCACCAGCACCCAGGTCTCGAAGCCGTCTGCGCCCGCGAGCGCGCCCGCCTCAGGGCCGCTTGACTTGCTCCCCCACACCTCCACCCCGGCCGTATACGTCCCGCGGCGGGCCGCTTCCACGACCACGAGGGCGGTCACTTGGGCGGCCAGGACGCAGACCGCCAGTATCCTGGCCGCCCTCAGCGCGCGCCTTCTCTGCTCGCGTGACATCTTCGACAATCTCCCGCCTTCCTTCCCACCGGCGGGCCATGGTCGCCTGTCCGCCTTAGGCCGAGGGGTTCAGATCGCCCGCCTGTATGAAACCTCCGCCTCGCCATCTATTATCCCCCGCTTCCCGGAGGTTGACGCGATAACATGGCCCTTCGCGGCAAATCGTGGGTTTTCCGGCCATAACCAGCGGACGAGGGCGAAACCGATGTCTTAAGCGCCTGCTTTTTCTCGATCCCTTTCGCATCGCGATCATCTCTTGCCCGCGCTGTTGGGAGAAAGGCCAACCATGTAAACGCCCGATGACGCCCTTTATTTCACTCTCCTCCGCCGCGGCGACCTCGCGGGCATCAAGCGCGTGACAAAGGCGCACGGGTGCGTTTGTAAGGCCCGGGAGTTGGCGGCGGCAAGGCCGGTCGTCAACCCAGGTCCTCTGCAAGGACCTCGAGCAGGTATCCCACCAGGCGGGGGCCATAGCCCTGCTCGGCGTGGCCGAAGGAGGGGAAGGTCTTGAGGCGGCAGCCGTCCCCGGCGCGGCGCGCCAGCTCCCGCGCCTGTTCCACCTCGAAGATAAAGTCGTCTTCTCCCTGGATGATGGTGAGGGGCTGGGGGGCGATAAGGCGGACGAGGTCGGCGGGAGGTGCCTGTTTTTTCCATTCCCCGCTCACCTTCACGCCGTAGCGACGGGATGCCGCCATCCTTCCCAGGGGATTGCCCATAAGGGCGCGGATAAGCCGCGCTCCCGGCGCGCGCGCGGTGGCGATGTCCGCGGGGACGCTCACCGCCACCACCGCGTCCAGTCCTCCGCGCAAAGCCGCGTAGCGCATGGCCACCACGCCTCCCATGGAGAAGCCCACCACCGCCACCCGTCGGTTCCCCTCCTCGCGGACCAGTTTCAACACCGCTTCCAGGTCCTGCGTCTCCCGGTAGCCGAAGGTGGAGCGTCCAGGGGAGAGCCCGTGGCCGCGGAAATCGAAGGTGTACACGCAGTAATGTAGGGAGAGGTCCTGGGCCAGGGCCACGAAGTCTCGGATGTTCTTGTTGCCCCCGAAGCCGTGGCACATGACCACCGCCCTCGCAGGTTCCCTGCCCAGGCGCAGGGCGTGTATGGGGTTGCCGTCCTCGCAGGCAAGGGCGTATTCCCTCACCGGAACGGTGTAGGCCGCGAACATCACCCCCCGTGGCAGCGCCGCGTTGACGCCGTCATCGGCGTCCCCCGCTCCTTCTCGCGTGCGGGACGCAAAGGGGGGCAAGGAGGTAGCGGCGCCCTCGCCGCCGTGCCCCCTTGCGGCGTGGCCATCCCCCTGCGCACCGACGGCGCGCGCGTTCGCGTTCTCTGCCTCTATCCGTTCCATGGCCGCCGTTCTCACCTTGTTCCTCGCCTCGACATATCGCCTCTACATATCCCGATGGAGGCGAAGCCGGCTGGGCGAGGCATCGGCGTTTCCGCTGTCGCACCTCCCGGGCCCGGTGGATCCCCCGCGCCCGTACGCCTGGAACACCCATCGAACCCGGCTGCATCTGCAGCGTCGGTACCGGCGCCAACGCGGCGTTTGTCTCCTTATGCCGGGTATATCCGTGCTCGCCGGCCGGCGGCAAAACGTGAACGACCCGGCTCTCGCTTCGGACGCGTCCAGGTCTCAACAAACGCTTTATTCCCTCACAAGCACTAACATTATACTAGGAGGCGGTAGGGGAAGGTTGAAAGTAGGAGGCGGTAGGGGAAGGTTGAAAGTAGGAGGCGGTAGGGGAAGGTTGAAAGTAGGAGGCGGTAGGGGAAGGTTGAAAGTAGGAGGCGGTAGGGGAAGGTTGAAAGGCCTCCTCGTCATGGCTCCGGTATGAGGGTCGAGGGCCTGGATCCATATTGCCGGTAAAAGGAAAGGCGGTGGGGACATGAACGCTTCGAAAAGGGCCGTGAGGACGTGGGCGGCGTTCCTGGCGTCGGCCCTTCTGTTGCTCTGCCTGGGTTGCGGGGGCGGCGTGCCGCGTGGGGAAAAGGCCTCGGAAGAGGAAAGCGGCCGCAAGGGCGGCGCGGTCGAGGAGGGGGATAAGGACGTGCCGCGCGCGGGCGCAAGGGACGGCCGGACGGTGCATATGTGCGGGCGCTCGGTGTTGGCGGGATGGTTCGAGCACTGGGGATGGGGATACGACCCCGCGGAGGCGCTCGGATTCCGGGGATATTCCATGATCTACCATGAGATGGAATCGCCCCCGGGAATAGCGGACACGGCACGTGCGGTTATCGAGGACGTCGCCGCTTGCGGCGGCGGAACGGTCTTTTTCAAACTGTGCTTCGCCGATTTCGAGGGCGGAGATGGGGAGAGCGCGGCGGCGAACCTGGAGCGCAACGAGGGCATCGTCCGGGAGGTGGTGGACGCCGCCGTGCGGGAGGGAAACATCGCCTTGATCCTGGGCAACGCCCTCCCCCTGGTCAGGGAATATTGTGACCGGTGGCTGGTGGAAAACCAGCGCGAATACAACGCTTTCCTGGAAGGCCTGGCGGGGCTTTACCCGGGGCGGGTCACGGTGTTGGACCTCTACGGCGCGCTGGCGGATCCAGGGGGCTGGCTGCGGCCTGAATACGCCGCCGACCCCTATGATTCGCACCTCAACGGCTCTGCGTACCAGGCCCTCGATCCCTTGCTGGAGGAAGCCCTTTCGTCCCTGGCCGGGAAGTGAAAAGGGGCGAGCGCAGCGGCGCTGCCGGGAAGATCGCCCAATGGATGAGGAGGCCAGGCTTCCATGGTATATGAGACTGCAGTTGGAGGGAGTGGGCCGTAAGCCCTACGGGCTTGAGGGTGACCATGGCTCAGGGCTCGTTGTAGATGACCGCCTCGTTTCTCTCCAGGTATTCGGGGAGCCCTACGTGTCCCCAGAAATCCTCCACCAAGCGGCCCTCCACCATACCGCTTTGCGTCCCCTCCACCAGCAGCTTCACCCTCTCCACCCCCTCCAGCCCGGTAAGGGTGTCGGCGATGGCCGCGAGGGCCAGCATCTCGCTGGAGGCGCCGGCCCCCACCTTGGAGGAGTCGGTAAGTATCTCCTTGCTGACGTCAAGCGTGCAAACCCCGTTTTCCAGGGCAACCTCAAGGACCCTGACCGTTTCGGGAAGCACCGGCTTCAAGGAGGAGCCTTGTCCGGGTCCCGCGATGAGCGCCTCCATGGCCGCCAGGCATGGCTCCGCTGCGTCCACTATCCTTTTTTCCGGCGCCAGCCAGGGCTTTTCCGGGGTGTCGTAGCGGAAGTAGAGGATCACCGCAACCGCCCCCTTATCGCCGTTCCCGCCGTCATCGGGCGCCCCCCCGTTCCCTTCGGCATGCCTTTCATCCGCGTTGCCGTCCGTTCTCCGGCAGCCGCCCGCGGCAGCCGCGAGGAGAAGGCAGAACAAAGACGCCAGCGCCACGGGGAGGAGAGTTTTGCAAATAGCGCGCAAGTCGATCTACCCCCTTCCGGTAACCAGGCCTGCTCCGCGATCTTCTCCC
>JACVJD010000160.1 GCA_015711825.1 Candidatus Solincola daggyaiensis
CCAGGTAGCACTCCTCGTTGTCCAGGGCCGCCCCACCCAGCTGGGCGATGCCCTCGCAACGGTTTACGGTCACCTTGGTCCCATCGACGTCCTCCGTCTCCACGAAGGTGGCGTCGCGGGTGTCCTTGATGAGGCGGGCGATCCTGGGGATGGCCTCCTCCCAGGTCTTCTCCTCCCAGTCCGTGGCCCCGGGGGCACGGTAGCGCACCTTGGTGAGCCTGCGGTCGTTGTTGGCGACCTGGTAGATGGACTGGCCCTTGGAGCAGAGGCTCGCCCGGTTGACGGGGCTGTCGGGAAGTCCCTCTATGCCCACTATCTTTCCGTCCATCACGCTCACTATCGCACTGCAACCCACGGAGCAGTACGGGCACACCGTGGTGGTCTCCTTGGCCTCGCTGATGCGAAGCTCCTCGGAGGCGGCGAGGGCGGTGGCGGAGAACCCGAGTTGGGCGAGGGCCGTGACGCCTATACCGGCGCCCGACAGCTTGAGGAAACTTCTTCGCGAAAGTTCCATACTTCCTCCCACTTTCCTAGGTCCGTTACTGCGCTTTCCGAAGAACTCTAGTCCTCTTCCTGTCCATGTATATATGTGAAACCCTTCACAGGGCATAAACAATTAATGTGGATGGCTTACTCGCTGGAACTGCCGGCACCTGGAAGCCGGATGTCAAGCATATTGGTTTATATCGCAGGCAGAATTAACCCCCCATGGTTTGCTTAAAGAGCTACAAAGGCTGTCTCCATTGCTCGCAAATTTCCTAGGTCTGAGTCTAAGTATAAATCAACATAATGAAAGCATAAAACAAACTAATAGCGCAACCCGAAAAGATAAACGGTTTCAGGAGGGGAAGAAAGACCTTCTGGTCGGGCCCACCCGTAGTATTATCCGAACGGTGTTTGATAAAATAGTCCCGGCGGGTAAACGGCGGTGAATACGTCGAAGCGAGCAGAGCGAAGGGGATGCCCATGCCGAGACCGGCCATGAAGCGCCAAGAAGTGCGAGCGATGAAGAATCGCATCCTCCAGGCCGCGGTTGAACTCATTGCGGAGGAGGGGTTCCGCAATCTCTCTATGCGCAAGATCGCGCGCAGGATGAACATCTCCGCCCCCACCATATATTATTACTACGCCAACAAGGACGAGCTGAACATAGCCATACGTAAGCGCGCGGGCGAGATCCTCTACCGCAGGTTGTCCGCCGCCTACCGCTCCGGTCGGGACGTCAGGGAGAGGGGGTGGCGGATGATAAAAGCCTACCTGGATTTCGGACTGAGTATGCCGGACTACTACGCCATCATGTTCGATTCCACCGCCCCCAAGCACTCCGATTACCTGGGCACGGAGCTGGAGGAAGCGGCGCGTGAGGAGCTGGTCTCCTCCATGCGCAACGCCGAGCTAATGTGGAATATACTGGTAGATTTCAAACAGGCCGGCTACGTCATCCCGGGCGATATCGAGCGCTTGGGAATGGTGCTGTGGAGCGAGCTGCACGGGCTGGTCTCCCTGCACAACAACAACCTTTTCAGGGAGATCGGCCACCCGACGAGGCGGGAGGTGTTTGAAACGGCGAGGCTTTACTACCGGACCTTCCTGGACGTATTCGACCCGCAAAAAGGCTTGGGGTCGGCTGCGTCGGGCCCTGACGTAGATATGGGCGCGGACTGATACCGGATCGCGGATCGAGCCGGGAACACGAGGCGACGGGATGGAAGGGAGGCTGCGATGGGAGAGTATATGGAGCGGGTGAAGTCGGCCCTTGCGAACCTGGAGGATGACGATCTGGCGTCTTTGCTCCGTGAGGCGCTTGAGGCAGGCGAGGAGGCCGCGGACCTGCTGGCGGCCATGAGCGAGGCAATGGTGGAGGTGGGGGAGCGCTTCGAGGCGGGCGAATACTACCTGGCTGACCTGGTCCTGGCGGGAGAGGTGATGAAGGATGGGGTCGCGGTGCTCGAGCCCCACCTCTCCGCCGGCGATAAGGGGGCCAAGGGGACGGTGGTGATCTGCACCGTAAAGGGAGATATCCACGATATCGGCAAAAACCTGGTGGGCACGATGCTCTCCAGCGCCGGCTTCCAGGTGGTGGACCTGGGCGTGGACGTGCCGGCGGATAAAGTGGTCGAGGCGGTAAAGGCCAACTCCGCCCGGGCGGTGGGGTTGTCCGTGCTCCTCACCACCATGGTGGGATCCGTGGGCGAGGTGGTTGACAGCCTGAAGGAGGCAGGCCTGCGCGACGGCGTAAAGGTGGCGGTGGGTGGCGCCTGCGTCACTGACGAGGTGGTGGAGCGTTATGGGGCGGACGCCATGGGGCGCGACGCCGTGGAAGCGGTGCGCATTTTCTCCGGCTGGATGGAATAGGAGCCGCGGGCGGTGATAAGCGATGTCCGATAAACACCGCAGAGTGCTCGATGCCCTGGAGCTGCGCGAGCCCGATCGCGTACCGGTGATGGATCTCATGAACGAGTTCTCCACCTGCAATGCCATTCTGGAAAAGAAACCCAATCCCTTGGGGAAAATGCTCAGGGACCCCAGGGCTTCCAAGCTCATGGATCGACTCTTCGCGCTGCCGGGATCCGCCCAGCTAACCGACCGCGAGATGGAGCGCTTCACCCACCTTGGGGCGGCGGCCGCGGTGAGGATGGACTACGATGCGGCCTGGCTGAGCTGCTTCCCGGTTCTGCGTTTCCGCGATTCTCGCACCATGACCGACATCTTCGGCCGCCTGTGCGACGTTTCCGTGGACGCGGCGGGAAACCTCGCCAATCCCATTTATCGCGAGGGGCTCATCAAGTCCCCCGCCGATTGGAACGCCTGGCCCAAGCGCGACATACTCCGCCTGCCGGAGAAGGTTAACAGGGTCTTCCGGGAGGTGCAGCAGGCTTACGGCGACCGCCTCTTCATCTTCGCCTTCGCCAACTACGGGCTCTTCGAGAACGCATGGCAGCCCATGGGCTTCGAGCGCTTCGCGGTGGCTGCGCGCAAGGAAAAGGATTTCCTGCGTCGCGTGATCCGTTTCTATGCCGACCTTCATTGCATGCTCGTGGAGGCGGCCGCCGACGCCGGGGTCCCCGGCTTCATCCACACCGACGACCTGGCCTACAAGTCGGGACCTATGCTCAGCCCGCGCCTTATCGATGAGCTCTTCGGAGAACATTACCGGCGCTTAACCGAGACCGCCCGTGCCCTGGGCGTGAAGATAGTCATGCATTCATGTGGGAACACCACCTCCCTCCTCGAGCACTTCGTGTCCTGGGGCTTCGACGCCGTGCATCCCCTGGAGCCTACCGCGGGGGTGGACCTCGCGGCCGCAAAGCGCGAGGTGGGCGACCGATTATGCCTCATCGGGAACCTGGACATCACGCATGTCCTGGTGGATGCCACGCGCGAGGAGGTCTTCGAGGCGGTGCGGCAGGCCATCAGCGACGCGGGCAAGGGCGGAGGGTTCATCCTCGCCCCCGATCACAGCCACCCGGACATCTCGGTGCAGCGCCTGCGCTGGATGGTGGAGGCGGCCCGTGAATACGGCGCATACCCCCTTAAGAACCAAGATATGCGTGGATGAGCGTGGCGGTGTTCGCTGCGGGAGTTCAGGAAAGCGATAGCAGGGGGAAACCGGGGACATGCCTGGATTATGCCTCTGGGCTGCGATCACGCGTGAGGCGGGGCAAGGTTCGGCGCGCAGCGTTTCACTTGTTGGAGTCGCAGGAGGGGCAAGCCCAGCCGCGACCCTTCCTTCCCTGGCGGGAGGGGAACTCGCCGCCGCAGCGTCCGCAGCGGTATCGTCCCGCGCCTTCCCGCAGGATGTAGCTGCCCCCCTCGATGCGCAGGGCTTTGCCCGCCACCAGGGCCTCGACCACCTTGGCCCTCGCCTCGTTGATCATGCGCTGGATGGTCTGGCGCGATACCCCCATCTCCCTGGCGGCATCCTCCTGGTACTTTCCCTCCAGGTCCACCAGGCGCAAGG
>JACVJD010000161.1 GCA_015711825.1 Candidatus Solincola daggyaiensis
ATCCCGGCGGCGTCCCGCCCTCCCTCTCCGTGAGAGAGGTTTTCTGTCACGCCTCATCGCCCTGCGAGCGAAACCGGCAATGCCGGTCCCCGCAAGGCCCCCGGAATCGCGTCATCACACCGCACACGGCCAAGTGTTCGCACGGCATGGTAGCCTCGGCTTCGCCCCGCAACCTCCGCCCCCGGATCCCGGGCATGCCTCAAACCCCCAAAGCCGCCGCCGCTAGCGCCAAGGCCAGGGAAAACGCCGCGAGAGCGGGTGCGGCCCACAGCGCCCTGCGCCTGAAAACGGCGTTTCTTCCCTCCAGCCAGGCGCGGACGCCCGTGGCCGCCAAGGCCATCCCCGAGGACGCGGAGACCCAAGCCGCTGTCCCCCCCGTGCCCTTCCAGGGATAGCCGATGCACACCAGGGTGAAGAGGAGCATGGTCACCGCCCTTTCCGCTCCCTCGGCCAAGGCGGCCGGCACCGCCGCATACCTGCTTTCGCTTTTCGCCACCGCCCTTCCGCAGGCGGGGCGCCCCAGCAGGAAGAAGAAGAGAGCCGCCGCCGCGCACACCTGGGAGGAGAGGATAACAGGGTATCCCGGACCGCTCCAGACGCGGACCGCTCCGAAGATCCCCTCGCCTGCGAAGCCGTCCAGCTCCGGGGCGAAAACGCCTGGGTAACGCAGGCTTGCGGCAACGCAGGCGCAGCCCAACGCGAGAAGGCGCGCCAGGGCCTCGCGGAAAAGCAGGGGGACGCGAGCCGTGGAATCGCTTTCCCCGTAGTTCATGACCATAAGGGGCAGCAGTGCGGGAACCGATACCAGCAGGACGAGGGAGAGAAGATCCCCCTCCGCCCATACCAGCATCACCCCCGCCAGGCCCATGGCGGCCACCGGGGCCAAGGCGGCTACCGCCTGGGCCGGGGAGAGGGGAGAGGCGACTTCCGCGAGCCCGATAAACGCGCGCCATGGACTTCCCTCCCCGCCGTTCACCACCCGCGCCAGCGCGCTCTCAAGCAACAGTACGGCAATCCCGCAGGCGGACATGAAGACCATGCCGGGGAAAACCATGACCTTGAGCACATCGCTAACCAGTCGCAACCGCATCACCCCTGCCGTGCCCGCATGCTTCCGGCTCGTTTACCTTCGGCAATAGACTAGCACAGCCTTGCCTCACCGCGCCTCGCTCACCTTTACCCGGCGTCCCGCGCGCTGCCGCGCCGGAGGCCGGCCCCTCGCCGGAAGCATCACGGGCGCTCGCCGTCTCCTTGAACCGGCAGGGTCAAGGCACGCCGTGATCTGCCTCTTCCGAGGCCGTTGGGCCATCAAGGCAGCCGTCTCCAGCGACCGCGGGAAGAAGTCCCTTTCGCATGCACGCACGTAACGCGGGCGCCTCTTCATCCCCGTTAGCGCGAGCTTCAACCGACATGCGCGGTCACCTGCTGTATAATCTGCCCATGAGGATCATCTGCAAGGGGCCGTACGATTTCCGCCTCTCCTGGCGGATTTTCTCCGCTTACGCGGCCGGTAACGCCAGCGAGCGCGGCTCCGTGGCCATGTGGTGGGACGGCACTCCCACCCTGGTTTACCTCCGGCAGACCGGGAAAGAGCCCCCGGTGCTCGAGCTCATCGCGGATCCCATGCCGGCGCGGGCGCGCGATTTCCACCTAAAGGTAAGGCGGATGCTCCACGCCGATCTCGACCTGGAGCCCTTCTACCGCCGCGCGCGCCGCGACAAGGCGTTGCGCCCGGTGGTCAACGCCCTGGTCGGCCTGAAGCCGGTGCGGCCGCCGCATTTTTTTCAGATGGTGGTGATAGCCCTGAGCGAGCAGCAGGTCTCCATGGCCGCCGCCCTTCGCGTGCGCGAGCGCTTTCTCGAAGCCTTCGGGACCAGAGCGGGGCGCCTCCTGGCCTTCCCGCGCGCCGGCGACGTGGCCCACCTCAAGGTAGAGGAGCTGCGCGCCTGCGGGTTTTCCGCCCGCAAGGCCTCTAACCTGGTGGAGCTGGCCCGAAAGCTCGAAAGCGGCGATATGGATCCCGCGTCATGGGAGAACATGCCCGACGAGGAGCTCATAGCGCGGCTAAGAGGTTATGGCGGCATCGGGGAGTGGACGGCCGAGTACCTGCTGCTGCGGGGGCTGGGACGGCTTGACGCCCTTCCGGCATCCGACCTGGGCGTGCGTCGAGCAGTAGGCCGTTTGCTGGCGGGGGGGAAGGAGCCGAGCGCCGCTGAGGTGCGCGAGTTCCTGGAACCATGGCGACCCTGGCGCGGGCTGGTGGTGTTTTACCTTCTCGCCTATCAACGCTTGGTCGCGACCAGCTTTGACCAGCCATGACGGGGGTCATGATGGCCTGGATGCCCGGACCATGCGGCCCGGGCATCATGTTCAATCGCCTCGCCGGGCAGCGCTGGGGGCTCAAAGCCGCGGCCGCCTGCCTTCATCGCTTTACCCAGATGGGGCTGGACCAGGCACAGTGGCCGTCCTCCTGCTCCACCCGCAGGTAATAGAACCCCTCCCCCCTGAGGTCCTCGTCCACGAGGTCGAAGGTCGCCTCCGCCGCGCCCGACCCGGACCAGGCGAGGCTGTATCCCCGCTCGTCGTGGCGGAGCAGCTCCACCGAGCGCAACCCTGCGGTGCCGAGTACGCGCCCCTGCAGGCGCGGTTGCCCGGCGCAGAAATACTCCGTGCCCATGGGAAGCCCGTCCACGAAGAGCTCCAGGACTATGCGCGCGCCGGTGGTGCCGTAAACCCTGCGGTTCCACAAGGCCCTCCAAAGCGACTGGGGGGTGAGCTCTTCCGCCCATATGGCGGTAAGGCCGCGGGGGTAGATGTCGATGGGATGGAAGCGCTCGTCCACGGCGTAATCGTGGCGGTCGCTTCCGGCAATGACCCCCAGGCGCAGGCCCGAGGCCAGCGCCTCCTGGACGTAATTCCCGAAGCCCGCCCGGCTGCGGTCGTCCCGCAGGAAGCGGGGAAACCAGCCCCGGGGATCGCCATGGGTGATGGGAAAAGGGCCGTCGAAGCGCTCGGAGCTCCCGTGCATACTGTAAATCTCTACCAGTCGCTGCTGCTCGTTCTCCGCCTCCCACCAGGTGTAGGCTTCCGGCACCTTCATGCGCAGGAACTTCAGCCAGTTGAACAATCCCATGAAGATACGGCGCCAGGCGGTGTGGTGGGGGACCACCATCGCGTCGTGCTCGCCCAGCAGCGCCTCAAGCTTGCGGGGCGTGTCGCTCGCCCCGTCCACCCAGCTGTAGAGGGGAGGGTCGGTCTCCTCGGGAGCGAAATAGACGCCGCGATGGCCCCATTTGTGGTCCGACCACTCATAGCCGAGGAAGGTCACGAACCTGCCCGGCTGGTTGTATTCCTCCCACAGGCGCTTGACCAGCTCCCACTCCTCCTCCCTGCCGGAGGGCTCGAAGAGGTCCATGGTGTCGTGGGTGGTGATGGCCGCGAAATCCAACCCCAGCGCGTCCCGGGCCTCGCGGTAGAACTGCCCGGGCTCCAGGCATCCGTCGCAGAGCGCGGTGTGCACGTGAAGGTCTCCCCAGTAGAGGCGCAGTTCCCCCCCCACCGTCACCGGGTTGCTCTCCCCCGCCAGCCCCCCGCTCAACGCGCCCACGCGGTAAACGCCGGGTCGGGTCATCCTGCAGGGCACGCAGGCCACCCCGCGGTCCTCGGGGCGGAGGCTGACCAGGTAAGGCGTCTCCATGCCCTCCGCGGGGAGCAGCTGCACCTCCCCGGTGAAGGTGGGATCGACCTCGCCTTTCGCGTCCACGGCCCGGATGAAAACCCTGGCCTCGCCGTTTTCATCCCCTGCGGAAAGCACCGCTTGCAGCGCGACCGCCTCGCCGCCCACCGCCTCCAGGACGGGGCA
>JACVJD010000162.1 GCA_015711825.1 Candidatus Solincola daggyaiensis
CGTAAACCAGTCCCCTCCAGCCCCGCTTTATCCCGATGACCTCCTGGCCGCCGGCTATGGCCTTGCGTACCACGGCACGGATGGCGGCGTTTATGGCCGAGCTGTCTCCGCCTCCCGTCAATAACGCTATTCTCACTACGCCATTCCTCCTTTTTCTCTTCCTTTTTCTTCTTTCTGATTCACGTCATTCAACCGCGTCTTCAACCCCTCTCGCTCCCCACCACGCATTCCTCCGCCGCGAGCCTCGCGCATGCCGCTAAGACGTTCGCATTATGCCCGAGCGGCGGCCATCAAGCCCGGCCGGCGCAGCCGAAGAGCCTCATCTTTCTCGCCACCACCTCCCGCATGGCCTCACGGGCGGGCGCGAGGATCTTGCGGGGATCGATCTGCTCCGGGTTCTCGCTCACGAACCTCGCCACCGCCTGCCGGAAGGCGTCCCGCACTTCGGTGTCGATGTTTATCTTGTCCACCCCGATGGCGCACGCCTCCCTGATCATGTCGTCGGGGATGCCGCTCGCCCCGTGCAGGACCAGGGGGATAGATACCCTGGTGCGGATCTCGCGCAGGCGCTCGAAATCCAGCTTCGGCTCGCCCTTGTACCAGCCGTGGGCGTTGCCGATGGAAACCGCCAGGGCGTCGATACCCGTCCTCTCCACGAACTCCGCCGCCTGGGCGGGATCGGTCATGGAGGCCTCTCTCTCGGAGACCGATATCTGGTCCTCCACGCCCACCAGGCGCCCCAGCTCGGCCTCGGTGGATGCGCCCGCGGCGCGCGCCATCTCCACCGCCTGGCGGGTGAGGGAGATGTTCTCCTCGAAGGGCAGCTTGCTGCCGTCGATCATCACCGAGGAGAAGCCGTGGTCGAGAGCCGCCTTGACCTCCTCCAGGCTGGTCCCGTGATCGAGGTGAAGGGACATGGGCACATCGGTGGAATCCGAGGCCACGCGGGCGATGGCGGCAAGGTAAGCCACGCCGGCGTACTTCATGGCCCCCGGGGAAACGGCAAGGATGAAGGGCGAGCGCTCCTGCACCGCGGCCTCCACGATGGACAGGGTGATCTCGAGGTTGTTGGTGTTGAAGGCCCCTACGGCGTACCCGCCGGCCATGGCCCGTGCGAGAAGCTCCGCGTTGGTCACGAAAGCCATGCTCATCCCCTCCTTTTGATCATGGTCTCTATGTCTTATCCCGTTTATCCACCAATGCGGTCAGCCTGTGCTCCGCAACCCGTCCTCGCCTATTCGCTAATCGCGAAGGCGGGAGCGGAATGCGACATCACGGCCTTCCTTGCCTCCGGCCCGAGAGATCCGTGCCCCCATGGCCGCCGACTTCCGCCGGATCGTACCGGTCTCCGCCAGGCCCCCCGCCTTTCCGCTTCTTCCCCTCCCCGGGTGGCGAGGTCCCAGGCGCGCGTCCGGTAGCGCGGAAGCTTTCATGCCACGATGTCAACCTCCATCAACGGTGGGGAACGGCCCCTTGCTTCAACAACCCTCCGCCGCGAAGGTTACTCATGGGGAGCGGTCTTTTTCCCTTTCCCGGGGATGCAGCTCCTCATCCGGCACCGCTTTGCCGCCCGGTCAGTCTTGACGGGAACTCACCCTCACAGACTCTATTCTTCCCGCTTGGTTATCATTCATGCCTCGGGCTCACCAAGGTCGCGGGCGCCCAGCCCGCGCTCCCAGCGACAGAGAATCCTGCGCACGGCGGCGCGGTGCTCCTCCGACAGCAACATCACGGGCTGCACGCTGCACTCAAGCTCCAAGGCGGTGCGCGGCTCCAGGAGGCGTGAGCGGTTCAGCATGCGCTTGGTGGTGGCGATGGTATCCGGGCGCTTACGGGCGATCTCGAGCGCCAAGCCCATGACCTCCTCGGATATCCTTTCGTGATCCACCACCCGGTTCACCAGGCCCATGCGCAGCGCTTCCTCGGCATCAACCATCCTGCCGGTGAAGGCCATTTCCTTGGCCTTCGCGAGGCCCACCCTTTCGGCCAGGAAGTAGGAAGACCCCATGTCCGGGGTGGCGGCGATGCGCACGAAGCCCATGCAGAAAAGCGCCCTCTCCGTGGCGTAGGTGACGTCCGAGGCGAGGGCTAGACCCAGGCCGCCCCCCACCGCGAAACCGTCCACCTCGGTGATCACCGGCTTCGGGCCTTCGTAGAGCTCGAGTATTACCTCGGCCAGGCGGGTCATGCTCTGGTTGAGAAAAACGGGGTCCAGGTTCTCACCCAGCAGCGAGAGGTCTGCGCCGGAGCAAAAATGTCCTCCCTCGCCGCGCAGGACGATCACGCGCACCTCCTCATCTTCGAGCACGTGTGTGAGGCCCTCCACCATGGGAAAGCCGAGCTTCACGCTGAGGGCGTTCATGTCCTCGGGGTTGTTCATGCTGCAACGGGCCACGCCGCCCGCGACCTCCACCTTGAATATCTCCTCTCCCATGGCTACCCTTTCTCCCAGCGTCCCACCCGTGAACTCCGCCATCAAGCCTTGAGCGCCTTGACCAGCTTTTTTCTCCCGGCCTCGTCGGCCAGGACCTCCTTCACCTTGGACCAGGTAGGCGGGCAGTCCTTGTACTCCACTCCCATCAAGGCGTGGATCTTGCGGTCAAGCTCCTTTTTCTTCGCCTTATCCTTCTTGAGCTCCTCCAGATCTATGCCCGCCTCCGCGAGCACGCCGGCCATGTGCCTGAAATAGCAGGACATGAACGCCTCCCCCTTCCTCTCGCGCCGATGTCCCCTGCATATCGGAGACAGGTTTTCGGTCCAAGTCACATGCTACCCCTGGAGGATGAAGGATACAACGAGAGTTTGACCCCTCATTTATAAACGCCCTTACGCCGCGGTGCTCATATCCATTATCATAGAGGGACCGCAAGCCGCAGAGCGGGAGGGAAACGGAAGCAGGCATGCGCGTAGCACTGATATATCCCGACTATTACCATAGCGGATGCATAGAGGGGGAGCCCCAAGGCAGAGTGCATCTCGGCAGCGGCTATCTCTCCGCCGTGCTCAAGCGCGAGGGGCACGACGTGGCCTACCTTCACCTCCTGGAACCCACCCGACGCGACTCCTTCCTGGAATGGCTGACGGCCCAGGAAGCAGGCCTGGTGGCGTTCTCCTCCACCAGCCTCATGTTCCCCAAGGTGCAGCGCATGGCGCGCTGGGTCAAGGAGGAGACGGGACTCCCGGTGGTGGTGGGGGGTGTGCATCCCACCCTGGACCCGTTGGGGGCGTTGGAGGAGGAAAGCATCGATTTCGTCTGCGTGGGCGAGGGCGAGGCGACCCTGCTGGAACTGGCGGAGGCCCTGGAGGGGCGCGGGGAAGTGGAAGCGGTTCCCAGCCTCATGGGACGCTGGCGCGGCAGGGACTTCGCCGCTCCGGTGCGCCCGCTGCTGGAAGACCTTGACAGCCTGCCCTTTCCGGACCGCGGCATCTTCGACATGTCGCGCATGGCCCCGGACCAGCGGGAGCGCATTACGGTCATGGCCTCGCGCGGCTGCCCCTACCGCTGCCGCTACTGCTCCAACCACGCCCAGAGGAGCGTGTACCCCCATGGGGGCCGCTACGTGCGCTTCCGCAGCGTGGACAACGTGTTGAGCGAGATCGAGGAGCTGGCCGCGCACGCCGAGGGCGTGGACCATGTGCGCTTCGACGACGACATCCTCACCCTGCGCCCGGCCTGGTTCCAGGAATTCGTGCGCGAATACCCGCGCCGCGTGGACCTCCCCTTCATCTGCAACTCCCGCGTGGACCTCCTCGACGAGGAGAAGATCGCCGCCCTCAAGGAAGCCGGCTGCAAGACCATCTGCATGGGCATCGAAAGCGGCAACCCCTGGCTGAGGAGGAACGTCCTGGGGC
>JACVJD010000163.1 GCA_015711825.1 Candidatus Solincola daggyaiensis
CGTCGCCGTCGATCTCCGCCCAGGTGTGCTCGAAGGGCTTGCGCTCCAAGCTCTCGAAGGCGCCAAGGATGATGGCCGCCATGAGCTCCCGGTTGTAGGGGTTGCGGATGATCGCCTCGCCGTCTCTGCCCGGCCGGTAGCGCACGGCCCTGGCGTAGGACTGCCCGGTGACCACGGCCACGGTGCAGAAGACGCGCACCACCACCTTCTTGTTGTAGCCGAGCCGCGCCAAGGAAAAGGGAAAGCGGTTGAGCACGCCGTCGATGACCTCCTTGGCGGCGTTTCTCTGCGCCTCGAAGACGAGGTGGGATATGGATATACCCATCTTCTCCTCGATGCGCGCGAAGAGGGTGTTGAAGAGATCCGCCTCCAGGAGCACGGCGCGCAGGTCGGGCATCATGCGCTCGGTTATGGTGCCGTTAGAGTTCCACTTGATGATGCGGGAGAACATGAAGGGAAACCCGCATCTCGGACACTTCAGCGTACGCATGGGTATCTCCCTCCCCGCATCGCGTCCATCTGATTCTTCGGCGGCGGGCCCCTAGCTTGAAACCGCGCTCTCACCGCCTTGACCGCAATGCCGGTGAAAGCTTTTGCGCCTGTTTTTTTACTAGTCGGCAGGAAGCGCAAGGGTTTTTAGTGAGGGCACGCAGCCGTTTCCGTCAGCAAGGACTGAGGTCGAGAGGCGAGACGCCGGACTCGCGCGCGAGAGAGGACCGCTTGCGCATAGGCGGGGAGCGGGGAAAACGACCTTGGCGCCCGAGTGCAGCGAGAGGATCGGAATCGAGCCGAAAGCGTTTAAGGGAGGGTTTTAGCGCGGATAATAGCAACGAGGGGAAGGCAAGTCCGGCTAAGAGGTTTATGGCCCATGGCTATGTCGGAGCTTGAGATAGAGAGCCTGGTGGACAGGCAACGCGCTTTTTTCCGCGGCGGCGCGACACGCGAGGCCGCTTTCCGGCGCCAGGGGCTGGAGAGGTTGCGCGACGCCATCGACCACAACCTGGACGGCATATACGAGGCGGTCTGGAAGGACCTGCGCAAGCCTCCCTTCGAGGTTTTCGCCAGCGAGATCGCCATGCTGGCGGCGGAGATCGACTTCGCCCTCAAGAAGCTCGACTGCTGGGCCAGTCCGCTGCGGGTTCCGAGCCCCCCACTGTTTTTCGGCGCCGAGAGCTTGGTCTATCCGGAACCCTACGGGGTGGCGCTGATCATGGCGCCGTGGAACTACCCCTTCGTGCTGCTGCTGGCCCCTCTGGTGGGAGCCATGGCGGCGGGCAACTGTGCCGTGCTCAAGCCCTCGGAGATATCTCCGCACTCCTCGCGCACCATCGCCGAAATGATCGGCGAGGCCTTCGATCCCGCCCACGTCGCCGTGGTCGAAGGCGGGATGGAGGTGAATGCCCCCTTGCTCCGCCAGCGTTTCGACCACATCTTCTTCACCGGCGGGACGGCGGTGGGCAGAGAGGTGATGAGGGCGGCGGCGGAGCATCTCACCCCCGTGACCCTCGAGCTGGGGGGCAAGACCCCGTGCATCGTGGAGGATGACGCTCGCCTGCGCCGCGCCGCGCGGCGCATCGCTTTCGGTAAATGGCTGAACGCCGGACAGACCTGCATCGCGCCCGACTACCTCCTGGTCAACGAGAGGGTGAAGGACGCCCTGCTGGAGGAATTGAGGGGCTCCATACGCTCCTTCTACGGCGAGGATCCGCGCCGGAGCCGCCATTACGCGCGCATCATCAACCAGCGCCATTTCCGGCGCCTCACGGGCTTGATGGGAGAGGGCCGCATCGTCGCGGGCGGAGAGGCGGACGAAGCGGAGCTGTACATAGCCCCGACCGTTATCGAGGAGCCGGGTTGGGACTCGCCGCTCATGTCCGAGGAGATCTTCGGTCCCATACTTCCCGTTCTCGGTTACGGCGACCTCGACCAGGCCTTAGAGAAGGTGAACTCGCGGCCCAAGCCCCTGGCCCTGTATTTCTTCTCGCGCGATGAGGGAAAGCAGCGCAAAGTGCTGGAACGGACTTCCTCGGGCGGGGTGTGCATAAACTCGACCCTTCTGCAGGAATCCACCCAGACCCTGCCCTTCGGGGGAGTGGGGGAGAGCGGCATGGGCGCTTACCACGGCAAGGCCGGCTTCGACGCTTTCACCCACTACAAGGCGGTGCTGAACCAGAGGCTTCCCGTGGACGCTTTGCTCCGCCCCCCTTATCCCGAAAACCGCCTGCTGAAAAAGGCTGTGCAGAGGTTGCTGCTCAGCGGTCGCAGGTGCCGCGCGCGCTGAAGCGAGGGGTTTGCAGCTTCGGAGCCGACGGGCGCATCCATGCCGTGGGAAGCTGGCCGTAGGTGCCGCGCGCTAAAACACGGGATTTGCGGCCTCAACCTACCTTGGGGTATTTTGTCCATGCCCTCTCATGCCGAGATATGTTTGTGTGAAAGGCGGCTTGAGGAATGGACACCAAGCGATACAAGGTCATCATCGTGGGGGGCGGGCCGTCGGGGTCCCTGACCGCCCTCTGGCTGCTGCGCCTGCGCCCGCGACTGGCGGGGAAGATCCTTCTGCTGGAGGCCAGAGGATTCCCCAGGGAAAAGGTCTGCGGCGGCGGCGTGAGCGGGAGGGTCACCGACGCCCTGGAGGAACTGGGCGTATCGCTTGCAGCGCTGCCCAAGGTACCGGTGGAAAGATTTTCCGTACATTTCGAAAGGGAGGTATGCCGCCCCGCCTTCGGAAACCGCAAGTGCTTCGTGGCCCGGAGAAGCGAATTCGACCACCTGCTCCTGAGGGTGGCCGCCGAGAGAGGGGCGGAGGTGCGCACCCGCGTGCACGCGAAAGGCGCCTACCGCGAGCGCCGCGGGGTGGTGGTCCTGGACGGTGATGGGAACACTCACCGCGCGGAGGCGCTGGTGGGGGCGGACGGCGTGAACGGCTCCAGCAGGCACTGGTTCGGGGTGCCGCATCGGGGACGCAAGAGCCTCCTTCTCCAGACGGACTTTCCCCGCCCTCCCGATTCCGATGTCCTGCGTGACTGCCTGATGATGGACTTCAGCGTGCCGAAATACGGTTTGCCCGGCTACGCCTGGTTCTTTCCCTCCCTCGGGGAACAGGGTGAGCCGGTGGTCAACGCGGGCATCTCGGGAGGCGCCTTCGGCAGGGGGGGATACGCGAGCTTGAAAGCCGCCTTCTTCGCCGTTCTCCGGCACCATCCCGATATCGCGGCCATGGTACCGCAGGGGGTGCGCTTCAAGCCCTATCCGGAGCGGGAATACACCCCCTTCCAGCGCGTAGCCTTGGAGCGCGTGCTTTTCGTGGGAGAGCAGGTGGGGGTGGATCCCTTCACCGGGGAGGGACTGGCGATATGCGCCGACTCCGCCCGGGCGGCGGCGCAGGAGATAGCGGAGGCGCTGGACGGCGGCGACTTCGCTTTCCGCGGCTACGCGCGACGGCTCATCGCGGCGCCCTTCTTCCCCCTCTATTTCGTGGGTAAGACCTACTGCCTGCAGAACAACAGCCTGCAGCCGAGCTTTTTCTTCGACATGGCGACCATGAACAAGCGGGCGGGGAAGCCCAACGTGGTCGATCACTATGCCGCGGTTTTCTCCGGAAACCGGGACGGCCGCGTGTTCTACTCCGCGGGGTTCTGGGGCATGGCCCTGCGCGACATGGCCGTTACCTTCCCGGGCTGGCTTGGCAAGATGGGAG
>JACVJD010000164.1 GCA_015711825.1 Candidatus Solincola daggyaiensis
TGGCTGGCGCTGGCGTCGTCGATCTTTACCTATTCCGTCTGCATGCGGGTGAAGACGTCCATAGGAGTTTGAGCGAGCCTGTTGAGTGAGTATGCTGAGTGAGTATGCTGAGTGAATCCTCATGCCGTAAATGCGGCCCAGGAACACCGGCGTCTTCTTCTGCGGATGCAATGGTGAACCGTGCCGGTACGGTGTGATGAGAAAACGACGCGGGAAAGAAGGATTCCGAATCGTTCCTGGTTTAGCTTTCCAGATGGCGGCGCGCCCTTGCCACCTTGGAACGCCATTCCTCGAGGAGCGCGGGGTCGTAGCGCTCGGGGTACGCCTCATATGCCTTCTTCAAGGATATGGCCGCGGCGGCGTGGAAGGCGAAACGCGCGGTGAACAGCGGGTGGCGCAAGCTGCGTAGGCGGCGCAGAGCATCCTTCACGTCCACGCCCAGGGGCTCGGCCCTGAGCCCGGCCTCCACGTCCCCGGGGGTCATGACGTAGCCGATGAGCTTATCCATGTCCTCGGGGCTGAAATCGGCGGTGAGTGAGCGCGTGACCTCGAAATAGGCCATCAGCGCGCCCCGCTGTCTCTGGTAGCGGGCGGCATATTCCCAGAGGTTCTCCCGGCCGGTATCGCCCTCGCGCAGGCAGCGGGAGGCGGTGCGCGCCGCTAGGTCTCCGGCCATGAGGGCGGAGGCCACTCCCGACCCGTGGGCGGGGATGACCATGCAGGCCGCGTCCCCGGCCAGCATGAATCCATGGTCCACCAGGACGTCGAGGGAACGGCGCACCGGTATGAGCCCACCGCCTCCGTAATGGCGGCGCCCGCCCACGCCCTTTTCCTCCAGAAAGCGGCGCACGAACTCGCCCGCCGTCTCCTCGCTCTTGTCGCGGTCGTAACCCACCAGGATGTCCAGCTCGTTCTCGCGCGGGTCCCAGTGCAGCATGAGCACGGAATACCCTCCTCTCCAGCCCACGCGCGATACATTTACATCTGGGGGGATGCCCAGGAGGGCGGGCACGTCGGGGGCGTCTCCGGGGTCGAAGCGTTGCTGCTCCCTCCAGGCGGTTACCATGCAGCGCTCATCGATCTCGCGGGGCACGGGGGAGGTCTCGGGTAGGCCGTGGCGCAGAACCGCCTCCCAACCCGAGGCGTCCAGCACCACGCGGGCCTCGATCTCCTCCCCGTCCTCGGTGCGCACCCCCGCCACGCGCTCGCCTTCCAGGAGGGGGCCGGATACCCTGGTGCCTCCCCTGAACTCGGCTCCGGCCTGCATAGCGTCCCGCAGCAAGCGGCGCACGAAGAAGCTCATGCGCACTTCCACGGTGGGGTTGGAGGTGGTCTCGATACAGTGCTTGCCGGAGGGGGAGACGAGACGCGATGACAGCGGCGACGGCATGGTCTCCTCGTTGCTGGGCATGGCGATCCCCAGCCCGCCGAACACCGAACGCTCTACCCCGTTCACCCAGGGGTGTCCCAGAGAGTCCCGCTCGTGACGGTCGAGGAGAAGAACGCGGAACCCGTTGATCGCCGTCCTGGCCGCCGCCACGCAGCCGGCGCATCCCGCTCCCACTATGATGAGGTCATACATGCGTCGCTCCTTTCACATATCCCGCCCCAGAACACCCCTTTCCCCTGCCCCTCGCCGATGAGCTCGCGCATGCGTCGCTCCTTTCGCATATCCCGCCTCCGAACTCCCCTTTCCCCCTTCGTTTTTCCTCCGCAAAACGCCGCTCGATCCATGATTCGAGCGATGCAAACCACCATCACCCTCGCAATGGGAGAAAAACCCGCCCCATCAGAACTCTATCCCGCCACCGCTTTTCAACGAGAGCCTCAGAGCTCGCCCGAATCCAGCAACCAGTCCACGTACTCCTTCAAGGGTTCAAGGTAGTGACGCGCTGGCGGAAAGCCCTGCAGGCGCAGGTTGAGGTTGTCCAGGGGGGAGTAGGGCGGCCGGGGGCAGGGGAGGTTTAGATCGGCGTAAACTATGGGCTCTACCGGGACCTCTTCCCACCCCGCGGCTTCGAGTATCTGGCGCGCGAACTCGAAGCGCGAGCAGCTTCCGGAGTTGGTGGCGTGGTAAAGGCCGTATTTCCCGCAAAGGCAGACGTCGCGGATGACGCGGGCGATGTCGCCGGTGTGGGTTGGCGTGCCCACCTCGTCCGTGACCACGCGCAGCGCCCCTTTCTCCCTGGCGTTGCGCAGGATGCTCTTCACGAAGTTGCGCTTGCCCCGCTTTCCGAACAGCCACTGGGTGCGGAAGACGAACCAGCGCGGCAGAAGCGAGGCGGTGTAACGTTCCGAGGCCAGCTTGGCCTTGCCGTAAACGCCTTGGGGATTGGGTTCGTCGAACTCGTCGTAGGCGGACCCTTTTCTGCCGTCGAAGACGTAGTCGGAGCTGATGAAGGCCAGGGGACAGCCCGCTTCCTGGCAGGCCAGAACGAGGTTCTGGTTGCCGGTGAAGTTGACGCGCAAGGAGGGCTCGGGATCGAGCTCGGCGCCGTCGGCGTCGAGGTCGGCTGCGGCGTTGATCAGCAGGTCCGGGTTCAAGGAGGGTATTCTTTCCATCACCAGGGCGTGGTCGGTGATGTCCAGGTCGAGGTCGAACCCGAATACCTCCGCTCCCCCTTCGCGGAAGGCCTCCACCAGGTCCGAGCCCAGCTGTCCCTCCGCCCCGCAGATGACCACGCGCATCCCGACCTCCTCGCCTTTCTCGCAGCGCATCGACATTAGAAACTTATCACGAAAGGTTCTCTCCCTGCCAGGCAAGGTGCCAAAGCGTTGATGTCAAAAAAGCGGCGTTGCGTTCTTAGATCACCTTCGCTTCGGAGAACACCCCGGCACCATGGTCACCATATCGACTGTTGAGGAGATTACCCCAACCCTCCTTTGAAATCCGCTTGATTGTCAGGACGTAAGGGCGTTCTATCAGCTTTCTCCCGGACATAGAACGAGGCTCGACCCCAATGTTTGGCGTCAACTTTCTCCCGGACATAGAACGAGGCTCGACCCCAATGTCTGGGCGGGGCTTAATGGTGGAAGATGAGCTTGAGGGTGCCCAGGAAGATCTCGTCCCCGTCGGCGAGGATGCGAGGCTCGAAGGCCTCCAGCCGCTCCCCGCCGACATGGGTGTAGTTGGTGCTGGAGAGGTCCATGATGTAGTAGCGGTCCTCGCCCAGGCGCGTGATCTTGGCGTGCCTCCTCGACACCCCGGCCTCCACCCCGTCGAAGGGGGTTAAATCGATGTCCGGGAAGGCATGAGTTGCGGGGTCCGTTCTCCCCAGGGTGTATTCGGCCTTTTCGTCAAGGTCGAACCTTTGCCCGCCGCCTTCCAACTCCAGGTAAGCCATGTCTTTCTTTTACCAGGATTCAGGCCGGTGGTAAAGAGAGGCGGGCTCCCGGGCAGGGCATTCGGGAGAACGCCCCATTCTTCTTATCGCGCTTGCTCTTTTGGCATGACTTAGCGCGGCTTCTCAAGCTCTCCCAAACCGGAAAGTGCCCGCTGAAAGGATAAAAGCTCAGCGCAGGCTCGGAGAATGGCGGGATCGTTGCGGGCAACCCGGCAGGCGTTCCTGGCCAGGAGGCGGGAGCGGGTTTTCGCCGCCGGCAGCTCTTACCGTGCCTGTAAAAGTGATAATGAGGCCCTTGTCCGGAAAACGTAAGGCTTCGGCTGTCGCGAGCACGCGGGGAC
>JACVJD010000165.1 GCA_015711825.1 Candidatus Solincola daggyaiensis
CCCCCAGCGCGGCCAGGGCCACGAGGGCGAGAACGGCCAAAACCTTCGCGGTTCTCCGCATACAGCGGCTCATCCCGCCCCCCTAACCGACCCCTTTTCGCGGCTGGACGGCCGCCCGCGAGCGGGAAGGTCTTTCGCCCCGGGCATGGTCACCGGCCATAGCGATCTCTCCTCGAAGTCGAGATGATGCCCTTGCTTCCATGTTATCCTCATCGAACCCCGCCATGAACCTCTTCGCCATGTGCTCTAGCGGCTCCCCGGGACGCGCCCTCCCAAGGGTCCGCGCTCCTTTAGCTGCATTTTTTCCCATCCCGCGCGCAGGCAGGTCACCGCCCCATGTTATCGTCCACGCCAAGGGAGGGAAGGAAGATCAGGCGCGCCCCTCCCGCAAGCGCGTTCCCAGCAGGAAGGCCGCCGCGAAAAGGGCGGATAAAAACACCATTGCCCACAGGAAGTCCCCCGCATCCCCGCCTGTCAGCCCTTTGATGCCCTCCATGGCCAGGGTTATGGCCACCTCCTCTCCCAGGTCATCGGACTCCGAGCGCTTGGGGGGCTTGGGAGGATACGCTCTTGCCAAAAGCGCGAAAAGGACGAGCCCCGCAAGGGCAGCCAGGCTGTATATTAGCACACCCCAGCGCAGGGAGGATATCTCCCCCTCGCCAAGGGCCTTGATCGGCGGTGGCTTGGCCGGCCCCTCATGCCGAGAGAATCTGCATACCTCGCACTCGGGATGAGCCGCCAGTAGTGGCCGCCCGCCTTGCCTGGAAAAGCGGCATGGTTGATAGTATGCTCTTGATGACTCGTGGTTCGGGAACCCAAACGCAGTGAGAGACAAGGCGTGACCTCACCGGGAAGAATGCGGCGCGCTCAAGCGAACAAGCGCTTTTACGTGCACCTTATGCAGCCTGCGCTCGAGAATGACGGGGGCCGGTATTCTCGTCACATACACGGCGACCGGCTCGCCTGAGAGGCTCGCCGGAGAAAGGAGGCAGGGATGGAGGATCTGCGTGGGAAAGTGGTCTTGGTCACCGGGGCCGCGAGGGGCATGGGGAAATGCACCGCCCTCAACTTCGCGCGCGAGGGCTCGCGCGTGGTCATCACCGACCTGGACGAGGGTGAGCTGAAGAAGACCGCTTCGGAGATGAGGGAAGCCGGCTACGAGGTCTTTTCCTACCGGCAGGACGTCTCGGACCGGGCTGCCTGCTTCAAGCTCGTGGAGCAGGTGGAATCGGAAGTGGGACCCGTCGATGTGCTGGTGAACAACGCCGCCATCGCCGTCAACGAGACGGTGCTGGAGACCAGCGAGGAGCACTTCCGCAGGATCACCGACGTCAATTATCTCGGGCAGGTCTGGATGATGCAGGCCGTGGTTCCCGGGATGGTGAAGAGAAAGTCGGGGCATGTGGTGAACATGTGCTCGATAGCGGGCAAGGTGGCCGTCCCCTACATGGGGGCATACTGCGCAACCAAGCACGCGCTGGTAGCCATCACCGACTCCATCCGCATGGAGCTGCGGGGCAGCGGCGTGAACTTCACCATCGTCAACCCGGGCTACATCGCCACGGGGATGTTCGAGGGCGCCAAGCCGCCCATAATCACCCGCTGGGTGGAACCCCAGAAGGTCTCCGACGCCTTGCTGGTGGCGGTGAAGAGGAACCAGGCGGAGATCTTCGAGCCCGCCCCGGTAACGCGCCTCACCGCCTTGCTGCGCGGGTTGGGAATACCGAAACTCCTGGACTTCAACTTCAAGCTCCTGGGGGTGTTGAAGACCTTCGAGGGGATGAAAAAAGACCGCGGCCGCCCCTTCTAGCCGTGTAAGGCAACGCCGCTCGAGCTCGGCGCCATCGCCTTGCCGCTTTTGCTCGCAGCGGGTGCCGAACCCGAAGGCGCAGGCATTTCAGGTGCAGGGCGCGTATCCCACGCCTCCGCTCCGCCCGGCAGCGGAGGCCAGGAGCTCCCTCCAATCCGCCACCTCGCCCGAGGCCATGCGCCGCATGTTCTCGACCGCGAGGGCGATGCGGTTCTCTCCCCTGGCGGACATGGCAAGGATGTCCATGTAATAATATTCCAGGGTCTGTATGGAATAGGTCTCCAGCTCAGCTCGCGAATAGGTCTCCGAGGAGGTGACCCCCGGGGCGTCATCGCGGGAGTAGATGGGCCTCGCCAGCCTGGCGCCCGGGTTGCTTTTAAGGTATTCTTCCGCCCACAGGCACTCCTTGCGCACGATACGCTCGATGAGGGGAGCGGCGTCGGGGTTCAAGGGCGGGATGAGGCCCTCCATGCGAGCGTATTTCTCGGTCATGAGATTCCTGCCGTCGCGTCTCGCCAGCCTCAGGTCGTTGAAGTAGCTCGCGAGGGCGGTTTCGGACCAGGTGAGGAAGTTGGCGGCGCGGATGATACGGAAGCTATCGGGGTCCTCCTGGCAGGCGGCGCTTCTTTCCTTCGCCTGCACGGAGGCGAACATCCCCCACTCCACCTCCAGGATGCCGGATATGAGGTCCTCTTTCCAGCTCATTCCCCCTCCTTTCAGGATACGGCCACGCTCATACCGGAGCGTTCAACGGCAAAAAGCGAACCCTGGGGACAGCCATCCCTATGCCCCTTATCATGGCACGATTTCGCAATTCTGCACACCCGCGGCCCGCAAGAGCTCCCGGAACAGGGGCAGCCGGGAGGGGTCGATCCCCGCCGCCTTATCCAAGGGATAATCCCGGCCGAGGGCGGCGTATTTGCCGCTTCCCCAGCGATGGTAAGGAAGGAGACATATCCTCTCGATCTCCAGCTGTTTAGCCTATTTTGCCGTTTCGGTGGCGATGCCGGCGAGCCGACCCGCGAAAAATCCTATGACTGTCCATCCAAGTATGGACATGTGAAACACCTTTCGCTTGCTCGCAAAAGCCGCCGTCCGCGGCTATGGATTGCGGGCTGGTCAGCGCCTACCCTCCCTGGCCATCTCCAAGGCCTTCCTCTCCAGCTGCTCGCTGTATTTCTCCCACTGGGACTTCTCGTCATCGGGAGCGCGCCAGAGCACGAAGCGGCAGGTATCCGCTCCGGCGGGGATGGTCTGGGTGAAGCGTACCTGCCATCCCTCCAGCAGCCCCCTCTCCTTTACCGCCTCCAGCATCCCCTGCACGAAATAGCGCTGCACGCGGCAGTCGAAGGCGGAATAGCAATCCTGGTGCGGGCACCAGAGGATATGGAAGCTCACCTCGTCCTCGGAGTCGATGCTCGGTTTTTCCAGCGAGGCGTAGGCGACGCAGTTGACCACGGTGGCGAAGAAGCTGGCCATCTCGGCGTCGCTCATGCCCTCCGGGCGCTCCAGCCCCCCCATCATCTGGCGGCCCACGTCCCTGCCCACCTCCACCAGGGCCTCCCTCACCACCCGCTGGCCTTCCTCGCCGAACTCCCTTTCGCAGGCCTTGAGGACGCGTATGACCGCCATGGCCTGCATGGTCCCCCACACCCAGAGCACGCTGGGATCGAAGTCGGTCTTTCCCAGAACCTCCTCGCGCAGCCTCATCAACCCCTCGGTATAGGGGAAGTTGAACTTGAACCTGCTCCA
This sequence comes from Candidatus Solincola daggyaiensis, assembly GCA_015711825.1. Lineage (GTDB taxonomy): Bacteria > Actinomycetota > Geothermincolia > Geothermincolales > RBG-13-55-18 > Solincola_B > Solincola_B daggyaiensis. The sequence goes on from JACVJD010000165.1 coordinate 3,563, forward strand.
GGACTCCTCCTCGCGGTGGTCATAATGCGCCATGAAAACCCCTCCCGAGATCCGCTCCGCGCCTGCACGCCTTCGCCGTTAATCTAGCACCCATCC
>JACVJD010000166.1 GCA_015711825.1 Candidatus Solincola daggyaiensis
GTACATCGAAAGCGACGACCCCACTCTCAAGACTAGGATCCCCGCCGAAATAGAGGGCTTCGAGGTGCTGACCGAGGTGACCGGTCCCATCGAGATCATGCCTATATAGACAAGCGCGCCGGCATAGGTGCCGGGAGGCTTATCCCATGCGGCGAAGGGGAAAGGCCTGCCTACCCTCAGCCGCTGCATGGCATAGGCGCAGTTGCCGAGGGGCTAAGCGATGGGTGGAGATTCGCAAGTTTACTCGTGTGTCGTGGCGCGCAAGGGAGAGGCGCAGTTGCCGAGAGGCTAAGCGATGGTTGGAGAGGGCGCATTCTCTCCGGACCCGTCGGGGCGACACGCGATGACCATGGCGGAAGCGCATGAACACGTAAACGGCGGGTTCGTGACAAGAGCGGAGCGGCTCCCAAAGGGCGTTTTCGTGGTATGCTTCTTATGTCTCGGCCGCGTCGTTCCGCCTACCTACACGGCGAGAGCGATTCCCAGGGGGAGGCTGCTATGAACGTCGATGCTATAGGGGTAGGTATCATCGGGTGTGGGCGCATCTTCGACCTGCACATGCGCGGTTACCAGGGGAGAGAGGACGCCGCCGTCCTGGCGGTGGCGGACGTGAGCGAGGAAAGACTCGAGGCGCGGCGTCGCGAGTACGGGATACCGCGCGCCTATGACGATTACCGCAAGTTGCTGGAAGACCCTGCCATCGACCTGGTGGAGATACTCACCCCCCACCACCTGCACCGCGAGATGGCGGTGGCCGCGGCGGAGGCGGGAAAGCACGTGTCGCTGCAGAAACCCCCCGCCATGAACCTGGCGGAGATGGACGAGATCACGGCGGCAGCGGAAAAAACGGGGGTGGTGCTGCGCGTTTACGAGAACTTCGTCTTCTATCCCCCCGTGGTCAAGGCGAAGCGGCTCATCGAGGAGGGCGCCATCGGCCGGCCCCTCAACATACGCATGCGCACCCTCTCGGGCTCCGCGGCGGGGGGATGGGAGGTGCCCTTGGAGGCTTGGGCGTGGCGGGTGGACGAGAGCACGTGCGGCGGCGGCCCCTTCGTGTTCGATGACGGCTATCACAAGTTCTCCGTCGCGCTGTACCTGATGGGCGAGGTGGAGAAGGTGTTCTGCTGGATGGAGCCGCTGCCCCTGGGAGAAGGCCGCTGCGTGGACGCTCCCAGCATCTGCATCTGGAAACACCGCGAAAGCGGCGGCTTCGGGAGCATCGACTTCACCTGGGCATACGACCTCTATATAAAATCCGATTACTACGCCGCCGACGACCGCGTGGAGGTCACGGGAACGGAGGGGGTCATCTGGGTGACGCGCGGTCACGGCAACATGCTGGATATCCCGCCCCTGCTCCTCTATAGAGAGGGAAAGCTGACCGCCTTCACGGACCTGGAGGCGGACTGGGGAGCCAGTTTCCGCGACTCCACCCGGCACCTCCTTGATGCCCTGCGCGCGGGAACGCAGCCCCGCCTATCGCCGGCGGAGGGGCGAAGGGTGTTGCAGTTCGCGCTGGCGGCCATCACCTCGGCGCGGGAGGGGCGGGAGGTGAGCCTGGACGATATGCGCTGACGTGACGCATGCCGGCGGAGGGGCGAAGGGTGTTGCAGTTCGCGCCGGCGGCCATCACCTCGGCGCGGGAGGGGCGGGAGGTGAGCCTGGACGATATGCGCTGATACGCCGAAGGATGAAGCGCAGCAAGCTTTCTGTCGGATTCGCCAGACCACCAAGAGATGCGCACGGTATGCGAGATCAAGCGGCGCTGAACGGGCTGAAGCGCTACATTGGGCCGCGATCCATCTGCAGGACGAGAGGGGAGGGTATGCCTTGAACAAAAGCCTTTACTACCTGCTGGCTTTCGGGGTGGGGTTTGTAATCGCCGTCCACCTGGCCATGAACGCTGACGTGGGCCAGAAGATCGAGAACGCCCGCGCCGCCAACGCGGCCTTCTGGGTCATCGGCGCGGTGGTGGCGGTGATCATCTGGCTGGCCAGCCCGGGCCGCGCCGCGGTCACCAGGCTTAAGGAAATCAACCCGCTGCTCCTGCTGGCCGGGGCCATGGGAGCCGCGCTGGTGCTGGCCATCGCGGTCATCATCCCTCGCATAGGGGCGGGCGCCACCAACGTCTTGCAACTGGCGGGCCAGGTTATCGCAGGTATCCTTATCAGCCAGTTCGCCCTCTGGAGCTCCCCCCAGGAATCCATCACCGCGCTCAAGGTAGTTGGAGTGGTGGTGATGGTCGGCGGGGCTTACATGGCGGTGATGCTGTGAGCGCTCGCGCCCGGACGGCGCTTGGGCATGCCTTTACCGGCGGAGACGGATCATAGAAGGAGGATAGTGATGGAAGCCACCGCGCAGGATAGGGGTTACCGTACATACGGATATCGCTGGGTGGTGTTGCTGGCCTTCGGCCTGGTCCTCTGCGTCCAGGCTTTTCTGTGGATCAGCTTCGCCCCCATCGAGAGCAGCGTAGAGAAGGTCTTCGGGGTGGGCTCCGGGCTGGTCAGGCTCCTGGCCCTGGTGGGGCCGCTCATGTTCGTTTTCCTCGGCTCGCTGGCGGGCGACATGGCCGATAAGCGCGGCTTTAAGTTCACGGTGGCGCTGGGCGCGGTGGTGATAAGCCTGACGGGCATCCTCAGGGCGGTGGTGCCCCACTTGGGCATCTCGGGCAAGGCCCAGTACTGGATAATCTTGGTATGTCAGGCGGTGATCGGGGGAGGGGCCGTCTTCATCCTGGTGAACATGTCCAAGATGCCCATAAAGTGGTTCCTGGAGGAGGCGCGGGCCACCGCCATCGGCATCGTCACCGTCTTCTTCTATCTCGGTTCCGCCATCGGCATACCCCTGGTGACGGCCATCGCCGGCATCCCAGAGGACACCACCGACCTCGCGCTGATGACCAACGGCGTCAACCGCGTGCTCACCGTCTTCGCCGCCGTCATGGCCGCCTCCACGGTGCTCTTCATCATCCTCGCCCGCGAGGAGCCTCCCACGCCTTCCGGGCCGGTGCCGGAGGAAGCGAAGCTGGGGGTCCTGGCGGCCCTCAAGCGTTTCCTGGGCGCCCCCACCTTCCAGGCGCTTGCTCTCGTATCCCTCATCGGCTACGGGGCATTCGTGGGCCTGACCGTGACCATGGAGAAGATCATCGGCTACCACGGCTTTTCCTCCAGCTTCGCCTCCTTCGTGGCCAGCGCCCTTATCATCGGCGGCATCATCGGGGCGGGCATACTGCCCGGCCTATCCGAGAGGATAGGCCTTCGCAAGCCCTTCCTGATCATGGCCGCGGCGATCACCGTACCCATGGGGTTCCTCATCGGTTTCGTGGGCATTAAGGCTCTCAACCTCGCGGGCGCCTTCCTGCTCGGGTTCTTTCTGCTCTCCGCCCTGCCGGTTACCTTCACCATCGTGGCGGAGATGGAGGAGATCGGACCGGTGTTCGCGGGATCGGCGGTGGGAACGCTGATGGCCTTAGGCAACATCGGCTCTTTGATCATACCCCTGGGCATGGAGGCCTTGAAAAAGGGCTCGGCGGATATCCCCGACTACCGCCTATCCCTGCTCATGCTTTTCGCTCTCGCCGTCCTGGGCATGCTGGTGGTCATCTGGCGGGTGAGGGAAACCGGCCCCCGCGCCAGG
>JACVJD010000167.1 GCA_015711825.1 Candidatus Solincola daggyaiensis
TCTTTCCCCTCAGGACGGCATCAAGGTTCCCATCCACCGCCATCGCTCCTCCTTCTGGGCCCCGCCGCCGGGATTGCGGCTTCCTCCATCGGACTTCCCGCTCACCCTCACTCCGTAGTCACATCAAACAAGATCGTCTCTTCACCTGTGGGCGCATCCTCGCCTGGAAATGAGGACGCGGCCTGTACCATATGCGCCCCGCAGCGTTTTCCCTATGCCCCCCTCGCTTTCTCCACCAGGGAGCGCGCCCGGCTGGTGATGCTCTCCCAATCGCCCCGCGCTACCGCTTCCGTATCCAGAAGGGCTCCCCCCATGCCCACCGCGAAGGCGCCGGCCCGGAGGAAGTCCTGCAGGTTGTCTTCGTCCACCCCCCCGGTGGGAATGAGGCGTATCCCGGGCAGGGGAGCGGAGATGCTGCGCAGGTAGGACGGACCGACCAGGGAGGCGGGGAAGACCTTCACCGCGTCCGCCCCACGCCGGTGGGCTTTCCACACCTCGGTGGGCGTGAGGGCTCCGGGAACGCAGACGACCCCGGACGCCGCGCAGCGCTCCAGGACCTCGGCGATGAACGTGGGGGAGACGATGAACTCCGCTCCCGCCGCGATGAGCTCCGCGGCGGCGGAGGCGTCGAGCACCGTACCGGCGCCGATCAACTGGGATTCCCCGCTTTCCGCGCGCAGTGAGCGCACCACCTCGGGCGCGCGGGGATTGTCGGCGGTCACCTCGATGATCTTCACTCCCCCTTCCACCAGGGCGCGGCAGGCGCGCAGTATCGTCTCCGGATCCTCGCCCAGGCGCACCACGGCGATGAGCTTATCCTCACCCATACGGCGCATGACCTCTTGCTTGCCCAACGCGCTCTCCTTTCTCGCGCAAGTACCGCTCCGCGCGGCGCCAAATCCTGGCGGCGGCCGATAATCTATGCTCCCGGGATTCCCCAACATACCCGCCGCCTCTTCTTGGCTAGAGTGAAGTCGCCACGCCCGGCTCGAGCACCGCTTTCCCGCAAGGCGGATCCCACGCCGCGAGCTCTTCGGCTGAGAGCGTCTTTCCCTTCACCTGGTAATGGATGGGAACCGCCAGCCTCGGCTTCACCTCGCCCAGCAGGCGCGCCGCCCCCGCGAGGTCCATGCCGTCTTCGCCCACCAGGGGATAACGCGAGCAGGCGACCTGTACGAAGGCCACGTCGATGTGAAAAGGTCCCAGGGACTCCACGAGGGCGGGATGATAACGGGTGTCGCCGGAGAAGTAGAAGACCTTCTCGCCCTCCACCACGAAGCCCACGGCGTCCTTGGCGAAGGGGTGAAAAGCGGGCACGGCGTGCACGGTCAACCCCCGGCGCTCCACTCTTTCTCCGGGGGTAACGGACACGGCATCGGCGATGCCTCGCCTGCGCGCCCGTCGCGCGGCCCGGGGAGAGGCGATGATCGTGGTCCCCAGACGGCGGGCGAGGTCAACGGCGGCGGGGCAGAAGTGATCGATATGGTTGTGGGATACGAGCATGAGCTCGAGGACCGGCAGGCCCTCGGGGTTTAAGGCCATGGGCGCCCCGCGCATGAACTCGTACCGCCCCCACCAGGGGTCGGTGAGCATGGAAACGCCCGACATCTCTATGAGCAAGGTGCTCTGCCCGACCAGGGTCACGTTCATGCCGTCACCTCCCGCACATGCATCTTTTCAGCCTGCAGCTGCCGTATTTACCCCGGCACGATCACGCCTTTCATGTACTCGTCGCTGCGCAGGGCTTGCGCCGCCTCCTCGAGGGTATAGCGATGGGTGACCAATTTGTGCAGGGGCACCCCCCGCTTCAGGGCCATCTCCATGAGCTTGAGGGCGTTGTCGAAGGATTGCGGAGGGCAGGACCACTGACCGATGAGTATGACGTCCTTGAAGCACAGGTGGGCGAAGGGATTGATGACGGTATCTCCCGAATCGAAGAAGTTGCCGAGCTCGATGAAGGTGCCGCCGCGGCGCAGCAGGCCCAGCCCCTGGGGGACGGCATCGGGCACGCCCGCGCATTCCACCACCATGTCCACCCCGGCGTTGCCCGGGGTGAGCGAGCTGACATGGAAGGAACGCTCCAGGGGATCCGGCATGTCGTTGATGTCGATGATGTGGTCGAAGACGCCCAGCTCCTCCGCCAGGGCGAGACGCCGCTTCACTCCGCCCACGAGGAAGATCCTGTAAGCCCCGGCCAGCCATGCCGTGATGCCCGCCGCCATTCCGATGGGGCCGTCGCCCAGGACGGCCACGGTGTCCCCGGGCCCGAAACCTTCCTTGAGGACGGGATAGGGCATCATGCCCTTGCGCACGCCCACGGTGGCGGCGAAGATGTCGGTGAGCACGGCCACCTCGTCGGGCATGTCGTCGGGTATCTTGTACACCCACACCCCAGGGACGAGGTAGCAGTACTCGGCGTAGCCCCCGAAGAGGTGGGGAGGCTGGTCCGCGCTCATATTCTGCCCGTAACCTTTGGCGAAAAGGCAGAGGGTGGCGGCGTGGTTCGAGGGCAGGAAGCGGCAGTTCCAGCATTCCCCGCACGGGATGCCCGCGTACCAGGTCACGCGGTCCCCCTCCTTCAGCTCCCCGCCCTGCGCCGCCATGGCCGTCCTCGCCTTTTCCCCTATCTCCTCGATGACGCCGAGGTTCTCGTGGCCCAGGATGATGGGAGGCCTGGCGATGAGGTCGGAGGGAGGCATGCCGGCGAAGATGTGCTTGTCGGTGCCGCAGATGCCGCACATCTTCATCCTCACCACCGCGCCGTCGTCGGGCACCTCGGGGTAGGGGAAGTGCCTGACCTCCATCTCGTTCACCGCGGTCATCACCGCGGCTTTGACTTTTCTCTCCTTCGCCATTTCCGCGTCACTCCTTTCCGGCTCCGGGTTCTCCTCAAGACGTGGCGTGCGCGACGTACCAGTCATAGGCCTCCCTCGCCGCCTCGATATCGTCGCGGGAGGGATTCCAGCCCAGTATCTCCTTGGCCTTGGAGTTGTCGAAAACGTAGTCTCGCAGGGCGATCTCCAGGTGCTGGGGCTCCAGGGGGGAGAGGCCCAAGCGGGAGAGGACCCTGACCGCCGCGCGGGCGAGGGTGGCGTTGATGCTGATGAACTTCTCCTTCTTGCCTGCGTGGCGGTAGAGTGCGGCGGCAAGCTCCCACAGGGTGGGGACGTCGTCTCTTCCCAGGTTCATGGCCTCTCCCTGGGCGCGCTCGCTTTCCAGCGCGAGCAGGACGGTTTTCATGCGCTGGTCGTCGGCGACACTCACCGCCAACGCGGCGTCCACCTGCGGAATTCCTCCGGACATGCGAATGGAATTCACAATCAGCGCAACCTCGTTTCCGAGAGCAGGCACAAGGTCTTTTGTGATCGAGAATCCGAGAGTCTTTTCCGCCGCCGCAAATTGCGCATCGAGGTCCACCACACCGAAGTTTTCGGCCAAGGTGCGCATGCCGCTTAGAATGCCGCGCGCGTCCAGCAGGCTCGCTGCAGCCACCAAGGAAGTGTCCGCATCTCATCCGAAGCCGTTATACCCTTTGTATTAAATTCAAAAGCCCTTTGGGCAATTATAAGATTTACCATCTCCTCCACTATATTTACATTTGCAG
>JACVJD010000168.1 GCA_015711825.1 Candidatus Solincola daggyaiensis
CCGAGACCACCGCCGGATCGCTATAGCTGTGGGATTTATAATCCACCGCGTTGACCTTTATGAAGACGCCCTTCCTGCCGCCCAATACCTCCTTTACGCCGCCGAAGGGGCCGAAGGCGCGTCCCACCGCCTCCTCCAAGTCCTCGCCTGCCGCAACCACCGAGACCTTGCTCATCTCTCTCCCTTATCGTCCATGTCCGGGATGCCCTTCACGGCGCATCCCTCACGTCCCTTCCCGCCTATCCGCCTCCGCCCCGGACTATCCGGCCTCACGCGTGGTCGATCGGAGGCATGAGTAAAAGCGTGAACGCCTGCCGGATCGCCCACAAAGCGCTGCGTCCATGGCTTCTTGCCGGTTTTCCGCCTGGCGGATCATGCCATCGACACGCTCCGCCGTCATTCCCGGCACGCGATGGCGGAGAGCTCCACCCTGAACCCGCCCGGAACCGCGGCCCCCACCGCCGAGCGAGAGGGATAAGGAAGTCGGAAAAACTCCTCGTAGACCTCGTTGAACGCCTGCAGATCCTCGATATCCGCCAGGTAGACGTTCACCGCAAGCACCCTATCCATCCCGCTTCCGGCTTCCTCCAGGAGTCGCTTGAGATTCTTCAGCACCACCATGGTCTCCTCGCGCACGTCCCCGACCACTTTTCTGCCGTCGGGGTTCACGGCCAGCAGCCCGGATACGAAAACCAGTTTATCCCAGATGATCGCCGGTGAATACGGGCCTCCGGGTTTGGGTACGCCTTCCGCCTCCACTGCCGAGAACGCTTCCATCATGCGCTTCACCCCCTTGCCCCCAAAGTATATCACGTAGTAACGAGGAGCGGCTTACAAGGAGGCACACCGCCGGCGCCAGTTCGTTTCCCTAAGCGATCCCTCGCTTATCGCCGTTCGGCTTGCTGCGAGTTCGAGTGCCGCGGCAACGGCCGGCATAAACATAGAAGCGATGACCATAAGGCGGTCAGGGGTGAGGGCGCTCGGGTGCCACCCCATGAAGCTTTTCCTGCGGCATCCCCTACGCGATGGGCTTCAACATCGGATGCGAAAATGCCGTGTATAGCCCGACGAATCAAGCCGAACAAGATGTCTCGCGGTCGAGCAAAGGGGCGTCAAGCCGTGCTCGAGGCAATCCAAAGGCAACCACCGCCATCCCGACGGCCGGGCCGGCACGGGCGAGGACACGCTTGCGGAGCCCCCTTCGTTGGGCGGCGGCTTCATGTGCGCAGCGAGAGCAAGCCGACCATCGACCAGGATCTCCAGGAACATGGGTTTTGAATCCGGGCCTGGCCCCTGGTGCCCGACTGTGGCCGCTACCCAAGGTAGGTTCAGTCCCCAGGGGACTTAAGCCCTAATCCCCGGCCTCGCCCCTGGGGCCCAACACCTTGGTGATCACCGGTCGGTAACGCGCCGCGGCGCGCGAACCCGGCCGGTAAACTCGCGAGATGAGGAGAAAGGACGCCGCGAGCAGGCCGAAGGCGCAGGCCAGGGACAGGGGAGCGCTGAATCCTCCTCCCAAAGCGGCGGAACTGATCAAGGCGCCCAGTCCCAGGCCGGCAAGGAAAAACATCAGCGGCACCCCGTAAAGGATATAGGCGGCGCGGATGGAAAGATTTTCCGGGAGATCCACCAGCACGCGGTCTCCCGGCTCGGCCCCTTCACGGTTGAAGGCATCCGCCAACATGGTCTCCTGGTCAAGCTTCACGCAGCAGGAGCCGCAGCCCTCACAGGCGCGGCCGCGCCGCACCAGCACCTTCGCCATCTCGCCGTGCACCGACACCACCGTTCCCTCCTCCGCCCTTCTGCGCGCGGCGGCGCGCAGACCCAGATGCTCCGAGAGTTCGGCGGGCGCCCGCCCCGCCTCGAATTCATCCCCTTTCAACCTGCACCTCCCGTGGGCGGCACACCTTGATACCCACCCCCCGGCTTGCCCGCGACGGCCGGCCTTCGGGGGCCCCCTTCGTCCCTTGCGAGCACCCGCGGCAGCCGGCAATCCCCGCGGTGGGGGATACCCCTTCTCCGGCCGGCGCAAAGGCGCATCGCGCCTTTTCCAGCATAGATCAAACCTCGGCCTTTCGCGAGCCTCGCTCCCCCAGACACAGACCCGGGCCGTCAAGCGGCCCCTTTCCTCCCCCGCGAAAGCGTTTGCGAGCCCATAGGTCGCAAGCGCCTCGCCATCCACCGGGAGAGCGGCGAGAGCGATAATGGCGACCGAACCCGGCCGCCTCCGCATACCGCGATGCTCTCCGCCGGACACCTAGCCCTTCGCGCGCGAGATATATTTTTCGGGATCCCTGTCGAACTCTTCCTTGCATGCCCGGTTGCAGAAATAGACGGTCTTTCCGCCGTACTCGGACGTCGCCGCGGCGTTCCTCTTGTCGATCCTCATGCCGCACACCGGGTCGACGGCTTTGCCGAACATCTCCCCTCCTCCTCTCCGCCCCCGTTCTCTCGCTGCGACACCGCCGTCATGGCCGGCTGCGCTGCCCTGGAAAGGAGCCCATTCCTCGCGGAAACGGCGCAGGCGCAGGGAGTTGCCGACCACGGATACGGAGCTGAAAGCCATGGCCGCGGCCGCGTATATGGGGTTGAGCAGGATCCCCCAGGCCGGATACAAAACCCCCGCCGCCAGCGGTATGCCGATGACGTTGTAGAAAAAGGCCCAGAAGAGGTTCTGCCTGATGGTGCGAAGGGTGGAGCGGGAGAGCGAGATGGCCGTGGCCACCTTGCGCAGGTCATCGGAGATGAGGGTTATATGGGAGGCCTCCAGGGCCACGTCGGTGCCGCTGCCCACGGCGATGCCGATATCCGCCTGCGCCAGCGCCGGCGCGTCGTTGATGCCGTCCCCCACCATCGCCACTACCTTCCCCTCCGCCTGGATGCGCTCTATCTCCGCCGCCTTGTCGGCCGGCAACACCTCCGCCAGCACCCGGTCCACGCCCGCCTCCCTGGCCACGGCCTCCGCGGTGGAGCGACGGTCGCCGCTGATCATGGCCACCTCCACCCCCATGTCGCGCAGGGAGCGCACCGCCGCCGCCGCCGTGGGCTTGATGGTATCCGCCACCGCGACCGTTCCCCTTACCGTGCCGTCGGCGATGACGTACACCACCGTCTTTCCCTCGCCCGCCAGCTTTTCCGCCACCCCCTCCAGCTCCAGGGTGGAGACTCCGCTCTCGGCCATAAAGGCGGCGTTGCCCAGCCTTATCTCCCTCTCGCCCAACCTGGCGGCCACCCCCCTGCCGGGAAAGGCCTGGAATTCCCTGGCCTCGTCCAGGGCCAGTCCCCTGGCCCGCGCCTCCTCCACCAGGGTCTGGGCCAGCGGGTGCTCGCTTCCCTTCTCCACCGAAGCCGCCAGCGCCAGCAGTTCATCCTCTCCCATCCCGCCCACCGCTATCACGTCCGTCACCACCGGCCGTCCCCAGGTGAGGGTGCCGGTCTTGTCGAAGACCACCACGTCGAGCTTGCCCGCCCGCTCCAGCACCTCGCCGCCCTTGATGAGGATCCCCAGCTCCGCGCCCTTGCCCGTTCCCACCATGATGGCGGTGGGGGTGGCGAGCCCCAGGGCGCAGGGGCAGGCGATGACCAGCACGGCCACCAAATTGAG
>JACVJD010000169.1 GCA_015711825.1 Candidatus Solincola daggyaiensis
CACTTCCGATTCCTGCGCGAGACCTTCCTTCCCGAGGCGCTGGAAAAAGACCGGCGCAAGCTGAGGTTTTGGAGCGCGGGCTGCTCCAGCGGCGAGGAACCGTATTCCCTGGCCATGGAATTGCTGGTAAATATCCCCGATATCGCGGCGCGCGACGTGCTCATCCTGGCCACCGACGTGTCCACCCGCGCCCTCTCCGCGGCCGTGGAGGGGCTCTACCCCCCGGAGCCGGTGTTCAAGTGCCAGCCCTTATACCGCAAGCGCTATTTCGCCGAGGACGGCGATTCCGGCATGTTCTCCGTCTCCCCGGAGGTCAAACGGCTGGTGCGGTTCCGCTACCTCAACCTCTTCGACCCCTGGCCCATGCGCGGCCCCTTCGACCTCATCATGTGCCGCAACGTGATGATCTATTTCGAGCGCGGGCCGAAGATGGAGCTGGTGCGGCGTTTCCGCGACATCCTGCGCCCCGGAGGTTACCTCTTCGTGGGGCACTCCGAAAGCCTCACGGGAGAGGAGCACGGGTTGCGTTACGTGTGCCCCGCCGTCTATCGCAAGCCCCAAAGATCGGAGGTGTGAGCATCGTCTTAAGATCGCCGGAACCGTTATGCGAGAGGCGGGCGAGACGGCGGCGTTTCCTCACCCAGAGCGAGAGCGATCGGTCCGGGAGTGTCGGTAACCGCAGCTTTCTAAGAGGCGTGCATTGCAAGTCATGGTAGAGGAGATGTGAGCGTTGGCAATGCAAGCGGAAGGAACATACCCCAAGCGCAAGATAAAGGTCCTGGTGGTGGACGACTCCGCGGTGGTGCGCCAGATACTCTCGCGCGAGCTGGAGAAAGACCCCGACCTCACCGTGGTGGGGGCCGCCCCCGATCCCTACATCGCGCGCGAGAAGATCGTGCGGCTGCGACCCGACGTCATCACCCTGGACATCGAGATGCCGCGCATGGACGGCATCACCTTCCTGGAAAAGCTCATGCGCCACCATCCCCTGCCGGTGGTGGTGGTCTCCTCCCTCACCCCCCAGGGAAGCGAGACCGCCATGCGCGCTCTGGAGCTGGGGGCGGTGGAGGTGATGACCAAGCCCGGGGGGTCCTATTCCGTGGAGGACATCACCCTCCAGCTCATCGACCGCATCAAGGCCGCCGCCCAGGCGGATATGGCCGCGATAAGGGCGCGGGAGAGGGATAAGGGATCCGCGCCCGATGCCGCGCCGCCGCGGCGTCTATCCATGCTCCGGACCACGGAGAGGATCGTGGCCATCGGCGCCTCCACGGGGGGGACGGAGGCCATCCGCGAGGTCATCACCCTCTTTCCCCCGGGGGGGCCGGGAACGGTGATCGTACAGCACATGCCCGAGGGCTTCACGCGCTCCTTCGCCCAGCGCATGAACGAGCTGTGCGCCATGGAGGTGCGCGAGGCCGCGGACGGGGACGCCGTGCGCACCGGGGTCATCCTCATCGCCCCCGGCAACCGTCACATGGTGCTGCGCCGCAGCGGGGCGCGCTACTTCGTGAAGATCAAAGGCGGCCCCATGGTCCACCATCAGCGTCCCAGCGTGGACGTGCTCTTCCACTCCGTGGCCGAGTACGCGGGGGTGAACGCCGTGGGGGTGCTCATGACCGGCATGGGGGCGGACGGAGCGGAGGGGCTGCTGGCCATGCGCGAGGCGGGCGCCCGCACCATCGCCCAGGACGAGCGCAGCTGCGTGGTCTTCGGCATGCCCAAGGCGGCCATCGAGAGGGGCGCCGCGGAGCAGGTGGTCCCCCTGCGGGAGATAGCCTCCCGCGTCATCTCCCTGGTGCAGGGCTGAGAAAAGGCTCTCCAGCGGCATAGGTCAAGCCCGCGCGATATGACCTCTCGTCTCATCTCGCAGCTGCATGGAGTATCGGATATGCTCGCGGATATGCTCGCGGACAAGAATAGCCGCCATGCATAGCCGTCATACGCCGAGAATTGCCTTTTTCAACCTATTGTCCGCATCCGCTAAACCGAAACGACGATGTCTAGGCGCCCCTTGCTCAGTAAGAAAACCTCGTGGGGCGTGATGGCTTTCGCTTTTTCCGCGCCGCGTACTTGAAGATGAGAGGAAAATAGCGTGGCTGCGGTAACGAACCACCGCGAACCATGTAAAGGACGTAAGTGTAGGTATTTTCGGTTGTGGAAGATCGGTCGGAGGTGGGGAATGAGGTCATTAGCGACAAAGGTATCGGCGGGCATCAGGACCATAAGGGGGAAGATCCTCCTGCTGGGAGTAGCCATGGTCTTCATGTTCGTCCTGGTGGTTTTCGCGTGGATCATCCCCCAGATGCACGACAACCTGCTTTCCTCGAAGAAAGAGGCTACCAAGAGCGAGACCCAGACCGCGTGGTCGGTGCTCGATTTCTACTGGCGGCTCGAGGAAGCGGGCGAGGTCACGCGCGAGGAGGCGCAGCTGGCGGCCCTGGAAACGGTGCGCGGCATGCGCTACGGCCCCGACTCCGCGGATTACTTCTGGATCAACGACTTCTCGCCGACGATGGTCATGCACCCCTTCAAGCCGGAGCTCGAGGGCAAGGACCTCTCGGAGAACAAGGATCCGCGCGGCAAAAGGCTTTTCATGGACTTCGTGGAGATATGCCGCAAGGACGGGGAGGGATTCTCGGAATACATGTGGCAGTACAAAAACGACGCCTCCAGGATCGTCTCCAAGATCTCCTACGTGAAGTCCTTCGAGCCCTGGGGATGGATCATCGGCACCGGCGTTTACCTGGAGGACGTAAACGCCTCCGTCTCCCGCTTTCGCAACGTCATGATAGCGGCTATGGGCCTTTCTCTTCTGGTGGTTGTGGTTCTCTTTCTCCTGCTCGGCCGCTCCATCTCGTGCGAAGTAAAGCAGATCGGCGACGAGGCCGCGGCGGTTTACCGCGAGGTCACCAACGGAGACCTCGCCTACCGCTCCGACCCTGCGCGCGTGGGTACTGAGTTCCGCCCCATCCTTGAGGAAATAAACTCCATCGTCGATATCTTCACCGCTTATATAGATTCACGTCCTGCGCCCACCTTCACCGTCGACCGCAACCTCGACATAAGGTACGTCAATTCCGCCGGTCTGGAGTTCATCGGCAAGGGCATGCATCAAGTAAAGGGAAATAAATGCCATGCCGTCTTCGGGCATGGAGCCTGCGGAACCGCAGACTGCCTGTGCGCATCCTCCTTTCAAAAAGGAACTTCAAGCTACGGCGAGTTCCCCATGCATCATGGCGAAAAAGAGATGATCATAAACTCCACCAGCCTACCCATCTTCAACCAAGAAGGCGAGATGTCGTCGTGTTTCGAGCTCATCACCGACGTCACCTCCCGCAAGGAGCAAGAGGCGAGGGAGCGCAAGGTGGGCGACTACCAGACCCGGGAGACCGAGAAGCTCACCCGCGCCCTGGAGAGTCTCTCCCAGGGAGACCTCCAGGTGGACCTGGAGGTGGAGGCGGGAGACGAGGACACCGAGGAGACGCGCA
>JACVJD010000170.1 GCA_015711825.1 Candidatus Solincola daggyaiensis
CGGGTGACGGTTCCGGATGCGCGGGCTGGAGCTGCGCGTTACCCCCGACCCTCACATCTTGGGACGCATATCCGGGCGATGGCGGTTGGCCAGCCACCAGCGGTAGAGGACGGGGTAATAATCCCGGATGCGGGGGCAGGCGATGCCGCTGCCCTCCAACGCCTCGAGGGTGTTGGAGGCGTCGAAGATGCCGACGTGGTTCAAGTAGGTCATGGAGTCGGGGGGGATCCTGATCAGCTTGAATATCCAGCCGAACCTGGTTGCCAGAAGGTCCACCAACCAAGTCGGAACGGTGATGCCCTGCTTTTTCCCCACCGTGAGCTCGTAGATGGTCTCGAGCATCTCCCGAGCGGTGGGCGGGTCCGGGTCCACGACATGGAAACATTTACCTATAGAGGCCGGGTTGCGCGTGATGGCCGTGACGGCGTCGGCGATGTAGTCCACGGGGACGAAGTTGGGACGCGCCTTGCCCTCGCCCAGGTAAACGGGCGGGATCCTCAGCTTTCCGAGTATCCTCAGCCCCCCGAAGGTGAGGTAGATGTTGTCGAACTTGTCCGTCTCGCCGCTCTTGGAGTCGCCCAGCACGCCGGCGGGCCGGATGATGATGGTCGGGAGGCCCTCCTCCATGGCGCGGCGCACCTCCACTTCCCCCCAGAACTTGGTGGCGAAATAATGGTTGAGAAGCTCCTGCCCCGCCTCCAGCTCGTCCTCGTAGATGATGCCCTCGCGCTCCGCGTGCACCACCACCGAGCTGAAGTGCACGAGGCGGCTGAGGTTGGGGCAGGCCTTACAGAAGCTCAGGACGTGGCGAACCCCCCAATAGTTGACCTTCCTGGCCAGGCCTTCGGGGACGAAGAGGTCGAAGGCGCCCGCCAGGTGCCAGACCTCGGTGGCGCGCCCCGCGAGTTCGCGGTAGAGGTCGGGCGTGAGGCCGAGTCGGGGGTCGGTGACGTCACCGGGGAAGGCGCGCAGGGCGCCGGGCGCAGCCCTGCCCTCTCTCTCGAGCTCGGCGATGTCCTCCCTGGCCCTGGAGAGGAATTTCTCCTGCACCAGGAAGTCGAAGCGCGCATGCGGATCGTCTGCGAGGAGGCTGCGCACCTGCCATCGCCCCAGGAAGCCCGGATAGCCGGTGAAGAAGAGGCACCTTTCCGCCACGTTCACCCTCCCACGAAGTACAGTCCTCCGCCTTCGCGCCCCCTCCCGAAAGATCGGCAAAACAAGCATAGCAGGGAGAGAACGAATTATGAATACTCCCTTGTATGTTTTTCCCCGCCGCCACCCCGGGTATCCTCCGGCCTCGAGGTGTTGAGGGAAGGGAAAAAAGAGAGCGAGGAAAGGATGAGCGGGAACTTCCCGAGGCCGGTGTTCGGCGATTGCGTTAGCATGGTTCATGCAAGGTTCCTCTCCCGGGAGCGTGGGCAACAAGACGAAGATCACGAGATCGCGTCCGGAAAAACCAGGCGGCCAAGGCATGGGCGCGCCCCGGAGCGCTCCTTGCAGCGGAAATCCAACGGCTTGCGGCGAAGAGCCATATATAAGCAGCTGTATACAAGAGGAGAGCGGAAGCGGCGAGGGGCGAAGGAGGAAAACAATGGGCTTACTGAAAAGGCGCGGCGGTAAGGGGCCCGACTGGCTGAAGGGGAAGGTAGCCCTGGTTACGGGGGCCGCCTCGGGCCTGGGGCGGGGCATCGCCATAGCCCTGGCAAGGGAGGGATGCGACCTGGTATTGGTGGACGTCGACGAGGAGGGCATGCGCGAGACGGCCTCATTGATCGAGGGCGCGGGAAGGAGCTGCCTGGCGAAGAAGGCGGACGTCTCCTCGCGCGCGCAGATGGAGAGGCTGGCCGAAGAAGTACACTCGGAGTGGGGACGCGTGGACGTGCTGGTGAACAACGCCGGGGTGGGAGTGGGGGGAGAACTGGTAAACCTTCCCATAGACGACATAGAGTGGATCACCGGGGTAAACCTCATGGGAGAGATCTACGGCACCCGTCTTTTCCTTCCCGGCATGCTGGAGCGCGGGGAGGGCCACGTGGTCAACGTGGGCTCCCTCTCCAGCCTGGTCGTGCTCCCCTTTCATATCGCCTACACCACCACCAAGTTCGGCCTGGCGGGGTTTTCCGAGGCGCTGTGGGCGGAGTGCAGGCGCCACGGGGTGGGGGTGACCCTGGTCTGCCCGGGCGCGGTAAGCACCAATATCGCGGCGGGAACGCGGACCTATCCGGGGTGCGAGCGCCAGAAGAAGATGGTGGAGAAGTTCGAGCGCATGCTCGAGGAAAAGGGCATGGACCCGCAGGACGCGGCGAGAAAGGTGGTGGAGGCGATCATCGCGGACCGTTTCCTGGTCATCCTGGGGCGCGAGGCCTACCTACTCTATTATATGCGCCGCCTCTTTCCCGGCCTCCTACGCCGCCTGGTGGCCGTCCTGACCGCCTATGCCTCAAAGACTTCTCGACGCTATCGGGGCGGGTAAGTGATATGATCCCGGGAAGCAGGGTCGGCTTTAAAGCGCACAACTCGCCCGCGAGAGAAAAGCGCGGCGCTTCGACGCGGGCGAGCGCGAACGGCGCGTAAAACCGGTCTCTTGTGGGCGTAATGGTTGGATGGTGCGGACCGCGCCCGGGGGATAGCGAAGGGACGGCGGAAGGCCGGATCCGGGTCGGAAGCAGGAGGTGCTTATGCGAAGGCTGGAAGGGAAAAGGGTGGTGATCACCGGGGCCGCCTCGGGGCTGGGGCGGGCCATGGCGGTGGCGCTGGCGCGACGGGGTTGCCGCGTGGGGGTGGTGGATATCGACCTTGAGGGGGCCGAGGAGACCCTGGGCATGGTGACGGCCGCCGGGGGCAGCGGCGAGGTATACGAACTGGACGTGCGGGTCGCCGTGGACTGGGGCGCCATGGCCGAGCATTTCTTCACGTCCTGGGGCGGGGTGGACCTCCTGGTGAACAACGCCGGCGTGGTCTCCACGGGGTACGTGGGCGACATACCCCTTGAGGACTGGGAGTGGATCTTCGCCGTCAACTTCTGGGGAATGCTCTACGGCTGCCACCATTTTCTTCCACGTATGAAAAAGCAGGGGCACGGGCATATCCTCAACGTGGCCTCCGCGGCGGGCATCTTCAACCTCCTGGAGATGGCGCCCTATAACGCCACCAAGGCGGCGGTGATCTCCTTGAGCGAGACCCTGAAGGAGGAACTGGCCGCGGAGGACATAGGGGTGACGGTGCTTTGCCCCATGTTCTTCAACACCAACCTCCTCAAAACCATGCGTTACACCGACCCCTTCGAGCCGGAGTTCGCCCACACCACCTTCGAGAACGCCCGCATGAGCGCGGACGAGGTGGCGGAGGCGGCCATCCGGGCGGTGGAGAGGGGGCGGCTCTACTGCGTTCCCCAGTCCTCGGGCAGGGCGTTATGGAGGATAAAGCGCT
>JACVJD010000171.1 GCA_015711825.1 Candidatus Solincola daggyaiensis
GCGACGTCCTGCCCGAGATAGACATAAAGAGCGTGGACTTCGGCGTCACCGTGGAGGAGACGGTGGACATCAAGGGGTCCGCCTCCGTCACCAAGAACATCTCCTACGAGAAGGACGTCGTCGAGCACGTGTTCTCTCCCATCGACGTGCAGATAGGGCCGGTGCCGGTGATACTCGTGCCCTACATCAACGTGCACGTGGGGGTGGACGGCACGGTCTCGGCGGGGATCTCCTTCGGCGCGGTGCAGAAGGGGAGCGTTTACGCCGGCGCGGCCTACGACGGCTCGAGGTGGAGCACCAACACCGGCAAGAGCTTCTCCTTCGAGTGGACGCCCCCCCAGCGGGAGCATCGACGCAAACGTCAAGGTCTACGCCGGGCCCCAGTTCGGCATCAAGCTCTACGGCATATGCGGGCCCTACCTCAACCTCGAGCCCTACGTGCGCATGGTCGTCAACACCGCCACCCCGCCCCTGTGGAAGGTCTATGTGGGCATCGAGGTGGACATCGGGGTCAAAGCGGGGATCGAGCTGGAGTTCGAGGCCGACCTGTGGTTCGGCACCTTGGAGTGGAACTGGTCCTTGGAGCTTTTCGACGTGAAATGGGACGGCGCGCTGCGCTGGGAGATGCTCCTGGCCAACGCGGTGAAGATAGACTCCCTCTCCCCCGCCTCGGGCGCGGTGGGTACGGAGGTCACCATCAAGGGCTCGGGCTTCGGGGACGCGCGCGAGAACGACTCCTGCGTGAAGTTCGGCTCGGTGGCGGCGACGGAATACACCTCCTGGAAAGACGACGAGATCAAGTGCAAGGTGCCGCCGGGGGTCTCCGGCACGGTACAGGTCAAGGTGACCCATATCTTCCACAGGTGGGGTCCCGTCATCGTCCAGGTGACCTCCAACGGCAAGAACTTCAACGTGGGCGGTGGAGGCGGTGGGACCGGTCCGGGCACCTGGGACGCCCAGGCCTCGGGCACGACGCAAGGCTTGAATGGAGTGGACGCGCTCGACGGCAGCCACGTCTGGGCGGTGGGCAAGAACGGCACCATCCTCTTCAACGACGGCACCTGACGGCCGCCGGCCGACGAAGGCCGCCTCCTGCGGGCGGCCTTCTTACTTCTGGGGAAGGGCGTGATCCAGGTCATGGTTGATCCGCTTGTGATTCCGGCAATACGGCCTCCTGCTCGTGGGGAAGGGCGTGATCCAGGTCATGGTTGATCCGCTTGTGATTCCGGCAATATATTTACGCGCATGTGGGTAAAATCCTGAGGAAAGGAAGTTTCGACAGAGGAGGTAAGCCGTGAGCACCATGGACAGCCTTAAGGAAGCCTTCGCCGGGGAATCCCAGGCCAACCGCAAGTACCTGGCCTTCGCCGCCAAGGCGGACGAGGAGGGATACGCTCAGGTGGCGAGGCTCTTCCGCGCCGCCGCCGACGCGGAGACGGTGCACGCCCACGCTCACCTGCGGGTGATGGGGGGCATCGGCTCCACGGCGGACAACCTCAAGCAGGCCATCGAGGGGGAGACGGCGGAGTTCAAGGCCATGTACCCGAAGATGATGGAGGAGGCCAAGGCGGAGGGGAACGACCCCGCCTACATCTCCTTCGCCAACGCCAACGCGGTGGAGGAGATCCACGCCGGCCTCTACCAGAAGGCCCTGGACAACCTGGGGAGCAACGAGGAGACCGCCTATTACGTATGCCAGGTGTGCGGCAACACCGTGGAGGGCGAGGCCCCCGAGAAGTGCCCCATCTGCGGCGCCCCCAGGAAGATGTTCAAGCTCATCGACTGACGCAAGTTATGGGGTCAGGTCTTGAGGCTTGCATTGCCGGTTACCAGATCACGCTACTGGTATATAATGGTAGAATATTCAAGATCCAAGACCTGACCCCTTCTTATAGGGGGGAGCATGCCGGGATCGAGGATCGAGCGTCTGCTGAGGGAGCACGAGGAGCTGCGGGCGAGCGGGCTCAACCTCGTGGCCTCGGAGAACTTCCTCTCGCCGCGGGTGCGCACCGCCCTGGCCAGCGACCTCGCCGGCAGGTACCTGGACGCCGGCTACGGGGGCTCCCGCCGCGCGCGCGAGATCGCCGCGGCCGCAGAAGGGCTCGCGCGCGAGCTGTTCGGCGCGGGGCATGCCCTGGTCACCCCCCTCTCCGGCAACCTCTGCGTGCTCGCCTGCCTCTCCGCCTTCACCGCTCCCGGCGATGTCGTGGCCATGCTCCCCTTCTCCGCCGGAGGCTATCCCTTCGGCCTGGAGAAGTTCCGGCGCCGCCGCATCGCCATCCCCGCCGACACGCGCAGCCTGGAGATAGACGCGGAGGCGGCGGTGGAGGCCGTCACGCGCGAGGGGGCGAGGCTCGCCTTCCTCGGCGCCTCCTTCATCCCCTTCCCCCACCCCGTGGCGGAGATAAGGAGGGGCCTGGAGGAGAGCGGCCACGACTGCCTCCTGGTCTATGACGGCTCCCACGTCCTCGGCCTCATCGCCTGCGGGGAATTCCAGGACCCTTTGAGGGAGGGCGCGGACGTGCTCGTCGGCAGCACCCACAAGACCTTCTTCGGCCCCCAGGGTGGCCTCGCGCTCACCGCGGACCCGCGGCTCGCGCATGCCCTGCGGCGGATGCTCGAGCTGGACCTGGAGGCGGGCATCGCCCTGGTGGACAACCCCCACCTCAACCGCATCGCCGCCCTCGGCCTCGCCCTGGAGGAGATGATGGAAGATCCTTCCTACGGCGCCCGGGTGGTGGAGAACGCCCGCGCCCTGGCGGGAGCCCTGGACCGCCTGGGGGTGCCGGTGCGCTTCCGCGAGCGCGGCTACACCGCCTCGCACCAGGTGCTGCTGGACCTGGAGCCGCCCGCCGCCGGGACGCTCTGCCGCGACCTCGAGGAGGCCGGCATCTTCATCGACGCCTGGGGGAGGCTGGGGACCGCCGAGGCCACCCACCTCGGCATGGGGCCCGGCGAGATGGAGGAGGCGGCGGGCCTCATCGCCGAGGTCCACGCGGGCCGGCCGGGCCGCGACCTGCGCGCGCGGGTAGCGGAGCTGGCGCTCTCCTTCCGGCCGGCCTAGAATATCCCCAGAGGGTGCGGGCGCGGGTTTCCCGCCTTAAATGGCACGAGGCTGCGGCGGCCGGATGGAAGGGCACAGCGGATGAGGGATCGCGCCTCGAGGGTCGTCATCGTCTTCCTGCTGCTGTCGCTGCTCGCCTGCCTTCCCTCCGCCCCCATCGCCTCCGCCGACTGGAGCGGCGGGCATGCCGGGACCGCCCTGAGCGAGACCTCCCGGACCTGGCTCTTCGCCGAGGGCACCA
>JACVJD010000172.1 GCA_015711825.1 Candidatus Solincola daggyaiensis
GGCGACTACGTTGACTCTTTCCACGTCTCCACCCGGGTGGAGTCCGATCGCCCGGTGGTGGCGGAGCGCGCCGTGTACTGGAACGGCCGCACGGGAGGGCACGACTCCATCGGCATAGCCGCTCCATAGGCTAAAGATGCATGAAAAAAAGGGAAAAACACCTCGACCCGAGGCGGAGCAACCCCATGCCGATGGTTAAGGACAGGAGGGAACCGCATGTCGTACAATCATGTCTCAAGCGGAGGGTTATGCGCGCCGTGAGCGCGGGGATGGAGAAAGGTGCCCATGGACGGCAACGAGTGCCGAGTGGACATGCGGGAGGTTTTGGCTCGCCGCAGGCGTGCGCTGAGGCGGAGGAGGCTGAGGAGGACCGTTATCGTGGCCTCCTGCGCGGTGTTGTCGCTGGCGGCGATCTTCCTCTTCTCGCCCTGGGGGGCGTGGAAAAGCCTCTTTTTCGCAAAGGAATCGTCGGGAGAATCGCAAGTGCAGACAGCCGCTCAGGAGGAGCAAGCCGCCGTGGAGGAGGGGGCGGTGGGCGAGACGGCCGCTGATGAAGGGAGGGAGGGAGAAAAGCGAGGGGGAGGAGAAGCGGAAGAGGCGGTATCGAGAGGCGAGAAGGCTTCGGATGCCGACCCTCCGGTTATAGCCATCGTGATCGACGATACGGGTGGAGATATATCGAACCTGGATCGCTGGCTGGCCGTGGACGCCCCCTTGACCTTCGCGGTGATGCCGCATTGCCAGGCCTCGGCCTCGACGGCGGAACGCCTTTACGCCGCGGGCTACCGCATCATGATGCATATCCCCACCGAAAACGACCCGCCCAACTCCTTCTCCGGCACCGGCCAGCTCTCGGTGGGCATGGGGCGCGAGACGGTGTTCTCCACCCTGGACGGCGACCTCTCCACGGTGCCCCATGCGGGGGGCATAAACAACCACCAGGGCGGCAGGGGATGCAACGATTACCAACTCATGTATTACATGTGCGAATGGGCGAAGCAGCGGGGCCTTTTCGTGGTGGACAGCGACAGCTCCACGCACAGCCAGGTCACCAAGGCCGCCCGTGACCTGGGGTTCCCGAGGCGTTGCAACCAGGTGTTCATAGACCACCACAACGAGCCCGATACCATCCGGGAGGCCATGCGCCGCCTGGCGAAAATAGCGCGCCAGGGGGGCACGGCGATAGGAATATGCCACTTCCACCGCCCCAACACGCCGTCGGTGGTGGGGGAGATGATCAGGACCCTGCGGACCGAGGGCATAAACTTCGCCTTCGTGGAGGACATCCACAATTGAGCCCGGCGCGAGGGGAGGAAAGGGAGCTTCATGGGGCTCGCGCCGGAAAAAGCGCGAGAAAACCCGTCTATCGCTCGTAAGCCCCGATATCGCGGCAGGTACCATAAGGCCTATCGAGTCCGGCGCGAGGGGAGGAAAGGGAGCTTCATGGGGCTCGCGCCGGAAAAAGCGCGAGAAAACCCGTCTATCGCTCGTAAGCCCCGATATCGCAGCAGGTACCATAAGGCCTGGGCGTGCCGGCCAAGTCGTCCGGGGGCGCTTCCGCGCTGGCGCCGGCGTCGATGGCCGGGCTGCCCTCCCGCAGGCGGTAGTCTCCCGCGCTCCCCCAGGCGGGCATGATGAAGAGCGGGTCACGTGAGAGGTTGCCCTGGCCCAGCTCTCCCGCCTCGAGCTGCGAGGCGGTGTATTCCCTGCCGTTGGCGTACACCTGGGATTCTTCCCCTGGGCGGAAGAAGAGGTTGTGGTCGGCGTGCAGCTCCACCGCGTCCCCGAAGTAGGCGGGGCCGTGGCCTCCGGAGATGATGGTGTTTCGCAAGAGGACGTAGGTAGGCGCGCTCTCCCCGTACTGCACGTATATGGGGTATGCTTCCCTCTGCGGGTTATCGTGCAGGGTGACGTTGACGATCTCGAAACGCGCGCCGGCCACGCTCTCCTGGCCGATGACCATGCCCGCCCAGGGCGACGGCCCGCCCTCGCCGTCCCCGGTGCCGTAGATCAGGGTATTGACGACCCTGCTGCCGTCCCCCCAGAGCTTCACGCCGTCGCAGCGGTTGTTGGCGACCACGCAATGATGAATGTAGGTGTCGCAGGCCTTGGAGTCCAGGCCGTCGCCGAGGTTGTGCTCGGCGCGGGTGTTCGCGATCTCCACCGGGCCGGCCGAGGGCTCGATGCCGAACCCGTCCGGGCGGTCGTAGGGGCCTGGTCCCGGCCCTCCTCGGTAGTAATGCCCGGCGTAGGAGAGCTCGCATCCACGTACCAGCACCTTCCTCCAACCTGAAGTCCCGGCCGGTCCGCCCATGGAGCCGAAGCCGCAATGGGTGATACGGCAGTCCAGCACCTGCAGGTCGTTCACGTCGGCGAAGTCCATGCCCATCTCATCGAGATGGTGGATGTAAAGGTCCTTAAGGATCACGTTTTCCACTGGTCCGCCCGACCCGGCGATGCCGGTGCGAAAGGGAGCTCCGTGGTCGCTGGTTATCTCGAGGTTTTCAAGGCGCACATAACCGGCACCCGAGATGTCCACGGCACAACAAAGGTCGCCGCTCCCCGCCAGCACCGGCCTTTTGCCCGCCTCGCCGCGGATGGTTATCCAGGCCCCGGGAGCGCCGGAGGGCGGCTTTATTATGTCCTCGTCGTAGGCGTGGAGGGAATATCTACCGCCCAGGATGACCAGGGTGTCGCCGGGCATGAGCTGACGCGACGCGTAGCCGGGAGTGGCCCAGGGGGCCTCGGCGGTGCCGGGATCGGCGTCGTTTCCCAAAGGAGAGACGTAATAGACGGCGCCGGCGGTGTGGGAGCCGGCTTCCTCGCTTTGGATATGCGCGGCTTCTTTCGCGGCGATGTTATCCGCCTTGCGGCCCTCGCACCCAGCCGTCACCAGCATGGTCGCCGCCGCAAGCAGCGGAAGAACGCGGAACCTCGATCTCAATCCCCTCGCCTCCGGGATTCCCTCGCAAGCCCGCCTACGCCGTCCACTGTCTATGGTATCGGAGACATGGGCGGAATGCAGCGCATGACGGCGGCGCGACGGCGAGCGGTCCGCGTGTTGTCCCACTATCGCGAGGAAGCGGATGACGAAAAACCCTCCCGCGTCCAGGAGGTCTTGGGCCCCGTGCGGGTGGCCTAGTCCCGTTTTCGGTGCGCTGTTCCTGCGCGGCCCTTGGGGCCGTATGGGCTGCTTAACGTGGACACCCTTGTTTTCCGTCGGGAAAGGCCCGGCTTTGCCTGCCGTC
>JACVJD010000173.1 GCA_015711825.1 Candidatus Solincola daggyaiensis
CCAGGCATAGCCCTCCAGCACCGCCGGCTCGCGGGAGGCGTTCTCCTCTCCCACCGCCTCCTCGAGCTCCCTGTATGCCTCATCCGAGATCATCGCCACCTCCCCGGAACCCACACCGCTTGCGGTTTTTCGCCAGTCCTGCGCGACTCGATCCTGACCTTTCGTCATCTACCCTTGGAACATGATACCGCAAGAGGCTTTGGGGCTCAAAACCGCCCTTGTCGCCTTCGTCCTTGAAGGCGGGACGATACGGTAGGTAGGAGGATAGACCCGCATCCCTCCAGGTCGCGAAGGTCCTTGAGGAGATGCTCGCGGTGGAAGAGATGACGACCGTAGCGGTTTTGAAGCGTTCTGTGGCTGCCCCTCGAAAAGCTCCGCGCCGCCCCCCTCAACCCTCCAGCTTCAGGCAGTGGATGGTGTTGGTGGTGGGCATGCCCTCCTCGCCCGGCCTCTTCAGGCCCGCGGTTATCACCACCTTGTCGCCCGCTCCCGCCAGGCCCTCCGCCCTCGCCGCCTGCTCGGCGGAGAGAAACATGCTCCTTACGCCGCCCGCCATCTTCTCCAGGCGAGGCATGACTCCCCAGTAGAGGGCCATGCGCCTGGCGGTCGTCTCGTGCGGGGTGGGCGCGAGTATGGGCTGGCTGGGGCGAAAGCGGCTCACCTGCAGGGCGGTGAAGCCCGATTCCGTGGGGGTGACCATGGCCCTGGCCTCCAGGCGCAGAGCGAGCTCGCAGGCGGCATAGGCCACCGCCTCCACCCTGTTCCTGCCTATCCAGCGGCGGCGTTCCTCCAGCCAGCGCTCGTATGGGAGCGCGGTCTCGGCGTTGAGGATGATGCGCCGCATGGTGCCCACCGCCTCCAGCGGGAAGCCTCCCACGGCGGTCTCGCCCGAGAGCATAACCGCGTCGGCACCCTCCAGCACCGCGTTGGCAACGTCGCTGACCTCCGCCCGCGTGGGGCAGGGATGCTCGATCATGCTCTGGAGCATCTGAGTGGCGATGATCACCGGCTTGCCGCATCTCGCCGCCGTTTCCACGATGCGCTTCTGCAGCAGGGGGACCTCCTCCAGGGGCATCTCCACCCCCAGGTCTCCCCTGGCTACCATGACCGCGTCCGCCTCCGCGATGATCTCCTCCGCCCTTTCCACCGCCGCCCGCCTCTCTATCTTGGCGATGATGGGGGTGGCGGAGTCCCTTCGCCGCAGCTCCTCGCGCAGAACACGCACGTCGGCGGCGGAGCCCACGAAGGACATGGCCACCCAGTCGATTCCCAGGGAAAGGCCCAGCTCGAGGTCGGAGAGGTCCTTGTCCGTCAAGGCGGGCAGGCCCAGGTCAACCCCGGGCGCGCTTAAACCCTTGCGGGAAAGCAGCTTTCCCCCCACCTCCACCCGGCAGCGGGCCCCCATGCGCGTCGATTCCAGCACCCGCAGGCGCAGGGCCCCGTCGTCCAGCAGCACCACGTCCCCCGCCGCGAGGCCGGACGTGAAACCCTCTTCCTCCACGGGGATACAGGAGGCGCCGCACCCCGACTGCAGGGTCGCGCTGATCACCACCTCCTGCCCGGTTGCCAGCTGCAATCCGCCACTGGGCAGCTCCCCCACGCGGAGTTTAGGCCCCATGAGGTCGAGGATGACGCCCACCACACGGCGGGCGCGGCGGGAGGCCTCCCGCAGGGCTTCGATCTCCTCCGAGATGACTTCATGCGTGGCGTGCGAGGCGTTTATGCGCGCCACGTCCATGCCCGACCTCACCATCTCCTCCAGGGTGTCCACGTCGCGCACGGACGGGCCGAGGGTGGCGACGATCTTGGTCCTGCCCGGTGTCTTCATCTCTCAGCCTCCCCGCTGCGCCACGCGGTATATGCCGCCTTCTCCGCAATAGTAGATCCAGCCTCCGGCCTCGTCCCACGCCAGTGGGCAGGCGGCGGAGAGCCGAGGATAACGATAGATCCTGCCGGCATGGTGATCGAGGTACTCCAGTCCCTTGTCCCCGATATAGGCCACGCGTTCGCCACGGCGAGCGGGGTAAAAGCGATAGCGGGAGGGGTCTTCGCCCAGCGACTCGCTGCTGGCCGCCTTCCTCGTCTCCCCC
Organism: Candidatus Solincola daggyaiensis; assembly: GCA_015711825.1. GTDB lineage: Bacteria > Actinomycetota > Geothermincolia > Geothermincolales > RBG-13-55-18 > Solincola_B > Solincola_B daggyaiensis. Next base: position 2,091 of record JACVJD010000173.1, read on the forward strand.
ATGCCCGACACGCCGAACCATACCGCCCGGGTGGCGGACTGGTCCGACGGCCGCCAGGGGGCGACGTAAAGCGCCTCCTGCGGCGAGGGCCACCACAGGAAACGCGGCTCGCCCTCGCATGGAGCCAGGTATTCCCATCCCTGTCGCCCCACCGTCGCCACCTGGAGGTAGTATTCCGCTCCCCCGCCCTCCGGCGCGCCGTATCCCTTGCCCACCGAGACCACCCTGCCGCCCGCGGGGTCCCATGCCGCCAGCTCGGCCTTGTTCGCCAGCGGCGTCGCCTCTCCCCCTTCGGGCTCCATGACCCACATCTGCGCCGTCCCGCCTTGCTCCCCTCCCCTTTCCAGCCTGGTCCAGAGCACGTACCTGCCGTCCGGGGAGGGGAGGGGACGGTAATCCCTCTCCGGCCCCGAGGTGAGCTCCCTGCGCTCGAGGGTCACCGCGTCCAGAAGACAGATATTTCCACCATCCTCATAGACGAGGAGGCGGGAATACCCCAACCAGGCGAGATCGCGCCCGCTTATCTCCTCCTCGAAAACGGCGCTTTTTTCCCGCGTGAGGTCGAAAACGCGCAAGCGGGCTTTTCCTCCCCCGGGCGGCTCCTCAAGTAAGGCGAGCATGTCGCCGTCAGCGCTCATCTCCATGGCCACCACCTCGCCGCCGGCGGTGGACAGGAAGAACTCCCCCGCCGCTTCCACCTCGCGCACCGGCGTCTTCGGGGCCACCACCATGCCGGAGAGTATATCAAGCATGAGGTAGCTGATCCCCACCAGGACCGCGCAGGCGGCCACCATCACCACCACCACCACCACGAAACGCTTGGAGATAGATCCTCACCCCCATGCTGTAGCGGGGACGCGTCTTTTCCGCCCCGCGCTCGCCCGGCCGCGCCGACGAGCTCAGCTCCGCAGCGCCTCTTTACCCGGGAACCTTGCCCTCTCCCCCAGCTCTTCCTCTATGCGCAGCAGCTGGTTGTACTTGCATACCCTGTCGGTGCGCGCCGGGGCCCCCGTCTTTATCAGGCCGCACCCGGTGGCCACCGCCAGATCGGCGATGGTGACATCCTCGGTCTCGCCGGAGCGGTGCGAGACCACGCAGGCATAACCGGAGCGGGAGGCGTGATCCATCACCTCCAGG
>JACVJD010000174.1 GCA_015711825.1 Candidatus Solincola daggyaiensis
CCGCCGCGGTCAGGGAGCCGGGACGGGCCTCGTCCGCGACGCGCAGGTTCTCGTCGACGATATTATAAGCCATCCTTTCTGCCCTCTCCCACGCGTCCGGGAGGGCTGCAACGCAAGGCAGAGCAACCTTACCAAATCCCCGCTTTGCCTATAGAATATATTCACCCATAAAGGCATCGGAGGTGCATCCCGTCAACGCCGGATAAGGGGAATGGTTCTCGCAGCAGCAAGGACGCCGCCACCGCGGCGGGCCCGTGCATTATCGCATCGCTCTCGCATCCGTGCGGAGCGCAGCGGGAATCCCGAAAACGACAGCGGGAGGGAACTATGCAGGAATACGACGTCGTGGTCATCGGTGCCGGTTTCGGCGGGCCGGTGGCGGCCAAAAAGTGCGCCGAAGCGGGGTTCCGGACCCTCATGCTCGAGAGATCGGAAAAGGTGGGTGAGAAGGTCATCTCCGGTCTCACCATCCCCTTTTACGGTTTCCTCTTCGGGCCGGCCTTCATACGCGACGGCAACCCCCCCATCGAGAGGCCGGTGGACGGGATCATCAACTACATCATCAAGGACATCGAGACCGGAGACATCGAGATAGACGACTCCCTGCGCATCCCCCGGCCCCTCTCCCCCATCCTGGCCTTCGGCTACAACGCCTACTGCCAGCCTTTCTGCCAGTGGGAGGCGGAGAAGGCGGTGGAGTCCGGGGTGGAGCTGCGCACCTCGACCACCGTCGTCGAGCTGCTGAAGGAAAACGGGCGCGTGGTGGGGGTGAGGACGGATAAGGAGGAGGAGATTCGCGCGCGGCTGGTCATCGACGGGGAGGGCTCCCAGGGCCTGCTGGCGGTGGGGGCGGGTATCCGCGAGAAGTATCCCCCGGAGGTCATCTCCCTGGCCGACGTATATGACTACGAGATGGCCAAGGAGGACGTGGACGAGGTCTTCGGATACACCCTGCGTTTCTGCTGGGGATGGGACGAGCAGAAGATCGCCCCTCCCCTGGGGCACGGCAACGGTCTCATGGTATGGCCATACCGCGAGAGCGTGCATTTCTGCCAGGACCAGTGCCTGGCCATGGACGACGGCAAGGTGCCCAACCTGCGCAAGCTCTTCGAGGAATACCACCGCAACCTCACCTCCGGCCTGCGGTGGTGGAAGGAGGAGATCGCGCCGCGGGCGAGGCTGCGGGCGAGGGTGTTCGAGAACTTCGAGATCTTCGTGGGTCTGAACGAGAGGCTGCGCGCCATGCCCAACCACGCCGACGGCATCATCCTCATCGGCGACGCCGCCGGGTTGGAGAGCACCGAGCTCTGCGACGGCGTGCCGGCGGCCTGGTTCTCGGCGGACATCGCCGCCGAGGTGGCCATCGAGGCGCTGCGGGCGGGAGACGTCTCCGCTTCCTTCCTCTCCCGCTACGACCAGCGGGTGCGCGCCCACCCCATCATCCAGTGGTCCATCACCGCTCCCCACCGCTACAACCTCCGCTTCGCCCAGGAGCACCACAGCCTGGAGGAGCTGCGCCGCTACGTGCACGACGGCTGGGGGCTGGGAGGATTCGCCCACATGAGCTCGGCGCTGGTGAAGATGATCCTCCTGGCGATCAAGGAAGACCCCCGTATCGTCACCTCCTGGCTGCGCATGTTCCCCCGCTACTACTTCAACTGGCTCCACCAGAGATACGACTACAGCGGGGGCAAGGGCGAGCCTCCGCGCGACCCGGCGCGGGAGCCCAGGACGGCGCAGGCGTTGGCGCGCGGAGGCCTCAAGCTCATGGACTCCGCCCTCGCCCTCTCCGCCCCGCTGATCAAGGCCGCCGCCGGCCTGCTGGAGCCCGCGGCGCGCTTCGCCAACCCCGCCATGAAGGCGTTGCTGCCGGGCATCGAGGCCCTGATGCGGGGATGGAAGAAAGTGGAACCGAGGCTCGCTCCCCTCGGAGATAAGCTGGTCGATTTCGTGGGCCGGGCCGACCCGGCGGTGTTCGCGCCGCCGCTAAAAGGAGGCCGGTGAGATGGGGGCGAAGCCGCGGTTCCGGCGCCTCTCGCCGCTTTTCGCGGCGGCACTGAAGGACGGCAGCTGAGATGACGGCGATACCGGCTCTATTGCGGTTCCCGCAGGCATAAAGGAGGTCGTCGAGATGGTCAGGACCTACGAGGAGTTCCCGGGCGTGGAGTGGGTGGAGGGCGCCGGCCGGTTCATCCGGGTCATCGAGGAGAAGTGCGACGGGTGCGCAAACTGCGTCAAAGTCTGCCTGGCGGACTGCTACGAGATCTCGGGAAAGAAGGCGCGGGTGAGGAACCTGGACAAGTGCATGGAGTGCGCCTCCTGCTGGTACGTCTGCCCCCGGGACGCCATCGCCTTCTCCTGGCCGCCGGGAGGGACCGGATTCCGCACCGACTGGGGGTAATATCCCTCTGGAGGCGGTTCGCGGCGCCTCCGCCCGCCGGTACAAGCGCGATTTAGGAACGGGCTGGCCTCATCCCTTAAGGCCCGCCACGCTCAACGCGAAATCCTTGGCCGAGGTGGCATGGGGCCCGTAATGATCGGCGCCGATGGCGTCCGCGAACTCCTGGGTTACCGGGGCGCCGCCGATCATCACCTTTACGCCATCGCGCAGGCCGGCTTCCCGCAGGGTCTCGATGGTCTCCTTCATGGACAGCATGGTGGTGGTCAGCAAGGCCGAAAGGCCGACCACCTGGGGGGCATGCTCCCTTACGGCATCCACAAAGGCCGCGGGCGGGACATCCACCCCCAAGTCCAAGACCTCGAAGCCCGCGCCCTCCAGGGTCATGATCACCAGGTTCTTGCCGATGTCGTGCAGGTCACCCTTAACCGAGCCCATGACCACCTTGCCCCTCGGCTCCATGCCGCTTTTCACCAGGGCCGGCTTGAGCACCTCCAGCCCCCGCTTCACCGCCTTGGCCGCGATGAGCATCTCCGGCACGAAGTACTCCCCCGCCGCGAACAGCTCCCCCACCTCGTCCATGGCCGCGATGATCCCCTCTTTCATGATCGCCTCGGGACCCACGCCGCTTTCCAGCAGCGCGGCGATCCGGCCCGCGGTCTCCTCCGCGTTGCCCTCCTTGATCAGAGTCCTCAGTTCCTCCATGCCCCTCCTCCCGTCTTGACCGAAAGCTGGTGGTTGCGTCAGGCCCTCAGGCGTACCTCTCGATCAATTCCCTGACCCCC
>JACVJD010000175.1 GCA_015711825.1 Candidatus Solincola daggyaiensis
GGCGCGCCGCCGACAAGGTCTCCGTCATAGTAGCTCGCTGGCCAACCGCCGCCGACTTCCGTGGGATACGCCTCATTTTCCGCAGCATAGATGTCCGCCGCGGACAAGAAGTTGCGCTGGTTGGACAGGCACGCTTTCTTGTTGGCGTTGCTGCGGGCGGCCATGAACACCGGGACCGCGATACCTACAAGGATACCGATGATGAGGATAACGATCATCAACTCGATGAGGGTGAAACCTTCCTGCCTGTGCATTCTCTCACCTCCTTCCCCTTAAAAGATCGCAATATCCCCTACTCGACATCTCGCCTTCTCGCTCCCACCTCCCTCCTTTGCAGCCGAAACTCGCGCTTTGCAGTACTATAATCGGCATATTCTCCCGCCGGCTTTACCCTCTTCCCCAGCTTACCGCCATCATTATATCCGATATCCTCTTTCCGTTATAATCGGAATCGGCGCCTCGCGCGTCGGCCTGAAAGGCGATCCGAACTGCGGTCACCAACGACGGCTAACGGTTGGAAAGAAGGCCCCAGCGGTAGCTGAAGCGGCGAGGATACTCCCTGTGGTCGGCCTCCCCGTTGGTGGTCCGGACGCTCCTCCTACCCGGGAAAGGAGATCCCGGCGGTGACTGGGAGAACGAGGATACTGGCCCTGGACATCGGGGCGGGGACGCAGGACATCCTGCTCTTCGACGCGGAAAAGCAGCTGGAGAACTGCGTCAAGCTGGTGCTGCCCAGCCCCAGCGCCCTCATGGCAAAGAAGCTGCGGAGCCTGGATGCCGGGGAAACGGTTGAGGGCCTCCTCATCACCGGCCACACGGTGGGAGGCGGGGCCTTCTCGCGCGCCGTGAAAGAGCGCTTATCCGCCGGCACCCGGGTTTTCATGACACGTGAGGCGGCCTTTTCCCTGCGCAACAGCCTCGAGGACGTGGCGGCCATGGGGGTGGTGGTCTGCGATGGTCCGCCCCCGGGTTTCGGCGGCGCGGTTATCATCGCGGACGAGCTGGACCTTGAGCCCCTGCGCAATCTCCTCCTATCCGTGGGAGAATCCCTGGACGACCTCGACGCCGCCGCCGTAGCGGTGCAGGACCACGGTACCTATAATCCCGGGGAGAGCAACCGCAAGACCCGCCTGGCCCACATGCGGAGCCGCCTGCAGGAGGATGCGGATCCCCTCTCCCTCTCCTACCCCGAGGGAGACGTCCCCGAGACCTTTCCCCGCATGAGGTCGGCCGCGGGGCGCCTGCGCGAACAGCTCTCCTGCGGGCACATCCTGGTCATGGACACCGCCCCCGCGGCGGTGGCGGGATGCCTCGCCGACCGTCTGGTGGCCGAGAGGTCCTCCGGGAACCTGCTGCTCATCAACGCGGGCAATGGGCACACCCTCGCCTGCCTGACCTCGGGGGGGACGGTGGCCGCGGTGCTGGAGCATCACACCAAGAAGCTGGAGCCGCGCTCCTTCGCCGCTTACCTTGAGGCCTTCTGCGCGGGCGAGGCCAAGGACGATGACCACTTCATGGCCTCGGGGCACGGATTGTTTTACCTCCAGGATCCGCCGGGCATGGAGAACGTCGACCTCATCGCGGTGACCGGCCCCAACCGGGAGCTGCTGGAGGACACGGGCCTCGACGTCTATTACCCCTCCCCGGGCGGGGACATGATGATGACCGGCCCCCTCGGCCTGGTCCGGGCCGTGAAAAGGCGTTTCGGCCTCAGGGACCTAGGATGAAAGGGTCTTCAGGTAGGCACGAAGCTTATCGCCCGTTCAATGCCCCTGCCCCGCCACGCCGCGCGAGCCGGTAGCCGAGCTTCAAGGCCAGGGGATAGGTGGCGAAGATGGCCGCGCAGAGGGCATGGCCCCGGGGACTGACGTTCTCGTGGTCGAAGTGAAAGACGCCGGAGTTGATCATCCAGTCCCTACCCGATTCCGCCCGGCACATCTCCCAGATCCAGCGCGTCCACTCCAGGTTGAAGTACAGGCTTATGCTGGTGACGTAGAAGACGCCGATGGTCGCCACGTCGAGGAGCTTCCTGACCTTCGCCCTCTTCTCCTCGTCGCTCAGCAGCCTCTCGGTTCCCTTGGCATAGAGGTATCCCAGGGAGACCAGCCAGGGCGGGTCGATGAGAAAACTGTCGTAGGGCAACATCTCAACCTCCTAAAGATCCCATGCGCTCGTTCGGCGACATAGCACAAAGCGCCCCCATCCTGCGCCACAGATATCGAGGCTGCGTCATAATGCAGCGACCCGATCGCCGGCAACAACTGAAGCGAACATCGCTAGCGACAATTATATGCTATTTTCCGAGAACCATCCTCTCCGATCTGCCGTGATCGTTCGCCTTGCATTTCACCGCAACCACTGGAGGAACTCACTACGGAACGCGGTATCGACCCGGAACCCCGCCACCTTACCCGCGATTTCAACCCATCCGCCGGCGGCGCTTATAGCGGAAATGCCGGAGCGACAATCTCGATGCGGAGTTCATTCTTTTCTTTTGGGGAGAGCACCGGCACGGATGCTGCAACATCTCGGTAGGCGCTTTCCGGACTGAAAAAGATCGGGGATCCGGCGCGGCTCAACTATCAACCCTTCCGTTTATGGTACATAATGTTTGTCGGCCGGTAAGGGAACGCTGGGCCGCCATGTGCGGGATCGGGACCATGGGACGGCCTTTTAGCGCAGAGACAAGCGAGGGCGTGAGGAGAATGCTGCGTAAAAAGCTCTGGCGCGAGATCATGCAGTCGAAGTTCCGCTTCTTCGCGGTGTCATCGGTGGTGGCCATAGGCATCATCCTCTACACCGCCTCCTACATGTCCTACCTCAATCTCTCCAAGTCCTACGAACACACCTATGAGAGGCTGCACTTCGAGGACCTGCTGGTGCGCGTGGAGCGGGCGCCGGAACGCGCGGCGGAGCGCCTGCGCGCGCTGCCCAACGTGGACCTGGTGACGCCCCGCATAAGCGATCCCATGGGCATGGAGCTCGCGGACGGTACGCGCATCACGGGACAGGTCATCGGCATCCCCACCCAGGGCGACTACGTCAACACCCTCCACCTGCGCGAGGGCAGCGAGCTCACCGGGCAGGAGCGGGAGCTGACCTGCCTGGTGGAGGTACACTTCGCTGACTTCAACGACCTCGGCGAGGGAGACTT
>JACVJD010000176.1 GCA_015711825.1 Candidatus Solincola daggyaiensis
GAACCATAGCGGGCGAGGAAGGTCCTCCATCGCCCAGAGCGCCCTCCAGCGCTCCCTCCGCGCCTCACCGTCAAGATCGTCCCATATATTCATCTCCCCTCCCCTTAAGTGTCCGCGCTTCGGCAAGTGCCTCGCCTAGGCTGTAAGTTACCCACAGGATTATAACATGCAGGGCAGGCGGATCTTTCCGCGCTCATCGGGGCCACGGTCGGGATCGCTCTCTCCCTCTCTTCCCGGATCGAGCTCCGCGGGAAGCTCGCCCTGTCCTCCCACGGTCAGCTCCATATAGCGATATGGTCCATCCTGCTTCTGCTCTCCTCCATCCTGGCCGTATCGGGAACCACCCCCGCCAAGGTCGCTGCGGCGACGGTTCTCTTTTCCTCTCTGGCCATGACGGGATATTCCGCGGTCCTGTATATCCGCGTCCGCGCACGCCTTTAGGCGCGGGGGATCTCCCGCTCCTGCCTCTGGCGCTCAATTGCATGAATCCGGGCGTGCTTCTTTCGCTAGGCCAAGGCGGCGACATAAACGAGCGGTCCGAGCAGTCTTTGACAGCTTGACACCTCATGGCTATCATGTTTATCATTTGGTTAACATCAACGGTTTTTAAGGCAGGCAAGAAGGAGATACGCATGGCCTATCCGGTACACCGCAACGACCTTTTCGTAGGCAGGCGCGAGCTCCGGGAGAGGCTCTCCGAGATCCTCGCGGAGGCGCGGGATAGGGGCTCCGTAGTCTTTCTTACCGACCGAGGTAAGCCGGACGCCGTTTTTATCCCCGTGGAGGAGTTCGAGGCCCTCATGGAACTGCTGGACGACCTACGTGACCCCGACCTTGTGGCCATGGTAAAGAAGAGCCGCCGCGAGATCGCCGGTGGCGAGACCCTGGGCCTGAAGGAGCTGAGGGGCTACCTTGACCTCTAAGCGTTATCGGGTTGTCGTCCCCAAGAACGTAGCCAAGGCCTTGAGGGGGCTACCCGGGGCGGAAAAGGAGCGCTTGTTCGCCGCCATCGCGGCTTTAGAGGGTGATCCTCGCCCCCCGGGGTGTGTGAAGCTCCGGCTGCGGGAGCTGGGGGAATACCGCTTGAGGGTGGGGGATTTCCGCGTCATGTACGACGTTGACGACGCGGAGCGCATGGTGGAGATCCTCGCCGTGAAAAGGAGAGGGGACGCCTATAGGGCTTGAGGGGCCACGGCACAGCCTCCTGAGAAACGGCCCGAATGCAGCCTTTACGCTAACGGCTTCTCCCGAGAAGCCAGGCCTCGAATTCGTCTTCCTCGGGGGACGGCCTGGTGCGGTCGAGGCGGAGGCGGTCGGCCCGATACCGCACCGCCTCCCTCGTCCCACGATCAAGGAACAGGCCGGTCACGTCAAGGGCATCCCTGCCCTTGCTGCAAGCGAAGCACCAGCACCTCCGTTGCTTGCGATAGGCGGCCAGGCTCGGCGTCTTGTCATCGTGCCACGGACAGCGAGTCATCACCGGGTCGCGGCCGCGGGCCGGGACATCGACGCCGAAATGTTCAAGGCATCACTCGATGCTGACGCGAGCCTTATCTCATCGATCATGCTCACGGTCGACCTCCTGTGTTACATCCCGCAAGACGTACATGAGCATACACATTTCCTCCGCCACGTTTTCACGTGCTCCGGGTTGCCAACATGACCAAAGGTCCGATCACCGCCAACCGCGATGAAAACTTTGTGATGAAGTCGGGAAGCCGGAGGCGCCGCGCCATATACTATAATATACCAGCGCTGATATAAACGCCCTCGGGGACGAAATCGCACATAGTCTTGACGCGATTCCGTATGATGGTGGGCGCTTCCTCGGGCCGGATCAGCGCCACCTGAGCCCCGAGACTCCTACGGCGCAGGAAGGGGCGGCTGATGGCCTGTGCCAGCGCCAGGTTGAGCGCGAAGATGGGCTCGCCGCTTTTCGTCTTCCCGTGGAGCACCACAAGCGCGCCTACGGGCACCAAGTCCTCGAGCAGCCAAGTTGCTTCCATAGGTCCGATCATGAACTCCTCACACGGCACCGGGGGACAGGCTTGCCGTTCCCCGCACCCCCGGAAAACAACTCGTCCACCGTGATCTCGCCGTCGAGGGCTCGCTGCAGGGTAGCGTCGCAGGTGTTGTCGAGGAAGTCCGTCACCCGGGCCGTCGCTTTTCGCTTCATTAAGCACCTGCTCATCGAAGTTCGGTCGAATGGAGAGACCGAAACGGGAGGAGCGAAAAGGGTTTCCGAACCAGGTTGACGGGCGCATGCCTTCGGCGAGCCTGCCGGTTCAAGCTGGAGCTGCGTGCCTTCCCGGTAGCGATCTTATACTCATGCGATCTTAGGGGGTTGGTCTATCTATATATGACAATTTATGTCAGCTGGAGGGAGAGGGTGGCCGGGAAGCGGAGGAAGGACGCCGAGGTCCTCCTGCGCCGCCTCCTCGAGGTCACAGATAGAACGGACATCGGGGACCTGATCGCCATGGCGTTGTTCGACGGCATACTTTCGCCAGCCTGGCAATCGAAGGCGGGGTTGACCTGAAAGGCCTTCGTTGTGATGAGTCATTCCAGAATAACCACTACCGCCGATATCTATGGCCACGTCTACGATGCTCACCTGGAGGGAGTGGGGAAGGGCGTGGTGATCAGCGACAATTAGGATTCCCGGCTAGCGACAATTAGAATTCCCGTTCGCGGGACGGTAAAACTATCTAAGACTCACAGAAAGGAGGCTTGGATGGTTACCGATCAACAGGTAAGGAGGTTATTGTCGCTGATGCAGAAGAAAAAGACATTGGCGCAAGCCGCCGCCGAGGCCGGGATGGACGAAAAGACGGCCAGGAAATGGCGGGATTCCGATAAACTCCCAAGTCAATGCAAACAGCCAAGAACCTACAGGACCAGGCTCGATCCCTTCGAGGATGTATGGGAAGAGGTGAGGGGGTTCCTGGAGGAGAGCCCGGGGCTTGAGGCCAAGACCCTCTTCGATTATCTGCAGAGAAGATATCCGGGGGCCTTCCAAGACGGCCAACTCAGGACCCTGCAGAGGAGAATCAAGGTGTGGAGGGCCACGGAGGGACCGCCGAAAGAGGTCTTCTTCCCCCAGGTGCATACCCCCGGCAGGCTGTCGCAGTCGGAT
>JACVJD010000177.1 GCA_015711825.1 Candidatus Solincola daggyaiensis
CGATGGCCCCCATCACCGCGAAATGCTCCGGCACCACCACTTCCATGCCCAGGGCCTCCTCGAAGGCCCTTTTCATCCCCACGTTGGCGGCCACGCCGCCCTGGAAGACCACCGGCGCCTCCACGCGCTTGCCCTTGGCGAGGTTGTTGAGGAAGTTGCGCACCAGGGCCTCGCAGAGCCCGAGGATGATGCTGTCCACGGGGTGGCCCACCTGCTGCTTGTGGATCATGTCCGACTCCGCGAACACCGAGCAGCGCCCCGCTATCTGCACCCCCGTCTCCGCGCGCAGGGCATAGGAGCCGAACTCCTCGATGGGGATATCGAGGCGCGCCGCCTGGTGATCCAGGAAAGAGCCGGTGCCCGCGGCGCACACCGTGTTCATGGCGAAGTCCACCACAATGCCGTCCTGAAGGATGATGATCTTGGAGTCCTGCCCCCCGATCTCCAGCACCGTGCGCACGTCGGGGACCACGTGCAGGGCGGCCACGGCATGGGCGGTTATCTCGTTCTTCACGATATCCGCTCCCACGATGACCCCGCTCAGGTGCCGGGCGCTGCCGGTGGTGCCCGCCCCCAGCACCTCCACCCCTGCCGGCAGTTGCGCGCCTAACTGCCGCAGGCCCTCCTGCACGGCGCGTATGGGCTGCCCCATGGTGCGCAGGTACACGGAGGCGGCCACCTCCCCGCTCTCCTCGAGCAGGACCAGGTTGGTACTCACCGATCCCACGTCCACGCCCAGGTATCCCCGCAAAGCGACCTCCAGTCACGATCTCCGTCACGGCAACGCATTACATTTTATTGCCGAACCCCCGGGGTGGCAAACCTGAAGCCGCGGCGCATCGGCGGCGCCCGCCGGAAAAGGGAGGGAGAAAGATAGGGAGAAAGGAAAAAGAAAGGGAAAAGAAAGGGAGGGAGAGGAAAACAGGGGCTTCCAGGAAAGACGCCAATCTCCCCCATGCTGGAAAAGGGAGGTAATGATGGGGAAACGCGCGGTGGTCATCGGGTCGGGGATCGGCGGGAGCGGCGCCGCCGCCCTGCTGGCCGGGGCGGGCTACGAGGTGACGCTGTTGGAGGGGAGGCCTTTCGCCGGGGGGCGCTGCGCCTCCCTGGAGAAGGAGGGTTTCCGCTACGACTTCGGGGTGCACATGTTCAGCCGGGGGGACAAAGGCCCCCTGGGCGAGATAAACCGGCGCAGCGGGGGAGACCTGCGCTGGGTCACCCACGAGTGGCCCTGCCACATCATGGGAAGGATGGAGTTCGACTTCCCCCTGGACATCAACTCCCTATTGCGCCAGTTCTACCTCGCGCGCAAGTTGGGGGTAAGGCCGCGCAACTACCCCGGCGCCTTCCGCCTCTTCCTCGACCTCATGGGCGGCAAGGGGGTGGAGGAGAACGACGGCGTGGTGCTTGAGTATTACGTCTCGCGCTACACCGACGACGAGACCGTCCACCTCTTCGTCAACTGCGTCTCCCAGCTCTACTTCGCCCAGTCCTACCGCGAGTCCTCCGCGGGCGAGTTCCTGTGGTGCTTCTCGCGCATGTTCAAGGGGGCGAGCTTCGGCTACCCGGTGGGGGGCGGGGGCGCCGTCCCCGAGTCCTACGTCGGGAGCGCGGAGCGCCTGGGCGGCAGGGCCCTCTTCGGCGAGGAGGCCACGCGCATCGTGGTCGAGGGCGGCAGGGTGCGGGGGGTGGAGACGTGCGCGGGGACCTACCCCGCCGACCTGGTCATCTCCAACCTGGGCATGCGCAACACCGTTTACCTCTCGGGGCGGGAGAACTTCCCCGAGGAATACGTGGAGAGGGCCGAGGGCCTCAAGGACTCCAACGCCTACGTGACCATCAAGTACGCGCTGGACCGCGAGGTGGTGCCCTATCCGGTGGTCTTCTACATGCCCCACCTCGCCCCCGAGAAGGTCTTCGAGTACATCGAGAAAAGGGAGGTTCCCGAGGAGCCCTACATCTTCATGCCCGTGCCCACCAACCACGACCCCGGACTCGCGCCGCCGGGCAAGCAGCTGGTGATCGCGGGAACGGCGGCGCCCGCCGACGCCTCGGACGAGCTCTGCGACGCCATCCTGGACCGCGTGCACGCCCAGGTATGCGAGATCTTCCCGGACCTGGAGGGGGCCATGCTGTGGGAGTCGCGCTCCACCGGCGCCGACGTGCGCGAGCTCACCGGGCACCGCGCGGGGGAGTGCATCGGCCTGGCCCAAGTCCCGGGGCAGGTGGGAAGGGACCGGCCGGATCACGCCACTCCCGTGGAAGGGCTGTACCTGGTGGGGGCGGACGCGGGAGCGCGGGGCATCGGCACCGAGATGGCGGCGGGAAGCGCCCTGGCCCTGGTCGAAACGCTGACCCGCCAGGACTAACGGGTAAAAGGGCGCGCCGCTTGCGAAAATCACCGCGTGTTTTCCAAACCTGTCGGAGATGCTCCTCGCCTCTTCTGGCGCTTCCGCCGTAGTGGTGAAAGGATGTCTTTCCCTGCAGGGCTCAGGCAACCCGACGCGCAATGAGAATGACCCTATATGAAAATAGTTTTTACATATAAGAAAACTAAGGTTTTATGTCAACTTATTTTTCTTTAAGGGCGGGGTTGGAGGAGTTCGTCGATGTCCAGGGGGATGCCCTTTCGCCCGTCCCGGACCAGCACGGGGGCTCCCCGCTCGCACCTCTCCACGCAGAGGCCGCATCCCATGCAGAGGTCGAAGGCGACCACCGCTTTCTCCTCCCCGTCCAAGGAGATGGCGCCGAAAGGGCAGGCGGAGACGCATCTCCCGCACCCGGCGCAGAGGGAGCGTTCGACGCGGGCGAGGTAGCCGGAGGGCGCGGTGATCACGGGCGGGGATTCCACCCGCAGACTCGCGGCGAGGCGGGCGGCCTCCAGGGCGTCGCAGACGCCGGGCCCGCAGTTGCAGATGGAGAAGAAGCGGTCGCCCGCCGCGTCGAGTCCTTCATGGCTGTCCCGCCCGCCCGCCTCGCGCTTCCCGCATGGCCGGAACCGGCGTCAAGCGCCAGTGCCTTGAAGCCGCCAATGGATCAGCCCCCCTCCGCCGCCGTTTCCCCGGAATCCTTGGTCTGCTTGCGCTTGGACTGGGCCCTCTTTCTCGCCACCACCTGCTCCAC
>JACVJD010000178.1 GCA_015711825.1 Candidatus Solincola daggyaiensis
CGATGAGGAAGAACGTGCTCGCGATCCCTGCCTCCTTTTTAAATCCCATCATAGGTCGGCCCGGCCACAGGTCGCAACTGCCCTAGCCCACAAAAACCCTCTTTTCGGCTCCGGGGTGGAAGTCCCCTCTCGCCGTAAAGCGCGAAAACCGCCTCCGCGTAGGCGACGGCATAGCGGGCAGGGTCGAAGAAGCGCCCTTCGACGGCGCTATGTTCCTCGCGGGAGCTCCCGACGCACCCTACCCCTTCTCCTCTCCGGGTACCCCCGGCGGCGGAGCCCTGGGGAACGGCGGCGCAAAGACGGAATGCGGCGAGATGGGCGGCTTTTCCCGTGGGCCGGACCTCCCTGTATGCATTAGAAAATATGACTTGTCTAATTATTAAACAAAGCATATAATTAGGTTAAACCGAAAACAACGCCTCTGGGATGACGCTTTTCGGGTGGGAACGAGAGGATCGCGTAACCGCGACCGGGGTGCGTTTTTCCGTGCACCGCCGTGGTGGTCACGCTATGAGATGACCCGCCGAGACGCAGGCCGCGTGGAGGGAACACTCGTCATGTCGTGTGCTGCAGGGAGGGGTGGACGAGGGAACCATGCGGCTGAAAACGCCCCTGGAATCCGGAGACGGCAACGGAGGCAACGGGGTCTCGTAGATGGGAGCGCGGGGAGTCAAGGGCAATCGAGGCGCTTTTAGAGACTTGGCCGTGTGGGGAGGAGGGGACATGGAGCAGAGAGCGCCTGCCAGGCCCAGGCCCAAAGAGAGTGCCGACGAAGTGATCGAAAACCGGCTTAAGCCGGGCGAGGTCATGCGCCTGCTGGGGGCTGTGGTAAGCAACCTGCTGCGCCATCCCCTCAGCCTGCGAAAGAGGGTGTTCTGGACCGGCGAGCCGCAGGCCTGGTTCGGCCTCACCGACCACCCCCTTGACCGCGACGGCGGCCAGATATCCGAGCCCTTCTCCTTCGTGAGGAAGCTTACCGGCAAGCGCGCGTGCTGCGTGCTGGCGGTGGAGTTCCTGGAGAGAACCGGCAACTCCTTCCTCTTCAGGGCCAGGGGGTATAACGTCTACACCCTGCGCGGCACCAACATGACCGCGGGCTCGCATACCTACCATATCGGTCCTCGCACCAGATACAGGGAGCTCGCCCTGCGCATAGACATCCTGCGCCCCGACGTTTACCGGCTGCGGCTCGCGGAGGGAAGGGAGGTCCCGGAGCATGCGACGGAGATGGTATGCGGGGATGTCGCCTGCGATACGCATGTCGATCTCCAGGAGGACGCCGGGGTTTACCGCATTACCACGCCGGCGTTGCGTCTGGACATCCACAAGCAGGATTTCCGCATGGAGGTAAGGGACGCCGCCGGAAGGCTGGTCACCGAGTCGGGCGGCAAGACCAAGAGCGAGTGGGCGCTGGCCATGGACTCCTGGCCCCTGGGTTTCGTCCAGGACCGCCGCTCGGGCAGGGCCTACGGGGTGGAGTCCTTCGTGCTCTACCCCGGCGAGGCGGTGTACGGCCTGGGGGAGAAGTTCTCCGCCATCAACCGCATCGGCCAGAATATCGGGCTGTGGAACTGCGAGGGCATCGGCAACACCACCTGGAGGGCGTACAAGCACGTGCCCTTGTTCATCTCCACGCGCGGCTACGGGGTGTTCGTGAACGAGAGCAGGCCCATACAGTTCTGGGTCGGGACGCGCGAGATATGCAAGAACATCTTCGCCGTGGAGGGAGAGCTCGTGGATTACTACTTCTTCCTCGGCAAGCCGGCGGAGGTGCTGGAGGCGTACACCGACCTCACCGGCAAGCCCGCCCTGCCCCCAAAGTGGTCCTTCGGTACCTGGATGAGCCGCATCTCCTACATCACCAGGGAACAGGTGCTGGATACCGCCAGGAAGCTGCGGGAGATGCGCTTCCCCTGCGACGTCATCCACATCGACACCAACTGGTTCGATCACGACTGGAAATGCGACTGGAAGTTCAACCGCGAGCGCTTTCCGGATCCCGCGGGCATGTTCAGGGAGCTGGCCGCCATGAACTTCAAGGCCAGCCTGTGGCAGGCTCCCTACGTGGTGGACGAGCTGGAGATAGCCGGGGAGGCGCGCCAGAGGGGAGTGTTGGCGGAAAACCACGGCCCCTTCTTCTTCATCATCTACCCCTCGCACGTCATCGACCTCTCCAACCCGGAGGCGGTGGCATGGTACCAGGACAAGCTGCGGGCGCTCCTCGAGCTGGGGGCCTCCTGCATCAAAGTGGACTTCGGAGAGGGCATCGAGCGCCACCAGGTGTTCCGGCGCTATTCCGGATCCGAGATGCACAACCTCTACCCCTTGCTCTATGACCGCGCTGTCTTCGAGGTCACCGAGGAAACCACCGGCGAGGGCGTCATCTGGGCCAGGAGCGCCTACGCCGGCTCGCAGCGCTACCCCGTGCACTGGTCAGGGGACAATTCCAGCACCTTCCATGACCTTTTGTGCTCCCTGCGGGGAGGCCTCAGCCTGGGCATGTGCGGCTTCACCTTCTGGGCCCAGGACTGCGGGGGCTTCACCGGCACCCCCACCGACAAGCTGTACGTCCGTTTCACCCAGCTGTGCATCCTCAACTCGCACCTTCGCTACCATGGCGGCGGGCCGCGTTTCCGCGAGCCCTGGAACTACGAGCGAGAGACGCAGGAGATAGTCCGCGGCCTGCTGGAGCTGCGTTATCGTCTCATACCATATATTTACAGCGAGGCCCGCTACCTCGCCGCCCGCGGTAGACCCATGATCCAGCACCTGGTGCTGGAGTTTCCTCATGACCCTAATGTTTACCATATCGAGGACCAATACCTCTTCGGCCGGAACCTTCTGGCGGCCCCTATCCTCACCGAGGAGGACGAGCGCAGTATATATATCCCCGAGGGGGGATGGTACGACTTCTGGACGGGCGATCGCCTGGAGGGGCCGAGGTGGATACGCTATCCTTGCCCCCTCGAGCGCGTGCCTCTCTTCGCTCGGGAGGGAACCATCCTGCCCCTGGGGCCGGTGATGCAGTACGTGGGCGAGAAGGGCCTCTGCGACGGGCTGGTCTTGAAGGTATACCCGCGGAGCGACGGCAC
>MU158529.1:0-2752 GCA_015711825.1 Candidatus Solincola daggyaiensis
TGGGCGACAACGCCTGTGACCACTGAGACGCTCGCAGCGCGAGAAGGCGGCACCGCCATGTACGCGGTTGACGAAGAGGCGTGCACGGGCTGCGGCCTTTGCGCCGCATGCTGCCCTACCGGGGCCGTATCCGTCAAGGGCCGGGTGGCGGAGATAGACCGGGACGCTTGCACGGGCTGCGGCGCCTGCGGCGACGAATGTCCGCAGGGCGCCATCTACGAGTACGAGATCCTTCCCGCGCCGCGGCAGGTCGCGGGGGCTCCGGCAAGGTATGCGTCAAGCGGGTCTGGGCCGGCGTTCTGGCCGAAGTTCCCCGCCCTTACCCGCAGGGAGAAGGCGGCAACCGCAGCGGCGCTTCTGCCAATCCTTCCCAGACTCCTGCTCAAGGCGGCGGGACGCGTCTCCCGGCGCAGAGGGGAGAGCCCGCGTCCTCTAGGCACCGCCGCCGAGACGCCGGGCCTGACGGAGCATACGAGCGCGGGAAGGCACCGCTGGCACGGAGGCCGCGGTTGAGACGGCGAAGAACGGCGTGACCGCCCTTCGCCGGAACTGCGGGCGACCCCTGACCCAGGTCGCTGGGCGCATGGCCGCCGTGCATCGCCGGCTGCGCCGCCGCCCCCGCGCCTATTTCTTCAGGAAGGAGGCGGGGTCTATCCAGGATTCGGTGCGCTCCGGCTCCCTGTCGGGGTCGTGCTCGGGAGGCGGTCCGTGGAAGTGGGAGGGGTCGTACTTGTAGCCCTTGTAATCGTCGGGGTTCACCTTCTTGCCCTCCACGCGGATGACGCGCGCCGGGTTGCCCACCACCACCGAGTAAGGCGGCACGTCCATGTCCCAGACCACGGCGTTGAGGCCGATCTGGGCGTATTCCCCGATGGTGGCGCTGCCTCCCACCATAGCCCCGTGGTAGATCTGCACGTAATCGCGGATGTCCATGAAGGGTTTGTTCTCCGGCAGCCCTACCGCTCCCACCGCCACGTGGGAGTAGATGCGCACCCCTCTGCCGATGCGGGTCTGCCTACCGATGAGGGTGGCCACGGGGTGGTCGAGGTGAAAGTCGGGCCCGATATCCGCATCGGGATGTATCTCCACCCCGCAAAGCAGGTAGTTCAGGCGGTATCCGAGGAAGGCGAGGTTGATGTGTCCTTTCAGGTAGAGCATGCGGTAGATGCGGTAAAGGGCGATGGCCTGGTTGCCGGGATGGAGGAAGATATCCCTGAACAGGCCGCCTACACCCTTGCGTTTTACCGCCAGCTTGAGGTCGTCTAGGAAGTGGGCCTTGCCGTCGTCGGCCATCTCTCATCCCTCCTCGTCGTCTTACCGATCAGCCCTTCCCTTGCGTCCGGACGCAAGCCACTTACGTAAAGTGTCCCAGGAGCCGTAGAGGATCATGGAGGTCTCGTAAGGCTTGCTCTCCAGCTTGCGCACCGTGTCGCGGGAGACCACCCGCCTGCCCCGCAGCACCTGCGGCAACCCCAGCAGGGTGTCGAATATGCCGCGTAGGAAATCCCGCCAGGTATGGTGTTTGATGGAATAGAGCACGAAGAACACCAGGTAATAAAAGGACTTCTCCAGCGCCTTGCCCAGGGGGTAGAAACGCGCCAGGTACCACCAGCCGCCGGTCATGGTGATGTAGAGACGGTGCCCGGGGTTGCGCACCTCGCGCGATATCTTGTGGCGGATGACGGAAGCGGGGTGATAGACGATGCGGTAGCCGCGGTCTATGGCCTTGGCGGAGATGTTGCGCTCGAACTGGTAGAGCTGTATCTCGGGCTCGATGTAATCGATCTCCTCCAGTACGTCGCGCCTGATCATGGCCCCGTTGCCGTGGAAGCTGGGCACGTCGAAAACCCCTTGCGAGGCGTGCTCCTCGGGAGTGAACCAGCGCATGGGGTCGAAGACCTCGCCGGTGTCGTAATAGAGGTTCTTGGAATGCACCACCGCGATGCGGGGGTCGGAGGCGAATACCTTGACCATGCGCTCCACGGCGTCCGGCGCCAGCACGCCGTCGTTGTCCTGGTGGAGGATGATGTCCCCGGAGGCGGTCTTGGCGCCGATGTTCAACGCCTGGATGACGATGTTGTGCGGGGACTGGATGAACATCACCTCAGGAAACTCCGCCTCCATCATCTCCCGCGTGCCGTCCTGGGAATTATTGTCAACTACGATGATCTCCTCCACCGGGTAGGTCTGTGCCTTGATGGCCAGCAGCGCTTCCCGGAGGTCGTTCTTACGGTGCCAGTTGGGGATCACCGCGCTGACCTTCGGCCTGTACTCCCCGCTCTCGTTCCCCGCAGCCATAGCCGTCTCCTCGCCTCTCTTCAGCCGCCTTTGGACCTCGCCGGTCTTTCAATCAGTTAATTGACCACTAAGCAAGTCAATCAATTATTCAATCAAGCAATCGATCGGCCACCCACTCGATCGACTAACCAACCTGTTTATTTATTACCTACCTACCTACATCTATCTATCGCCAACTGAAATCCATATCATTATCGTTTAATTTGCATCCGCTCTCCAGCGTGCAACCCCGGCGCGGTTGGGCGGCTATCATCCGCGTTCCCTGGCGCTATGCTTCCCCAGGCGCGGGAGGCGTTACCTCCGGCCGGCCTATCTCCACCGGAAGCCCCCCGATAATCCTTCGCCACATGGAGAAGACATGCGCCGATGTATAGCGTGTGGCCTTTCCGGGTTTCGCGAGGTCCTTTGCGAGTTTTGCGCCCATCCTCCATGGCGCGACATGCTCCCGCTAGCT
>MU158529.1:2762-3059 GCA_015711825.1 Candidatus Solincola daggyaiensis
GGCCGCGCCGCCCTGGGGTTTTCCTGCTACGAGAAGCCCCATGCGGCGGCGAGGACGTGAGAATCGGCGTGCCTTTCGCGTGGACGCCCCGCATGTCTCGTGCGCCTTTTGGCAGGGTTTCCGGCCTGTTTCCGGACGTCTGCTGAGCTCGCTTACCATGGCCACCCTCAGCCCAGCACCTCCGCGAACACCCGCCGTGTCTCCTCCGCCGCCTTCCTCCAGGAGAAAGACGCCGCCCGCCTCATCCCCGCCCGCGAGAGCTCTTCGCGCAGGCCCTGGTCGCCGACCAGGCGAAAG
>JACVJD010000181.1 GCA_015711825.1 Candidatus Solincola daggyaiensis
TGATCTTCGAGGGGATGCTCGCCTACCTGAGCGGCGAGGAGCTGCAGGCCATCGAGGAGGAGGTAGTGCAGGCGGCGGCGCAGGGAACCGTGCAGGCCGAAGACTACCGCTACGAGGCCCAGTTCATCCTCCACTGCAAGGACTCCAAGGCGGAGCGTTTCCGCGAGGTACTGCATACCCTGGGGGGCTCGGTGCTGGTGGTGGGCGGAGACAAGCTGTACCGGGTGCACGTACACACCGACGAGCTGGGAAAGGTCATCGAGGAAGCGTCGGCCGCGGGACGCCTCACGGACGTGGAGATCACCGACCTTAAGCTGCAAGTGGAGGAACTCGGCGCGACGCGGCAGGCAGCGGAGGAGAAGCCGGTGGGCGTGGTGGCGGTGGCGGTGGGTGACGGCATTAAGGAGATCCTGCGCTCCATGGGAGTGGACCTCATCGTGGACGGGGGCCAGAGCATGAACCCCAGCACGGCGGAGATGCTGGACGCCATCAACAGCCTGCCCCAGGACAGGATATTGCTCATACCCAACAACAAAAACATCATCCCGGCGGCGGAGCAGACGCGTGAGCTGACTTCCAAGGAAGTGGCGGTGATTCCCGCCGTCTCCATCACCGAGGGTTTCGCGGCTATGGTCGCCTACGACGCGCGAGGGAATCTCGACGCCAACCGGGAGAGGATGGCCGAGGCCCTGGAGAGCGTGAAGACAGGGGCGGTGACGGTGGCGGTACGCGACAGCAAGTTGAAAAAAAAGAAGATCAAAAAAGGCGAATATATAGGGCTTTACCGTGGCGAGATCGTCTCTTCCTCGCAAGACGCGCTGCAGTCGGCCACCGAGCTCCTGGAGAGGATGGTGGAGCCGGGGGACGAGATCGTGAGCGTGATCATAGGCGACGATGCCCAAGGCCTCGACCACGGCCGGATCGTATCCTACCTGGAGGAGAAGGGCCTGGAGGTAGAGGTAATAGACGGCGGCCAGCCCGTGTACCATTATATCTTCGGCGTGGAGTAGGCGGAGGGGTCTTGCGGCGTGCGGGAATGTCCGGCTGCGAGGAGCGAAGGGTCTCCGTTCTCGAGGGCAACCGGAGCTCCTTGCGCAAGCCGGTGAGCGCCGTTGCGGGGGTGGGCGGGGGTTTCCTGCGCAGCCTTCGCGCCATGGGCATAGAGACCGTAGAGGACCTGCTTTTTCATTTCCCGCGCCGCTACATTGACCGGCGCAGGGTATCGCGTATCGGCGAGGTACGCATCGGCGAGGAGGCCACCGTGCTGGGAACGGTGCGCCAGGTGGATCTCAACCGTATATCCCGCAACCGCAGCGTGTTGAGCATATCCATATATGACGGCTCCGCTTACCTCTACCTGGTTTGGTTCAACCAGCCTTACCATGCCGACCGCCTACCGCCCGGAGCGGAGGCGGTGTTCTCCGGAAAGGTGCAGTACCGTTTCGGGAAGCTGCAGATGGTGAACCCCGCCTACGATATCGTAAGGGATGCGGGCGAGGTGGGGCTGAAGACGGTGCATACCGGCCGCATCATCCCCATCCATCCCGCCAGCCAGCGCATGAGCCCTGCCTTGCTGCGACGCCTGGTCATGCGGGCTTTGGACCAGTACGGTGATTTGCCCGACCCCCTGCCGCTCTCCCTACGCCTGCGAAGAGGGTTTCCTCCCCGCGCCCAAGCCCTGCGCGAGATGCATTTCCCCACCTCGCAGGGGCGCCTGAACCGGGCCCGGCAGCGCCTGGCCTATGAGGAACTGCTGTTCATGCAGGTGGCCCTGGCCCTGCGGCGCAGGCACATGGCGCTGGAGACGCAGGGCATCGCCCATCCCCCTCCCGGGGAACTGGTGTCCTTCTTCATCTCCTCCTTGCCCTTCCGTCTCACCTCGGCGCAGGCGCGGGCCTTGGAGGAGATCGCCGCGGACATGTCGAGTCCCGCGCCCATGAACCGCCTCTTGCAAGGGGAGGTGGGTTCGGGAAAGACGGTGGTGGCATTGGCAGCGCTGCTCAACGCCTGCGAGGGCGGGTGTCAGGGCGCGATCATGGCTCCCACCGAGGTCTTGGCGGAACAGCACTTCAGGAACATACGATCCCTATTGGAAAGAGTTCCCAAGGTGCGGGTGGAGCTTCTCACCGGCGCCACCGCCGCCGCGAGGAGGCGGGATATCCTGGAGGCGGCGCGTGGCGGGGACCTGGACATCCTGGTGGGAACCCACGCCCTCATCCAGGAGGACGTGGAGTTCAGGCGCTTGGGCCTGGTGGTGGTGGACGAGCAGCATCGCTTCGGATTGCGGCAGCGCATGCTGCTCAAAGAGAAGGGCGTTCACCCCGACACCCTCATCATGACCGCCACCCCCATTCCGCGCACCCTCTCGCTCACCCTCTACGGCGACCTGGAGATCTCCGCCCTTGACGAGCTACCGGCGGGAAGGGCCGGCACGCGAACCATGGTCATAGGGCCGGAGGGAAGAAAGGACGCATACGCCCTTATATCCGGGGAGCTGGAAAAGGGCCGCCAGGCCTTCGTGGTCTGCCCGCTGGTGGACGACTCGCCGAGCGTGGAGGCCAAGGCGGCGGAGAGGGAGGCCGGGGAGCTGCGCAAGGTGTTTCCAGGCGCGCGCGTGGGGCTGCTGCACGGGCAGATGCCCAAAGCGCAGAAGGACGAGGCCATGGAGGCGTTCCGGGCGGGGGAATGCGAGATCCTGGTGTCCACCACCGTTATCGAGGTGGGCATAGACATACCCAACGCCACCGTGATCATGGTGGAAAACGCCGATCGTTTCGGTCTCTCGCAACTTCACCAGCTGAGGGGGAGGGTGGGGAGAGGAGAGCACCCTGCCCACGCCGTTTTCATCTTCGAGGGCGGAAGCGAGGAATCGCAGCGTCGCATGCGCGCCATCTCGGAGATCTCCGACGGCTTCCGGCTCGCGGAGGCGGACCTGGAGATCCGGGGCGAGGGATCGCTGTTCGGAACGCGCCAGTCGGGCATTTCCGATCTCAGGGTGGCGCGGCTTACAAGGGACTTCCGTCTGCTCAAGCTGGCGCGCGCCGACGCCGTAG
>JACVJD010000182.1 GCA_015711825.1 Candidatus Solincola daggyaiensis
CCTCCTCCCGCCCCCGGCGCGCCGCCCACCCAACCCATGCCGGCAACCGCGCAGCGATCCCCGGTGGCGGGAGAGCCGGCCCCTCCACGGCCCGCGCCCCAGGAACCCGCTCCTGGGCGGGAAGCCACGGCGTCGCTTGCCCCGGGCACGCAACCCGGCCCCGGAATACAGGTGCCGCCCGCCCCGGCGCCTCCTCCCGCCCCCGGCGCGCCGCCCGGCCCAGCCGCGGAGTCCGCGGAGCAACGTCCCGCGACCCCCACGCCGCCTCGCGGCGGCCATGGTACGGATGCAGGGGGGTCGCCGGTCGCCGGGGAGGCGGCAAAGCGACCGTCCATGGTGGAGGAAATCATAGCGCAACGGCCGGCGAAAGGGCGGGAGGGGGCGCCGTCGGTTTTACCTCCGCTCCCGGAGCGACCCCAGTGCTATGTGCCGCCGGAGGCGGATTTCCCCGTTACGACCCCCGGAAAGGCGGTCAGCCCCCCCATGGGCCTCCCCATGGGGGCGGCGCCGGTAGAGGCGGAGAAAACGGCGCTCGAAATGCCCGCGGTCGCCGTGGATGCGGAAAGGACGCAGGCGATAGCGCCGGCCACCTCGGGTCCGCCTCCCCGCGCCGCGGGGCGCGCCACGGTGACCTGCCCGGAATGTTACGCGACCAACCCGGGGGGCAACAGCTTCTGCCAGGAATGCGGCACCCCCCTGTCCCCGGTGGGGGCCAGGACAACGGCTTCGGCGAGCCCGGCTCTCGCGCGGGGGGGAAGGCAACAGACGGCGGTCTTGCCGTCGGCGGCCATGGCGGAAACGGAGCCGCGGAACGCGGCCGCCGGCAGGGCGCCGCGCGCGAGGGGGAGCGGAAAAGGCTTCGGGGTCGCGGACGCCCTGGCCCTGCTGGCCGTGGCCACCGCGGGGACGGCGCTGGCGTTATCCAACTACATGGAATCATTTTCCTGGAAGAAAGGCCTGGGCTTGGGGATGTTCGCCCACCAGGGCGCTTTCACCCAGGGCAGGGCGGACCTGCTGGGAGGCCCCGGCATCCTTCCCTACGAGGGCATGGAGTTCCTCACCGTGGGCCTGGTGGCCGCGGTGGGCATTGCCCTCGCCCTCGTCTTCATGGCCGTGAGGGCGGGAAGAGGACCGATGTTCATCATGGCCGGTTGTCTCCTCCTCTTCCCCCTCGCCTACCTTCTCTTCCAGGCCTTGTTGCCGCTGCGGCAGACCGGGATCGAGATCCAGCCCTCCCTCGGCATCGGCACCCTTCTCTCGGGAGGGCCGGACAGCCCCGGCATCGGTCCGCCGCTTTGGATGATAAGCGCATCGGGAGCGCTGCTGATAGCGGCCGGCTTCATCGCGCCTCCCAGGGGATGGGGAAGGCTCTTCACGTTCCTCGCTTTTTTCCCGTCCATGGTGGGACTGGCCTTTTTCTGCGCCGCTTGCTACAACTGGAACCTATTCATAAGCGCCGCCGGGATGACCGGCGCGCCGGCGGGTCACAACGCCATGTCCGCGCGGGCCGCGGCTACCATCATCGGCATGCTCACCTTTCTGGGGTGACGGAGAGCGGCTGAGTGCGAAATCCCGCAGGCGGCGGGGGCCTTTGAATCGGATTCTTGACCTTGCGGAAACCCCCACGCCCTTTCGCCGTTGGCCTTGATGCGGCGGGGGATTTGAACCGGGATGTTTGGTCTTGCGGAAACGCGCCTTTTAGAGCGCCCCGGCCGGTGGTGTTTTGACCGCGCTTACAAGGGCTTTCACGGTTTAAAGGAAACCGTGAAAGGGCCTGCCGCTTCGTTGACTGCCCGCGACCCGCGCATATATAGTATGATGCACGAGATTTTCGTCTCCACGCACGTATTGTGGTATGGATGAGGGCGTGATGCGTTGAAGATTGCCGCGAGGTTTGCCGCAGCCGCGTTAACGCTTGCCATGTTGTGTCTCTGTGCCGGGTGCTTCGGCTCATCCGTCGAGGGCGTGAAGGTGGCCGAGGTGACCAGGGGAGACGTCAGCAGGAAGGTCTCCGCCGTGGGCGCCCTCGACGCCGCCCAGCCGGTCGATGTAAAGCCGCTGGTCAGCGGGACCATAACCGCCCTGCACGTCAAGGAGGGCGACTACGTGGCCGCCGGCCAGCCCATCGCCACCCTGGACGCCGCCGAGCTTGCGGCCCAGGCCGCCCAGGCGAAGGCCGATTACCTCACCAGCGCCTCCATAGGAGATATCCTCGAGGGACAGTGGAACAACTCCCTGGCCATGTACAAGGGGATTGAGTACGCCTCTCAGGCCTTCGTGCAGATGCAGGGCCAGATCGACCAGGCGGTGATGGACCTCTTCGACCTCATGCCGGTCATCGTGCCCTTCCTGCCCCCCGACCAGCAAGAGTTCCTCAAGTCCCTGTTGGCGGAGGAGCGGCAGAACTACCTCCAGGCGGCGGCGAACCGCCCCGGGCCGCCTCCCATATCCTACAGCGGCTACCCGTCCAGCGCGGCCGAGGCCGACCAAGCGCGGGTGGCGGCGGCGCGCTACGAGTACGAGCGCGTCATGGAGGGGACCAAGAGCCCCGACATCGTCGCGCCGGTGTCGGGCTACGTGGTCTTCGCCGCCCCCTCGGGTGGCCTTCCTACGGACATGCTCAGCGAGATGCTCGGCGGGTTTGGCTCCCTGCTCTCGGGCATGGGCGATTTAAGCGCCTTCCTGGGCGGCGACATTGGCGGGCTGTTGGGCGGCGGCGGCGAGGGCGCCGAGCTCAAAGTCGGCTCCAAGCTCAACGCGGGGCAGACCGCCTTCCAGATCGTGGACCTCCAGAGCATGAGGGTGCTGGCGGAGGTGGAGGAGACGGACATCCCCAAGGTCCAGGTGGGCCAGGAGGTCGAGATATTCCTCGACGCCTATCCCGACCTCACCTTCACCGGCAAAGTCGCGCAGGTGGGGGTGAAGTCGAAAACGGGATCTTCCGGCACCAACGTCTTCCCGGTGGTGGTGGAGATGGACCGCACCGACATCCCCCTGCGCCTGGGCTACAGCGCTACGGTGGATATCGAGGTGC
>JACVJD010000183.1 GCA_015711825.1 Candidatus Solincola daggyaiensis
GGCATGGGGTGTGGCCCAGGAGGTCGCGGTGGAGTTCTTGTCCATCGGCGGCGGCCTCTGGCTCTACCAGGCACGCTGGTACAACCCGGCGCTGTTCGAGATCAACGGCACGCCGTTCACCCTCCTGCCCCTCCTCGTCTGGGTGGCGGCTCCCGTGGCCTTCTATCTCCTTGCTCTTCCCATCAACCGCAAATGGGGCTACGCACCGGAGCGACGCATGAGGGGAACGGGAGCATCCTGAGCGCGCTTCTCCGCCCACCGCGTCCCGGGCATCCAGGCCTGCCGGCCTTTCCGGGCGCTAGGCTTGCGGCAAGCTGAAGTGCCCCGTCGGGGCGGTCGAGATGCCCGGGGCCGGGGCCGGCCTCGCAGGCATCACATGGCCTGGATCAGGATGACCGCGCCCACCAGGATCATCACCAGGGTGAAAAGCGCCCTGATGGTGCGGGATTCCATGCGCTCGCTCATGAAACGCGCCCCGGCCTGGGACCCCGCCAGGCTGGCCAGCGCCACCGCGAGCAGCATGACCCAGCTCGCGTTCATGCCCACGGCGTGTACCGCGAAGGCCACCAGGCATCCCGCCGCCACGATCACCGGCGCCGTCCCCGCCGCCTCCCGCGCGTCTATGCCCATGAGCACCAGCACAGCCATGGTGAAGGGGCCTCCATCGCGGGCGATGAACCCGATCATGAAGCCTATACCCAATCCCACCAGTAGCGAGGTTATCCTCTCCCCGCGCCGCGAGAGGCCTTCTCCCGCCAGGCTACGCCCTCTCAGCACCATCAGCCCGACCAGGATGTTCACCGCCGCGAAGGAGATCATCAGCGCGCTGGAGGAGGCGGGCCTGGCCAGCAGCGCTCCCAGGGGGCTTCCCGCCAGCACCGCCAGGGCAAAGGGCCAGGCGGTGGAGAGGCGCACCAGGCCGCGCCTCCAGTAAAGGTGCCCGGCCGAGAAGCAGGTCACCGCCGCGGCGAGGAGCCCCAGAGGGATGGCCTCGGCCTTGAAGTCCAGGCCCAGCCAGAAAAGCAGGGGTACCAGGATCTGGGATCCGCCGGCGCCCATCATCGAGAACACCAAGGACACCGCGAAGGCCGCCAGCGCCGTGGTGAAGACCTGCATGATCGTTCGCCTCCGCTCCCGTCTTCAACCCTCTCGCGGCTCCAGCTCCCGGCGCACCTGCCGCACCCCGGCCAGGAAGATGTTGCGCGCGATAAAGCTGCTCTCCTCCGCGGCCAGCCTCTCCAGGAGGCGCGCCTTCGCCTCCAGCGCCTCGGAACGCGGCTCGGCCCCGGCCGCGAGTGCGAAATCGACCAGGTGCAGCGCGAGCTGGATCCTGCCCTCCTCTTCCAACCCCCTCGCCCTCTCCAGCACCCGCGCCGCGCCGCCTGCCAGCTCCAGCACCTCGGCGGCGATCTCCCCGCTGCCGGCCGGGAAGAGGTGGGAGGGGTTGCCGTCGTACCAGCCGTGGTACTGGCGCAGCAGCGCCTGCACCACGAAGTAGGGGTGCCCGTAGATGGGCGCGAGGTAGGGACTGCGCGCGAACTCCTGCGGCCACGCGAACGAAGCGAGGATCTCCTCCTGCCACTTCCCCGCGTTGAGCATCTTCACCACCTGCTCGTCGAGGTGGCGCAGGGCGCGCGCCACCGTGAGGCAGGCCTCCTCCACCGCGCCGTTTCCGACCATAGGCGCGCCGTGACCGGGGAGCATCAGCCGCGGGGACTTTGCCGCGACCTCCTCCAGGGCCTGCGCCCACTCCAGGGCGTAGCGCTGCACCTTGAAGGGAT
Source organism: Candidatus Solincola daggyaiensis (assembly GCA_015711825.1). Taxonomy (GTDB): domain Bacteria; phylum Actinomycetota; class Geothermincolia; order Geothermincolales; family RBG-13-55-18; genus Solincola_B; species Solincola_B daggyaiensis. Next base: position 1,782 of record JACVJD010000183.1, read on the forward strand.
TGCCGACGTTGGGGCAGGACCACACCCAGAAGTCAGACACGCACGCCGTCTCCCTCTCCGGGATCCACATCCACACGTGATCGTCGGTTTCGCCGCGAGCGTGGCGCAGCTCGAAAGTCAGCCCGCCGAGGCGGAAGGACGTCTCGTCGCGGAAAGTCTCGTCGGGGTAGATGTAGTCCCAGGGGAAGGCGGGGATGCCCTCGGGGATGGCGAACTGGATGCGGTTGATGTGCTCGTGGTAGGGGAGCATCCTGCGGTAGCGGTCGAAGCGCCTGGGCAGGTCCGCGTGGGCGAGGATCACCGGCCGGGGATGCCCGCGCTCCTCGGCGTCCTCGAGCACGGCGCGCGTGCCGAAGGCGTGGTCGGCGTGGCCGTGACCGTAGACGATGTAGCGCACCGGCAGCTCGCTCACGGCCCTCAGCTCCTTCACGATGCGGGACCCGTCAATGGGCAGCCCCGCGTCGAAGAGGACCACGCCCTCCGCCGTCTCCACCACGCAGATGTTGGCGAAGAGCTGCAGCATGTGCAGCCCGTCCCCGAAGCTCTGCATGCCCCCCTCGGCGGAGAAAAGGGGCTGGCTGCCCAGCGAAGTATCCCCACCCATCTCGCGCCCACCTCCTGGTTGGTCGGAGGGGCAGGCCGTGGCTACGGCCCGTATGCTGCGACGCTCGTCCCGCCCCGGCACCATCACGGTGATCCAATTATAGCAACCGTGGCCGCGGGAGACGCCCTCAGGGAGTTGGTGCTGCGGTGCGGGAGAAAGGTTTGCGGCAAGGGAATAATATCCTCAAAGCCGTATCGCCGAGACGGAAGGAAGGCGGATGAAGAAGCTGGAGGGGAGGCCCCGCCTGGCGGCGCAATCGCTGCTCGCCCTGCTCGCGCTGGGAACCCTGGCCGTGCCGCCGGCCGCGGTCGCCGCCTCGGGCACGGCGGGGATCGACGCCACCTGGACCGCCCTGCGCATCCTGGGGCTTTACGCCCTCACCGTCCTTTTCCTCAACGTCATGACCGGCTCGCTGCGCCCGCTGCTGGCAAAGGTCTTCAAGCCGCGGCTGCTTTTCCGGGTGCACAACAACACCGGCCTGGCCGGGTTCGCCATGGCCGTGGCCCACATGGTGCTGGTCATCGCGTACGGCATCTGGCCCGGTTTCCAAAAACT
>JACVJD010000184.1 GCA_015711825.1 Candidatus Solincola daggyaiensis
ACATGTCCGCCGCCTCCTGGGCAAGAGGCAACACGGTGGTGGATCCCGAGAGGTTCAGCGTGCCGGACAGCTTAGGCTTCTCCGGCTCCGCCGGCTTCTCCTCACCCTTATTGCCGCAACCAGCGGCAGCGAGGACCAGGGTGAGGGCGATGGCCAGCGACAGCACCGCCACCATGCCTAGTCGTTTCCTCGTCATTCCTTTCCTCCTTTGTCCTTCTTCCCGGTACCTTCTCATGTACCTGCCGTTTCGCTCACCGACTTCTTGTTCCATCTATCTGAAGGCGCCGCGTGCAGGCCGGCCCGCCCCGCGGAACATGGGATTGATATTCCGGGCTCATGCCCTCTTGAGACCCCCCATGATGAGCGATTCACCATCGCCCCGCCTTGTATCCCCACCGCTACCTCGAACATTGCCTCTGAAGCATGCTGCGATATCCAGCTCGGCACCAAGCGGTCTATACGTTCTCCCGTTCACGAGCTCTATTACAGGCAGCGGTGATTAAAAGCGGGTGTCACCCGGTTTAAATCTGGTGAAACATCAGGTTAAATCGAGGTTAACTCGCAGCCATGAGGAGAACGGCGGCGACAACGGGCTGCAGGCGATCGAGGCCACGGCAAGCAGCAATACAGACAAGCGATCCCGTCATCATCCCCACTGCGGTCGAACGGGATGATGACGATAACGCTTCAACATGCGTGTGGGCCCGGTCGGGACCGGCTCTTTCATCGCCGCCGGCTTTCAGGCCACCCCGCGCTCCCGTCGGGGCAGGTAGAGGGTGAGGGATAGTCCCTCGTCCTCGCAGCTGCGCACGCCCACCTTGCCGCCGTGCAGATCCGCTATGTCCTTGACCAGCGAGAAACAGACCAGGGGGGCTCCCAGCTCCTCGATCTCGCCGGCCTCGGGCATGGTGGGGCGGCAGAATAGGTCGCGTATGGTGCGCAGTTCCTCGAAGGGTATGGCACCGCCGTTGCTGGTCACGCATAAGCGTTCGCGGGTATCGTCGCTTTGGTATGACACGGTAACGCTGCTTCCCGCGCGGCTGTATGAGACCACGGCCTCTATCATGTTGCTGAGGGCCGTGTGCAGAAGCATGCGGTCGGCCCTGCATGCCACGTTGAAAAGCTCCGGGTCCGCGAGCAGCGCAACCCTCTTCTCCCGAGCCCTACCGCGCTTGCGCTCCAGGCACTCCGCGACCAGGTCGCCCAGGGCGATCTGCTCTACCATCATCCGTCTTCCCTCCCTTCGTTCTTTTCTCGGGCGCCCGCTTTCCCTGAAAGCGGAACCTGCGCCATGGTCTATTCAAGGCCATCGCCGTTAAAAGCGGGTTTAGGACGAGGAAAAAAGCGGTAAAAATCCGGTAAAATCCTTCTTAAGCCCCGAGACATCCTTGGAAATGCGGCGAGGAAACGCCTGGGGAGATCTCCCTTCAAAGGTGCGCCGGCAGCATGATGGTGAAGGTGGAGCCCTCGCCTTCTACGCTCCTCACCTCCACCAAGCCGCCATGGAGGTCCACGATATGCTTGACGATGGAGAGGCCGAGGCCCGTGCCTCCCGTCTCGCGTGAGCGCGCCTTGTCCAGGCGGTAGAAGCGCTCGAAAACGCGGGGGGTCTCCTCGCGGGGGATCCCTATTCCGGTGTCCGTGACCTCGATCACCACCCCGGCCCCTTCCTCCTCCTTGATCCTCACGCTCACCTTGCCCCCGGGGCGGTTGTACTTGATGGCGTTGTCCACCAGATTGTTCAGGGCGGTCCTCAGGAGGCCGCGGTCCGCCACCACCACCATGCCCTCCCGCGCCTCTCGCAGCTCCAGTTCGACCCCGAACCTCTCCGCCAGCTTGGCCTTGTCCTCCATGCATTCTTTCACCAGCCCCCGCAGCTCGAACTCCTGTAGCTGGAGCGACGTCTCCTTGGCCTCCAGTCTGCTCAGGGTGAGCAGGTCCTCGATAAGCTGCGAGAGCCTGGCCGCCTCGCGCCCCAAGTCGCGCAGGAATCGCTCCGCCCGGTCACGGTCGTCCAGGGCTCCTTCCTGCAGGGAATCGGCGAGGGCCCGGATGGTAGCCACCGGTGTGCGCAGCTCATGCGATACGTTGGCGACGAAGTCCTGGCGCATGCGGTTCAGGCGGGAGAGTTCGGTCACGTCCTCGATCACGCTGACGGTGGAGATAACCCTTTCGTCGGACCCCTTAACGGGGTTGGCCTTTACGCGCAGGGTCAAGTGGCGGGGGTAAAGGAGCTCTATCTCCTCGTCCACGTGTTCCCCTTGCGTCGACCTGTTGACTATGACGTCGAGATCTCGGCTGGAAAAGACCTCTATGACGCGCCGTCCCGATACCTCTCCTCCCTCCAGGCCCATGATCTTCCCTGCGGCGCGGTTGAGGAGGAGTATGCGGGCGTCCGAGTCCGTCACCATGATCCCGGCCGAGATGTTGTCGATCAGCGCCTCGAGTTTGCCTCTTTCGTTCGCCGCCTCCTCGATCCAGCCTCGCACCTGCTCGGCCATGGCGTTGAAATCGCGCGCCAGGGCGTTGAAGTCCTCTATGCCGGGCTCCGCTACCCTCCGCCCCAGGTCACCCGAGGCAAGTCCCGCAGCCGCCTCCTGCATGGCCGCCACCTCCCGGGTGAGGGTCCTCTCCGTCCACAGGCTGGTTCCCACCACCACCAGGAGCAAAACCCCGAAGGCGGCGAGGATGACCCACCAAATCCCTAAGACGGCCGGGGTCACGTCCTCCTCCTCCAGGGCCACGCGCACCACTCCCACCACCCGTCCGTCCTCGCGCACCGGCGCGGCGGCGTAGATGAAACTCCTGCCCAGGGTCCTCGACTCCCGGCGGGCGGAACCCGTGCCCCCCCTCAAGGCCGCCGCCACCTCCGGCCTGCCGGCATGATTTTCCATCTCCTCGGCGGGGAAATCCGAGTCGCCCAGCACCC
>JACVJD010000185.1 GCA_015711825.1 Candidatus Solincola daggyaiensis
AGGGTGCTCCCGCCTTTCTCGCGCTACACCTGGAACGTGCATGATTACGTGGTTTCCTGGGAGGTTTCCACCGAGGTGACCTCGGACATGCCGGTGGTGGCGGAGCGGGCCATGTACGGCAACAACTGCACCTGGGGCCATGACTCCATAGGGGTCACCCAGACCGCGCAAACATGGTGGCTGCCCGAAGGCTCGACCGACGGAGGCATGGAGACATTCATCCTCATCCAGAACCCTAATCCTTTCCCCGTTTCCGTCAACGTCAATTTTATGACCTCAGCGGGGCCAAAGGACGGGCCGCAGAACTACAATATGCCGGCGCATTCCCGCGAGACCTTCAAGATCAACGATCTGGGAATCACCGACTACAACGTATCCACGGAGGTGGTAGCCAACGGAGGCGGGATCATCTGCGAGCGGGCCATGTACGGCAACAACCGCACCTGGGCCCACAATTCCATAGGCTACGCGCCGTAGCTTTCGTCCGCGATACACGAGGGGCCCCGGGTGCACCGGGGCCCCTTTCACATTCTGTGCCCGGCAATTAACTCAAGTCCGTCCCACCGGCAACGGGGAGGCCGCCGGCGTGGTCCCGGTCCAGGTGGGTGCAGACGATGTCCGTGACCTCGCCGGGATCGAACCCCAGTTTCGCCATCTGCCGCACCGCCGGAAGCTCGGGGTCGGGGCGGACGTTGAGGAGGAGGTTGGCGCGGGAACCCAGGCGCCCGAGGTCCTCCATGTCCGCGGTCCCGAACCCCGTGTCCACCAGCGCCAGTCCGTTCCCTGTCTCCACGAGCAGGCAGATGCAGCAGCTCCGCTCCTGGTAGGGAGAGAACCATGGCGCCAGGCGCGGATACATGGTGCCGCAGTTGAGAAAATGGACCCGCAAGCCGTCTTCCCTTACCTCTCCATCATCTTTTTAAGCCACGCCGCCACGGGGGGGACGACTTCGTCCACGTGGTCCGTCATCACCAGGTGAGGCGCGTCTGCGAGGTATAAGAACTCCTTCTCGCAAGTGAGGCGGCCGTACACCCTGCGCACGTAGTCCTCGGGAAAGATGTTGTCCCGCCCGGCATGCACCACCATCACCGGGACCTCGATCTCCTCCACCTTGCGGGCCATGGGGGTGGTGGGAAGGGAGTGGAGGGCGGAGAGGCTCACGGCGGTCAGGGCCAGGGGGTCCTCCTTGAGAAAGCGGACCACGTCCGGGATGATGCGGCTGGGCTCGGCCTTGAGGTCGAGGTAAAGCGACACCGGGATCATCAGCTTCCCCAGCGGCGAGTCCATCAGGGGCTTGAAGGCGGGGAGAAGGGGCATGAGAGGCTTGAACATCCCCGGCCGGCGGGTCATCCTCTCGTTGTCCGGCTCGTCGGGGGCGATGACGTTGTGGCACACGGCGGCCTTCAAGCGCGGCTCCGCCGCGGCGCAGTAGAAGGCGACCATCCCTCCCTGGCTGGAACCGGACACCGCCACCCGGTCCCCGTAGGTCGCGAGGGCATGGCCGATGACCGCCAGGGCGTCCTCCACCAGCTGGCCCAGGGTGTACACCCCGCGCTTGCCGCTGCTCATGCCGTGGCCGCGGGGGTCGAAGCCCACCACGTTGAATCCCTGCCGGCTCACCTTATACATGAACTCCACGTAGAGCAGGGCATAGACGCTGGTCCCGGGCACGAAGACCATCGCCGGGTCCTCCGGCCGGCTGCGGAAGTGGTAGAGGGCCAGGTCGCGGTCGCCCAGGGCGAGCCGTTCCTCCTCCCAGGTGCCGTAGAGGTCTCCCAGGCCCACCCGGATCATGAGGGAGGCGGCGTAGGCCCTCGCCTCCTCCTCCGAGGGCACCTTCTTGTTCATGCTGGCGTAGCTGTAGGCCGCCCAGCCCGCCACCGCTCCCGCCGCGGCGCCCGCGGCTTTCCTGGCTTTCTTCACCTCGACCTCCCTTCACCGACCTCGGTGCAGGCTGTTGCGACACCTGCCTGCCGACTCGCGACTATCGCGGTTCTTCTGTCATAAGCAAGTGTAAAACTTGCATAAAGCAAGTAAATCTTTTATGCATGACCCATTTTACATAACTTCCACGTGTTTATTCATTATACCTTCGGGTAATAATCAAGGTTGGCCGGAGGGAAGGTGATGCCGGGTAGATTAGGAGGAAACGGGCCCTAAGACCATGGCGGAAAAAGGAAGCTCGCACAAGGGCGCGGTCAAGAGAAACCGCATGCTGTGGCTGCTCTACCAGCCTTACAAGTGGCTGGTGTTCGCGCCTTTGCTCGCCCTCTCCACCTGTTTTTTCGTGGGGCTGGGGGTGGTGTTCATCTTCCTCTTCGACGACCGGGTCGCGAATCGCACCACCGGGGTATGGTGGTCGCGTTTCAACGCCTACATAACCCCCATACGGGTCGAGGTCACCGGGCGCGAGAACATCGTGAAGGGACAGTCGTATATCGTATGCTCCAACCACCAGAGCTCCTACGACATCTTCCTCCTCTTCGGATGGCTGGGCATCGACCTCAAGTGGGTGATCAAGAAGGAGCTGCGCGCCTACCCCGTCTTCGGTTACGCGGTGGAGAAAGGCGGCAACATCGTCATCGACCGCTCCGATCCCAAAGAGGCGTACAGATCCCTTGAAAAGGCGCGCCAGAAGGTCGCCGGCGGGACTTCCATCATCATGCTCCCGGAGGGAACGCGCAGCCGCACCGGCGAGTTGGGGGAGTTCAAGAAGGGGGCTTTCGTGCTGGCACGCGATCTCAACCTGCCCATTCTACCCATAAGCATCTCCGGCACCAGGCAGATCCTCCCCCCCAAGACCCTCGACCTTTTCCCGGGGCGGGCGACCATGAGAATCCATCCCCCGGTCGATATAGGGCGCTATGCGCACGAACCCCTGGAAAAGCTGGTCCATGACGTGAGGGAGATAATAGGCGCCG
>JACVJD010000186.1 GCA_015711825.1 Candidatus Solincola daggyaiensis
GTCGCAGGGAAAAGGGCGCTGGTGAGGGTGGACTTCAACGTCCCCCTTGACGAATCCGGAGGGGTGAAGGACGACACGCGCATTCGCGCCGCGCTCCCAACCCTCCAGATGCTGCGAGAACGCGGCGCCGCCCTGGTGGTGATGTCCCACCTGGGCCGCCCCAAGGGCGAAGTGGTGGAAAGGTTGCGCATGGACGGCGTTGCGGCCAGGTTGAGTGAACTCCTGGGCTCCCCGGTGCGCAAAATAGACCAGGTGATAGGAGAGGAGGCCGAGAGGGCCAGCGCCTCCCTGGCCCCCGGCGAGGTGCTCTTTTTGGAGAACCTGCGTTTCCACCCAGGGGAGGAGAAGAACGACCCTGAGTTCGCATCCTCGCTGGCGAAGCTAGGCGACCTCTATGTGGACGACGCCTTCGGCGCCGCGCACCGCGCTCATGCCTCGGTGGTAGGGGTTGCCAAACTGCTTCCCTCGGCAGCGGGCCTGCTCATGGAAAAGGAGGTCACCATACTACAAGGCCTGCTGCGTGATCCCGCGCGGCCCTTCGTGGCGGTGCTGGGGGGCAGTAAGGTTTCCGACAAGCTCAGGCTCCTGGGCAATTTCCAACGCCTGGTGGACACCTTACTCGTAGGTGGCGGCATGTGCTTCACCCTGCTCAAAGCCCAGGGCGTGGATATTGGCGCTTCCCTGTGCGAGGATGAACTGCTGCAGGATGTCAAGGGTTTATTGTCTCCAGGAGGCGGCGGTAGCGCAGCCTTGGTGCTTCCACGCGACCTCGTGGCGGCGGAGCGCTTCGCGGAGGACGCTCCCAGCCGAGTGGTGGGCGTGGGGGAGATCCCCCCCGGTTGGATGGGATTGGACATAGGTCCCGAGACGGTGGAGGACTTCAGGCGACACATATCTCAAGCAGCTACCATATTCTGGAACGGTCCCATGGGGGTGTTCGAATGGGACCGCTTCCAGGAAGGGACGCGGGCGGTGGCCGAAACCATCGCTTCCTCTTCCGCGGTGAAGGTCGCCGGGGGAGGCGACACCATCGCCGCCATCGAGAAATACCGCTTGCGCGAAGCCTTTACCCACATCTCCACCGGAGGCGGTGCCTCCATGGAGATGCTGGAGGGGAGGGTTTTGCCGGGCGTGGCGGTTTTGGAAAGCGAACAACGCCAGGGGTGATGGAAGATGAGAACGCCTCTTATAGCCGGCAACTGGAAGATGTACAAGACCAACCAGGAAGCAGTTGAGTTGGTGCGGGAGCTCTTACGCCTTTTGGACGGCACGCAAGATGCGGAGATCGCCGTCTGCCCACCCTTTACCGCCTTGAGCGAGGTGTCGCGTCTGCTCTCCGCGTCAGGAGCGCCCCTGGCCCTCGGAGCTCAGAACTTGTATCCGCGTAAGGAGGGAGCTTTCACGGGAGAGATATCACCGCCCATGCTCAAGGCCCTAGGGGTAACCTTGGTCATCGTGGGACATTCCGAAAGGCGAGAGATCCTGGGAGAAGACGACGAACTGGTGGCGGCCAAGGTGCGCGCCGTGCTTGACGAGGGGATGAAGCCCATCCTCTGCATAGGGGAGAGGTTGGAGGAACGCGAGGCGGGAGGCGCCTTCCGCAAGGTTGAGGCCCAGTTGGAGGCGGACCTGGCGACGGTGATGCAAAGCGAGGCGGCGGGCATGGTCATAGCGTACGAGCCCATATGGGCCATAGGCACCGGGAAGACGGCCACGCCCGAAGACGCGCAGGAGATGAACTCCTTTATCCGCGGGCGGCTGGCGGCGCGCTTCGGGGAGGAGATCGCCGCCTCCATGCGCGTGCTTTACGGGGGAAGCGTCAAGCCGGACAACGCCTCCGAACTCATGGCCATGCCCGACATAGACGGCGCCTTGGTGGGAGGCGCAAGCCTGAAGGCGGAGGATTTCGCGGCCATCGTGCGCGCAGCCACATGAGCCGAGACGACCTCTGCGGCGGGGCGCCATATTCTTCTCCGCCAAAGCCCCGCTCTTGCTCCGGCGCCCACGCCCCGGGGTCGGATTATTGCGTCGGCGTATGGTATGGTCGCGCCCTGCAGGAAAGCCATCGACGGCCTTCCAGAGGCGAGAAAGCAAAGCTTCCGTCCACGGTATGGTATAATCACACCCTATAAGGAGGTGGTTACGGATAATGGATGTACTGAAGTATATCATGCTGGTTTTCTTCTTTCTTTCCAGCATTTCCATGACCGTGTTCGTGCTCCTGCACTCGGGGCGAGGCGGGGGGATGTCCAGCCTCTTCGGCGGCGCCTCGGTGGGAGGGGCCGCGGGAACCCAGATAGTCCAGAAGAACCTGGACCGCATAACCATAGCCAGCGCCGTGATCTTCGTGGTGTCCACCCTGGTGCTCATCTTCATCTATAAATAATAACCGGCCCCGGACGCCTTCGGGGGCAGCAAGCCTCCCGGCAGGCGCCTGAAGCGATTGAGCCCCACTTCGGTAATCGCTCTGCATCTACGCCCCCTAAGGGGAGACGGCTGAGATGATAGGGAAGGAGCGCTTACCGGCAGCCCCGCCTTCTCGCCATGGGAATCGCACAACCCGTCTTTTTCATACCTTGGCAGGCTTTGGCAGGCTGGGGCGCCGGGGCGGGTAGACCTTCCCCACGCCGTGATGGGGCGGGAGCGTGTATAATAATTCGGTTGAGAGTCGACCAACGCGCCGCCGACGCGGCGCTGCAGGAGGAAAGGAGTGGAAGTGCCCCAGCGCCACCTTTTTACGTCGGAGTCGGTAACCGAAGGACACCCCGATAAGATAGCCGACCAGATATCGGACGCCATACTCGATGAGGTCTATATAGACGGCCCCTTCGGCAGGGTCGCGGTTGAGACGCTGGTGACCACGGGGTTGGTGGTGGTGGCGGGGGAGATGACCAC
>JACVJD010000187.1 GCA_015711825.1 Candidatus Solincola daggyaiensis
CGCGGCAGGCCGTCCCGCCGCTACCCAACCCCTTACCCGGCCCCCATGCCTTATCCAGGCGCCCTGCGGATGTTAGAATGGCTCCGGGAGGTGATGGGAGATGGAGATGCTGGTGTGCCCCGCCATGTCCGTGGACGACAAGTACCGAACCCTTTATGCGGCCCTCATGGGGGTGTTCAACGATATCGCGCAATACGCCTCCTCCAGCCTGACCCGGGAGCAGAAACAGGCGCTGGTAAACGCGGCCATGCACGGGGTGGGCTGGAGCGCGGGCAAAAGGCTGGTCAAGGTCTATCGCCTCAAGCCCACGGTGGAGGACGCCCTGCGTCTGCTGCTGCTGCTCAACAACGAGTCCCTGGCCTATCTGCCCAAGCTGAAGCAGATCTACGCGGAGATAGATGGCGAGGTGGGCTACCTGACCATCCGCAGGGATCCCTGGTATGACTGGTATTTCAAGCATATCGACATCGACTGCGAGGAGAGCTGCTCCCGCCACGAATTCGCCGGCCTCGTCTCCCACCTCGGGGACGGCTTCCGGATCGAGGTGCTGGAGTCCCTCCCCCGCGGAGACGAGCGCTGCCGTTTCCGCATCACCAGGAGCAAATAAGGCCGGCTCCCCGGATCAAGCGCGGCAAAGTCCGGAAAGAAGGCGGCAAAGCCTGCGTCGCGGAGATGATTCTTTTGCCGTGAAAAGGCAGGTTCTTCGGCCGCAACGAGCGCTCCGGGCCGTTGCCCTTGCCGCAGGCCTAAGACCTATTCTTTTTCCCGGCCACCATATATCGCCATCGTCTTTCAGTTCACGCTTCCGAGATAAAAAGCGGTGAAGCGGACTTGGGGGTTACCGACAAGATGCCGGCGATGGATGGAAAACCCGCGCGGGCCGTTTTCCCTTCGCGCAGCCTAAAGACCACGCCGCAAGCGGTGTAGTGCCCGCCATATACCATATTATTCCATGTTGATGGCGGGACGCGCAGGGTGCCGGGCTTGCGACCATCCCCTGATCCGCCGGCCCCGCGTCCACCCGCTTCCCTCCCGGCACGGAACCCAGATCGCCTGCCGGGCCGGCAAGGGTACGTCGGCCTAACCCCCTTGGGCGCGAAGGTCCTCAAGGTAAGCGGCGTAGAACCTGCCCGCACGCAACTCCTCCACCAGCTCCTCCTCGCCGGCGATCTCGCGCTCGAAGACGGTAACGCACTTACCCACCTGCCAGATAGCGTGGGCGTCGCTGCCCCCGGTCCCGGGCAAACCGTACTCCTCGGCCAGCGCCAAAGCCTTCTCGTTGCTGCGCACGGTGTTGGCTCCGTTCAAGGTCTCGATGGCCACGACATGGCCCAGGAGCTCGCGGGGGAAGTTGTGGGCGTGCTTATGCTGGCGCCCCCAACCGCGGCAGGGATGGGCGGGGACGATCACCGCCCCGTCCTCCTCCGCCATCTCCAGCAGTTCCTCGAAGGTGGTAAGGTGGTACCTGGTGTCGCGCTTCATGCCGTAAACGAGCATGTCGCCCAGCTCGGTGTAGATCTCCACCCCCCTGAAAACGGGATAGCCGCTGCCGCGGGCGAACTCCACCATCTTATGGGCGCCGCGGTGGGAATGATGCTCGGTCACGCAAATGGCGTCGATGCCCAGCTCCCGCGCCCTGTCCAGCAGCTCCGCCGGCCCCAGCTGGGAGCAGATGGACCCCAGGTTGGTGTGGATGTGCAGGTCGATGATCAAGCGCTACCTCCAGAGCGACGACGTTCTCAAACCCTCTATCTCGGCCGCGTAGGCTGCCCGACACCTCCCGGCCTTGATCTCCTCCACCAGCTCCTCCTCGCTCCCGAGGTCGCGCTCGAAAACGGTGAGGCATCGGCCGAGCTGCATGATGAAATGGGCATCGCTGCCGCCCACCCCCGGGAGGCCGTAATGACTCGCGTAGACCTCGGCCGCCTGGTTCGACTCCGGGCTGGAGCCGCCGTTTCGCACCTCGATGGCGTCCACACTGGAGAGCAGGAACTCCGCCTTTTCCTCGCCCAGGGTATGGTGGAAACCCAGTGACCCGCGGCAAGGGTGGCAGGGTATTATCACCCCACCCAGGCCCCTCACCTCTTCCAGCAGCTCCGCGAAGGGTGTGGTGACCGGATAGCGCCGGCGACAGGCGCCGAAGACCAGCATGTCCCCGCATTCGGTGTACACCTCAACGCCCCGGAACACGGGGAACCCCGCCTCCTCGCCCAGGCGCCTGGCCACCTCGGCGCCCTCCAGTTCCTCGTGCTCGGTGACACAGAGCGCGTCAAGGCCCATCTCCTTCGCCGCCCTGACAAGAAGGCGGGGTTCGATCTGGGAACAGGGCGATGAGACGGAGGTGTGCACGTGCAGATCCACCAACATCGCTTTTGCCTCCTCGCGCCGCCGCCATGGGGCGGCCCCGCCTATTCTTTCACATCACACGCCCGTCCTTCAAGGCGGAAGATCAACGCTCTGCATGGCCTGGCGATTTGAACTCTCCAGGGCCTTGACGGCTTCCTCCCTCTTCGCCTCGGCCTCGCGCCCCAGCCCGCTCGCCCGCTCACCATGCGCGTTCTTGTGCCCGGGCAGCTCGAAAGGCGTAGCAGAGGCCGTCGATCCTGCGACGACAACGCCTGTCCTTATCTTGGTCAAGTGGAAATTCGCTTTATTGCCTCCCTTCGCGATCTTGAAAGGGCAGGCGAAAAACGGCGGGGCGCAACCACCTGCCATGCTGTATCATCGAGGGAGAAGATCGCGGAGCAGGCCCGCTTATGGTAAGGGGGTAGATCGACTTGCGCGCTATTTGCAAAACTCTCCTCCCCGTGGCGCTGGCGTCTTTGTTCTGCCTTCTCCTCGCGGCTGCCGCGGGCGGCTGCCGGAGAACGGACGGCAACGCGGATGA
>JACVJD010000188.1 GCA_015711825.1 Candidatus Solincola daggyaiensis
TGCGTATTGCCTGCTAGACTGCCGGATATGTTGTCTCTTATTTTAGGAAAGGTGAACACATAATGCAAGGGGTTTATGAAAAAAACCATACCTTGATGATGCAGGTGTTCATAACCGCTCAAAGACCGGCGGCAGGTGAAAACGCATCGCTTTTACCGGCCGGCACCAGAAGAACGGCTCCGCGCATCCCTTCGCGCCGTGGCCGCCCTCTCGCCGACGGCCATGGGCTTAGCTGCCCTTGAAAACGGGATCGCGCTTTTCGCGAAAGGCGGCGAGCCCCTCGCGCGCGTCCTCGCTGGCCAGGGCGCGGCCCATGACGGCGTCGATCTCGCCTCGTTCTTCCTCGCTGAGGGCGACGCGCTTGTCCATGATGCGCAAAACCCGCTTGTGCCCTCCAACGGATAAGGGGGCGTTGGCCGCGATCTCCCTCGCCAGCCCCTCCGTGAACTCCTCGAGCTCCTCCCCCGGCACCAGGTAATCCAGCATCCCCATGCCCAGGGCCTCCCGGCCATCGAAGAGCCTGGCGGTGAAGAAGACCCGCTTGGTCACGGGCATGCCGAGGTTGCGCACGAAGCGGTGCAGGCCCTCCGGGGGATAGACGATCCCCAGTCTCGCCGGGGGCATGCCCATGCGACAGCCCTCCGCTCCTACGCGAAGGTCGCAGGCCATGCTGGTCTCGCACCCCGCGCCCACGCAGTATCCCCTGATCATGGCGATGACCGGGAAAGGGCAGTCCTCGATGGCGTCGAGGCCGAACTGCAGCGGCCCCTTGCTCTCGATCTGGCGTTGCACGTCCTCGGGTATGCCCTCGGGAAGCGCCGAGAGGTCCATGCCGGCGGAGAAGGCCTTGTCCCCCGCCCCCTTCAATATGGCGCATCGCACCCCGCCTTGCGAGGAAAGCTCCTCCAGCGCGCCGGCCAGCGAGACCAGCAGGGTGGAGGAGAGCGCGTTACGGCGGTGGGGGCGGTTGATGGTGAGCAGCGCCAGCTCCCCCCTCCTCTCCACCAGCAGTTCCGGCTCCTCGTTCATCTCGCCCTCCTTGCCGAACTCCCGGGCTTGGCGACCGCTTGGAACAGGCAACGCCCAGCCCGCCGGAAACCACGACCGTGGACGGAGACATTCTATCAGCTCGGACGTGGCCGGCGCCCCGGCCGGCCCTCTATGCGCCCTCTCCTCTCACACCGCGTATTGCTTGCGCAGTTCCTTCTTGAGGATCTTTCCCGTCAGCGTCCTGGGTATGGCCTCCACATGAGTGATCTTCTTGGGGATCTTGTAGCGAGCCAGTTTGCCCTCGCAGAAGGCCTCGATCTCCTCCAAGGTCACCGGGTCCTCCGGGTTCTCCGGCAAGACCAGGGCGTGGCCCACCTCGCCCCATTTCTCGTCGGCCATGCCGATCACCGCCACGTCCTTGATCTTGGGGTGCTCCATGAGCACTTTCTCCACCTCGGCGGGGTAGATGTTCTCGCCGCCGCTGATGATCATGTCCTTCTTGCGGTCCACCACGTATATGTATCCGTCCTCGTCCACCGTGGCCAGGTCGCCGTAGTGGAACCAGCCGTCCTTCATGGCCTCCGCCGTCTCCTCGGGCATGTTCCAGTATCCCAGCATGACATAGGGCCCGCGAGAGCAGATCTCTCCCACCTCGCCCGATCCGGGCTTGACCTCGCTGCCGTCCTCCTTCAGCACCTTGACCTCGGAGTGGAACATGGGGATGCCCGCGCTTCCCACCTTGTCCATGTTGGAACAGGAGAGCACGATGGAGGTCTCGGTACAGCCGAAGACCTGGATGAGCAAGGGCACCTTCATCTTCTCCACGATGCGGTCCAGCAGCTCCCTGGAGGCCGGGGCGCCGCCTATACCCACCCCCTTGAGGGAACCGAGGTCATACTTGTCGAAGTCGGGCACGTCCAGCATCATCTGCAGCATGGTGGGCACGGCGCCGAAATGGGTGACCCTGTGCCGGGAGATGATGCTCAGCGCCTCCTCGGGGTTCCAGAACTTCTGCAGGATTATGGTGCCGCCGGTGTAGAAGGTGGGCATGGTGATGATGTTGAGCCCCCCGGAGTGGAAGAGGGGGATGGCCACCAGGGATACCGCGTCCAGGTCGAAGAGGAGCTCGAGGGCGTCGTTGAAGGTGTTCCAGAAGGTCTTGCGGTGGGGCAACACGGCGCCCTTGGCCCTTCCGGTGGTGCCGGAGGTGTACATGATGAGCTGCGGGTCCTCCATATCGGGCGGCTCGGGGACGTAAGGCTCATCCTCGCTGTAACCCCGCAGCCAGTCCTCGTAAGGCCGCGCGAAATCGGGGACCGCGTCGCCCACCGCGGCCACCACGGGCATGGGATTCTTGTAAAGTTCGAGCAGCTCGCCCATGGTCCCGGCGAACTCGGAGTGGAAGAACAGGGCGCGCGTCTCGGTCTCCTCGAAGATGTCCTTGAGCTCGCCCGGGGTGAGGCGGAAATTCAAGGGGATGAAGATGAGCCCCAGCTTGGCGCAGGCGAAGTATATCTCCATGAACTCGGGGCAGTTGAAGAACATGCCCGCCACCCGCTCCTGCCTCTTGAGGCCCGCCGCGAGCAGGCCGTCGGCCACCCGGTTCACCCTGCGGTTGAATTCCCTGTAGGTAAGGCTCCTGTCCCCGTAGATAAAGGCCGTTTTGTCCCCCGTGAGGGGAAAGAGCGCGCGCTTGGTAGCCCAGTTACCCACGTTCATGCAAAACACCCCCTGTGCCGAAGCCTTGCGGCCCTGCGGCCGCCCGTACTTGCCGTGCCGGACGCCGTGCGGCGCCGGCGAACGCGGCGAGAGCGAGCCGGAGTCTTGCGTTGCCGAGACC
>JACVJD010000189.1 GCA_015711825.1 Candidatus Solincola daggyaiensis
TCCACGCCTCACTCTTGTCCGCCCTCCTCCGGGGGCGCCTCCTCCGCCTTTTCCTCCGCCTTTTCCTCCGCCGCGGCGGCCTTGCCTTCCCCGCCTTCCCCGGCGAAAACGGCGTGGTCGCCCAGGAGCTTGAGCGCCTTCTCGCGGCGCACGCCGTCCCTCAGCTCCTCCAGGTCGCCCCTTTCCTCCACCACGCGACGGAACTCCTCCGGCTTGACGGCGAACATCTCCGCCCGGCGCGAGATCTCCTCCTCCAGCTCCTCGTCGCCCACCTCTATGCCCTCGGCGCGGATGACCGCGTCCAGCACCAGCTCGTTGCGGATCAGCCTGCGGGCCTCCTCCTCGAACTCATCCTCCATGCGCTGCTCGGTGTACTCCACCGCCTTGAGGTAGCTGTCCAGGGCGATGCCGCGCGCGGCCAGGCGCGTCTCCAGCTCATGGCGGCGCTGCTGAACGTAGTCCGCCACCATCTTCTCGGGGATATCCACCTCCAGCCCCTGCGCCAGCTTCTCCAACACCTGCCGGCGCACCGACTCCCTGGCCTGCATCTTCTTGGACTCCGACAGCCTGGCGCGGATGTCTTCCCTGAGCTCGGCGATGGTGTCGAACCTGCTGGCCTCGCGGGCGAAATCGTCATCGGCATCGGGGAGCTTCTTTACCTTGACTTCCTTGACGATGACCTTGAACGAGGCGATCTTTCCCGCCAGCTCCTCCTCCGGGAAGTGGTCGGGCATCTTGACCTTGATATCCAGGATGTCGCCCTTGCGCTTGCCCTTGAGCTCCTGGTTGAACTCCGGCCATATGTTCTCCGTCCCTATCTCCAGCATGAAGTCCTTCGCGGAGCCCCCCTCGAAGGCCACGTTGTTTACCGTGCCGTCGAAATCTATGAGGGCGTAATCCCCCTCCGCCAGGGTCTTGCCGGACGCCACCTCCAGCTGGGCGAAGCGCTCGCGCATGCTGTCGAGGACCCGCTCCACCTCCTCGTCCGTGACCTCCTCGTCGGGGCGCTCCACCTCCACGCCTTTGTACGCGGTCAGTTCCACCCTGGGTTTTACCTGCACCACCGCCTCGAAGGTCAGGGGCTTGCCGTCCTCTATCTCTATCTCCTCCACGTCGATCTCGGGTTCTTCTATGGGCTCAAGGTCCAGGTTTTTCAGCGCCTCTACGTAATATTCCGGCAGTTTCGACTGCTTGACCTCGTCATATATCGGCTCCATGCCCAGGCGCGCCTGCAGCACCCTGCGCGGCACCTTCCCTTTGCGGAACCCGGGGATGAACACCTCCCGGGCGATGGCGCGGAAGGCGCCGTCCACGGCCCTGCTTATCTCCTCCGCCGGGACCTCCACCTTGACGCGCACCTTGTTCTTTTCCACTTCCTCCATCTCAGCTTTCACGGCCACTTTACGCGCTCCTTCCCTACACCTTCCTGCACGCGAAACGCTCGTAAAAAATCCCACCCCCGTGCGGGTGCGGGAGTGCCTGGTGCGAGAGGGGGGATTCGAACCCCCACGGTTTTCACCACCGGATCCTAAGTCCGGCGCGTCTGCCGGTTCCGCCACTCTCGCACGCCTGCCTGCGTTTTGAGAACGCTAATTATGCTACTACAGGCACCGGGGCATGGCAAACGGCACCCGGTGCCCGTCGCCGGCGCAGAAATACCTGCTCAAGGCGGGGGCTGGGGAAGGTTGAGAACGCTTTCTGCAAGCCGTGAACCATGATGTCCGCTGCGCATCCCCGCACATCTCCCAGGGACGTATTGTCGCGAATTCTCTTCCAGCGGGCCCGTCCATCACCGCCGCCACGCATGCCCGTCTATCTCCCGGGGGCTCACGAGGGCTTATCCTGATAAAGCCCACTTCGAGCAGGGCTTTTTATCATCTCCGCCGCCATACGCGTCCTTTCCGCCATGCTCGAAACGAGCCGCAACCCCCTCACGAGGCCGAACAGGTTGTCGCCCCCTCCGGAACATACGAAAACGGAGCATGCTCCCACGTGCGTTTATCGCCACCGCGGCTGATGCTATAATTCACCTTGTGCATGCGCCTGTAGCTCAATTGGATAGAGCAGCGGACTTCTAATCCGCAGGTTGGAGGTTCGAGTCCTCCCAGGCGTGCCAGAGGAACTCCTGGTGGGGGTAGCTCAGCCGGCAGAGCACCGGGTTGTGGCCCCGGAGGCCGCGGGTTCGAATCCCGTCCCTCACCCCAAGAATAAAGGCGGAGGCTTGTGCCTCCGTCTTCGCTTTTCCCGCACCGTACGGATGCCGAACCGTCCGGAATCGTTCGCCTCAGCGCCGACCGCCGCCGCTCGCCTGAGCGGCGAAGGGACGGCTTCCTAGCCCTCCCTCTCTTCCTCGTCCGCCAGGAGGGCGCGCGCGGCGCGCATCTCGCGCGCCCTGCGGCGCAGGTAAGGAACCAAGGTGAAGAGGAGAAACACGGTGGCGGCCGAGGCGCCCAGGATCCTCCCCGCGACGTAGCCGCTGTCAAGCGCCCTCCCCCGCTCGATGACCGTGAGCGAGGCGGCGTGGATGTCGAAGTCCCCGCCGTGCTCGCGGCAGTCGGAGTTGAAAACCCCCTTTATCTCCACCAGGTCGCCTTTGCTCGCATATCTTCCCAGCACGCCTATCTTGTCGGCCTCTCCAGCCGGGAGCCAGACCCCGATGCCGCTGTTGCCGCCCCTCAACTCCCCGGCCTCAAGCCTCGCCGCCCGGCTGTAGTGGTCATCGTTCACGGTTATCCAGGCGTAG
>JACVJD010000190.1 GCA_015711825.1 Candidatus Solincola daggyaiensis
CGCCTCCCAGCGCCGCGACACCTCCCGCAACCAGACCGCCGCCTCTCCGCTTTTCTCGAGGGGAAAATCCTCCTTCAGTCCGCCCGGGACCACCCATCCGCCGCCCAAAGGGTTCCCCATCCAGCTCGATAGCGCCTCCTCCAGCTCACGGCGCAGCCCGCGGCATGCCCATGCGGACCTGCGCTTGCCCAACGAGGCGGCGACTTCCTCCATCCAAGACAGGTGCGCCTGCGCCCGCGTCGCCTCCAGGAGGAGGGCGCGCAAGGCCACGGCGGCATAGGGCACCTTCATGCCCCTCGCCTCCTCGCAGGCCTGGGCGAAAGAGACGGCGCGGGCTGCGCCTTCATACCCGCCGTCCCTTTCCAGCGCCGCGCACGCCTGGGATGCCCTGACCCCGCGCAGGATCGCGCCCCGGCATTCCATCCACGCCTCCATCACCCGCTGGACGCGGCCGCCCTCCACCGCCACCAGCAACCCGTCCCACCCCAGCAGCGTGGATGCGTCCACGTCCGGCGTCACGGCCGTCTCCGCACCCCGCAACATCCTCTCCCAGCGGGCGGCGGAGGGAAAGGAGGCAACCGCCTCGGGAAGCAGGCATTTCCCTTTTTCCGCCCTGAGGTGCAGGGTCTCGCGGTCACGGGGATTATGGAAATGAAGGGTGCCGCCCTCCACGGGGCCCGGGGAGAACATGACCAGGCGCAGGCCCCGGGAGGCCAGGAACTGCATGCGGGCGCCGTGGTCCCCCTTCGTCTCCTCGAGCCAGACACGCCTCGCTGCCTGCGCGCGCGACCAGTCCACGCCCTCCTGCGGCAGCAAGCTCAGCTGCGCGTCATCCCGTTCCCCTTCACCGCCGCCCATCCTCCACCTCACCTCAAGGCCAGGTAGACCATGGCCGCCGCCCATGCCGCGTAAACCACCAGGTTGGCGCAGGCGAGCGCCAGCCGTGCCCTACCCATGAACGGAACCGCCGGGAACGTGAGGCGCCTGCAAGAGAGCAGAGGCAGCGCCCGGCCCCGAGCGTACAGACCCCTCACCTCCGCGGTCTGCCCCCTACGAGCCCATAAACCCAAGATCAACGCCGCCGGCGCCACCAAGAGCAGCATGGCGACCCCGAGGCTGGTCCATCCCGCCAGGGGGATCTCCACCGGCATGCCGTACTCGCGCATGAGCAGGTCGACCATGGCGCCGGGGAAGAGGCCTACCCCCAGGCAGGCCGCCGCCAGGCCGAAGGCACCCAACCACGCCTCTCCGCCCGCGCGCTCCCCGCCCCGGGGAACGAGGAGCGAGGCCGCTCCCATCACCCATGACTGCAGCAGGAGCAACGGCAGGCAGGCGATGAAGAGGGCCGATATCCCGCCCGTAAAAGCTCCCCCCAGGGCGGAGAAAGCCAACCCCAGCCAGGCGAATCCCGCCAGGGGCGGCATCCCCAGGAGCGAAGCACCCCCCATCGCTTTCAACCATCCCCGTTCTCCGAGCGTCTGCCTGCCCACCTCCACCAGGCCCACGGCGGTCAGGCCCGCCCAAAGCCCCACCCGCATCGCCGCGAGTGCGGCCTGCCCGCCGGCGGCAGCGGCCAGCGCCAGCCCCGCCCCCAGAGACGAGCAGAGCAACCCCATGACCTCTTCGCCCTCGCGCGCGAGCAACAGCTCACGCGAGACCTCTGCGGCGGAGAGGGCGGCGATTCCCAGGCACGCCCAAGTCCAGGCCCCGCCCCAGGAGAAGATGAGGCGCGCCAGGGCGAAGAGCAAAAAGGCGCCGGCGGTCATATCCACGGCGAGGAGGTGAACGAGGAGTATGTCCCTGCCCCCGCGCGACAAACCCGGCATCCAGCGGTGGGCGGGGAACAGGCCCAGGCGGAGAAAAGCGGCCGCGAGCATCAGCGCCATGGCCACGGCGTATCCTCCCTCCGCCCCCAGGGGAGCGGGCGGCAGGAGCAGGCCCCGCGAGGGATCCGCCAGGTAGTAAAACAGCACCCCCAGCGCCAGGCAGAGGTCGGAAAGCGCCAGGGGCAGGAGGTAGGGCAACACGCGCCCGGCCGCGTTTCCGCGCAGGACCACCGCGGCCATGAGGCACCAGGTGGCAAGGGCGAACATGGCGGCGAGGAGAAACAAATGGTCGCTCAAAGCCGCCGTCAGGATAGCCGCGACCGCAAAACACGCCAAGGCCGAGGCGGCCTCGTCCTTTTTCCCCTTCCTCTCTGCGCCGCCTCCGCGCGACGCCATGACCAAAAAGGGCGAGAGTACGGCGAGGGGGATCACGAACGCCATCCTGTCCGGGGTTAATTCCAGTCTCCAGAGCGCGAAGGCTTGCGGCCCCACGTGGCGGTCCCAGAAACGGTAAGCCAGGAGAGCGCTAGCCGGCAGGGACAGTAAGCACCATGCGGAAGCGACCCTGCGCAACGCCCGCGCCGGAACGGATATAAGGTAGAGCAGGCCCGCGACGGCTGCCGCGAGCGGCATGGCGGCGAGCAGGTGAACGGCCTTCATATCACCTCCTCCGAACCCATGCGCTGCCTTCGCCCATCGCCACCCCACCCTCGGCCCCCGTGCCGCCGAGAGCGGGCCATCCCGGCGGCGTCCCGCCCTCCCTCTCCGTGAGAGAGGTTTTCTGTCACGCCTCATCGCCCTGCGAGCGAAACCGGCAATGCCGGTCCCCGCAAGGCCCCCGGAATCGCGTCATCACACCGCACATGGCCAAGTGTTCGC
>JACVJD010000191.1 GCA_015711825.1 Candidatus Solincola daggyaiensis
CGTATGCGTTCGAACGAGGCTTCGGGTGGGGATTGACGACCTGCGCGAAGGCGATCATACCGCCCGCAGGGCGGCGTCATGGTGCCAGTCGCCGTGGCCGAGACGGAAGCGAGCGGGAGCGAGCGAAAGCGAGGACGGGGCCTGGCACGTATGCAAAAGAGGGCCGAATTCGATAAGGGGGAGATGATGGGGCGGAATGGTCTCCTCGGGCGGATGGCGGAGCCGTTCATGAAACGCATCATCATGAACCGCTGGGGGTACGACGAGGACGATTACGCCAAGGCAAACCGCTTGGGATTGTTGCAGGCCCTCGATCCGGGCGCCATGCGCTACTGGCTGGTGGCGGAGCCGGTCTGCTCCGCCCACTGTTCGGCTTGCATCAACGAGGGGCGGCCTCTTTATTTCGACCCCATGGGGATGCTGGTGCGGCATAGGTGCCCGCCGGGCGTCTGCATACACGCTCTATCCCAGCTTTCCCCGCTGATCTACGATTACTATGACCACATGATGCGAGGAGAGGACCCGAACGGCATGGTATTCGACCATGTCGCCTGCACCGATCCGGGGTTGGAATACGGCGGACTGGGGAACAACCTTTTCCGCCTCAGGCGGGAAAAAATGCCGCTGGCGGAGTACGTCCGCTTCATGATCGCCATGGCGCTTTATCTTGTGAAGAAGAACAAGAAGGCCGTGGGAGAGTGCAGGGCGGTGAGGGAAGCGCCTGTCTCCGGCGGGCCGGAGCCGGACGAGTTCATGCGAGGTCTGCCGATCGCGGCGGAGGAGCTGGAGGCTTTTCTCGCCTCGCCGAAGCGCGTGAAAAGGCTGCGGTCCATCGAGAGGTACAGGGACCGCCGCATAGTGGTCACGGTGGTATCCGCGGAGGCGTGCATAGCGGGGCACAAGGAAGGGGACGAATTCCTCCTCGGCCCCCTCGGCAGGGTGCTCCTAGGCGAGGGGGAGGACGGCATCTGCATCATGGCCCTTACGAGGATATGGTGGCGGGTGATGCTGATGATGGAGAGGATGGCTTCAGATGGGGATTTCTCGGGCAAACTCTTCGACCTCCCCATGAGCTGCTATGGAGCCGGCCTGCCCCTGGGAGCCTGCGGCCGTATCATGATGAAGGTTTCGGTGCGCAAAGCGTGACCACCCTACGGTTTGGGAAAGGGGATATGCGAGAGGGGGAAAAATGGCGTTTGAGAAGTTAAAGAACACCTATCTACCGGCACGTCCTGAAGCGTGGTCCAACTCCAGCATCGTCGTGGACGAGGAGAAATGCACCGGCTGCGGGAACTGCGTGCAGGCCTGCCCCTGCGCATGCCTCGAGGTGGTGGGGAAGAAGGCGCGCATGGTGGAGGGCGTGGCCTGCATGTCCTGTTCCGCCTGCGTGGCCCACTGCGAAAAAGGGGCCGTCACCATGCGGGGTTTCTACAGGGTGGACGAGGGGGTCTTCAAAACCACGCTCCTGCATCCCGACGACGGCTATCCCAAGGTGCCCGAGGTCGAGGGCATAGAGGGGCTGACCCCCGTGGAGGAGGTGATCTACAAGCGCCGCAGCAACCGCATCTTCTCCAGCCGGCCGGTCCCCGACGAGCTGGTGCGCCGGGTGATCGAGGCGGGACGCTTCGCGCCCTCCCACGGCAACAACCAACCCTGGAGCTTCCTGGTGGTCAACGACCGGGAGGAGATGGACAGGATCGCGGAGATGATGGACCCGCTGTACCGCCACCTCACTCGGTTCTATTTCTCGGGCAAGAGCAATCCCGTCACCAGGTCGCTGCTATCGGTGGCCTCCGCCCTGCTTCCGCCCCTCATGGACCAGAGGGCCATGACGGGAGGGCGAGCGATCCTCAAGCCGAAGGACGTCTTCCTGGGGGCCCCCTGCCTCATATACCTGCTGGGAGACAAGCGGGGCATCAACAACATGTACGTGGATATAGGGATCTGCGGCCAGAACATGGTCCTGGCGGCGCACTCCCTGGGCCTGGTAACCTGCTGGTTGAGCTTCGCGGGGGTGGGTGCGAAGATGCTGCCGTGGCTGAGGAGATACTTGGGGATAAAGAAGCCCTACGTACCGGTCACCGCCATAGTCCTCGGCTACCCCAGGGTGAACGCCGATTCCATGGTCAAGCGGGAGCTGCCGCGCATCATCTGGCGAAAAAACGGCCAGAACTTCACCGAACTCCCCTAGGGTTAATAGATAAACGTTACGGACGTTTGTATCGCGAAAGCGATTGCGCCGGAGGCGCAACGGTGCCGGTCGCCTGGACGGAGACGCAGCGAGCAGGAGCGAGCCAGCGAGGTCCAGGCCTGGCACGCATACGCACGTAAAGAAGTAACTCGAACAAGGGGGGATTGCGATGTCGCTCATGGAGGAATTGGAGAAAAGGAACCCGCGCCTGTACATGATCCTTCAGCTCCTGTCGGAGGCGGATACCCTGAAACGGGTGGCGAAAGGGGTCGCCGGTTCGGGTTTCCTCAAGCACAAGGGGGTTTTCTCAGGGCTGCTGGAGATGAGGGCGGAGAGCGACCCCAACCGGATCGGGGTCATCTTCGACAACGGCGGCCTTTACGAGGACGATCTCCTCACCTACGCCAGGATGTACGGTAACTCCCTGCGGCTGGCCCAAGGCCTCGCGGAGGCGGGATTC
>JACVJD010000192.1 GCA_015711825.1 Candidatus Solincola daggyaiensis
CAGGGGAGAGAATCTCCTCCGGGCGGCCATGGATGCCGACGTGCATATCAACGCCTCCTGCGGCGGTTCGGGGTCCTGCGGAAAATGCCGGGTGGTCATCGAGGAAGGGGAGGTGGAAAGGGAGCCCAACCCCAAGCTCAGCGAGGCGGAGGCCGCAAAGGGGTACGCCCTGGCCTGCCAGACCCGGGTGCTCTCCGATCTCAAAGTGACCATACCCCTGGAATCCCGCATCGGGGACAAGCGCATCTTCGAGCGCGCGGAGCCCACCCCGGCCCATGGCCACCTCCTCTCGGCCGCGGACTGGGAGGAGCGGCTTCCCGCCTGGGAGCTGGACCCGCCGACCCGCAAGTATCACCTCCTGCTTCCTCAGCCCTCCCTGGATGACAATACCAGCGACGCTGAGCGCATCAAGCGCGGGCTGGCGGTGGAGGCGGGATTGCGCGATGTGGTCATAGACTACCCGGTGCTGCAGCGCCTCCCCAACATGATCCGCCAGAGCGACTGGGACATCACGGTGACGGTGCTCGATTCCGGCGAGGAGCTGCGGGCGGTGCGCATAGAGCAGGGAGACACCACCGAGAGGCAATCGGCCATCGCCATCGACGTGGGCACCACCACCATCTCCGCCGAGCTCATCGACCTGCGCACGGGCGAGGTCACCGCGCGGGCCTCGGATTACAACGCCCAGGTGGCCTTCGGCGAGGACGTCATCACCCGCATCATCTACGCCATCCGCGGGACGGGGCTGGCGAAGCTGCAGTCGGTGGTGGTGGGAACCATATGGAACCTGATCAAGAACCTGGTGGAGCAGGCGGGCATCGAGTACTGCAACATCACCCACGTGGTGGTGGCCGGCAACACCACCATGACCCATCTCCTGCTGGGCCTGAACCCCAAGTACATACGCGAGGAACCCTACATACCCTCCGCTACCTTCTTCCCCTGGATAAAGTGCTCCGATATCGGCCTGCGCATAGCCGCCGGGGTCTATCTCTACGCCATACCCTGCGTGGCCTCGTACGTGGGAGGCGACATCGTCGCCGGTATGCTGGCCTCGGGCATCTTCAACACCGACAAGCTGACCCTTTATATAGACATCGGGACCAACGGAGAGATGGTCCTGGGCAACCGCGACTGGATGCTCTCATGCTCCTGCTCGGCGGGCCCAGCCTTCGAGGGCGGGGGGGTCAAACACGGCATGCGCGCCACCAGCGGGGCCATCGAGCAGGTGCGCATCGACAAGATCGGTTACGAGCCCATGATCATCACCGTGGGCAACCGCAAGCCCATCGGCATATGCGGCTCGGGGCTCATCGACGCCCTCTCCGAGATGTTCCTCACGGGGGTGATAAACGAGAAGGGGAAGATCAACACCGACCTTCCCACCCCGCGCGTGCGCAGGCGCGAGGGCGGGGCGGAATACGTACTGGTGTGGGCGGACGATTCGGCGACGCGGCGGGATATCGTCATCACCGAGGTGGACATCGACAACCTCATGCGCGCCAAGGCGGCGGTTTACGCCGGCATAGAGATCCTTCTCTCCTCCGTGGACATGGAGGTGTCCATGATCGACGAGCTGCTCATCGCCGGCGCCTTCGGCCGTTACCTGGAGGTGGATAAAGCGGTGACCATAGGCTTACTGCCGGACATCGGCTACGAGAAGATCAAGTTCGTGGGAAACGGCTCCCTGCTGGGAGCGCATCTCTCCGCCCTTTCCAGGGAGATGCTCAACCGCGCCAACGACATCGCCCACCAGATGACCTATCTCGAGCTCTCCATGAACCCGGCCTTCATGGAACACTATATCTCCGCCCTTTTCTTCCCCCATACCGACCTGGATGCTTTTCCCAGGGTGAAGGAGAGGCTGGAGGCCTATCGGACGCTGCAGAGGATGGCCGCGGAGGGCGGCGGGGGGGAGGGTGAGGCCTAGGATGTCTTACGTGATCGCGGTTTCGGGCAAGGGAGGGACGGGAAAGACCACCTTTTCCGCTCTGACCGTAGCCTACCTGGTGCGCACCACCGGCAAGGCGGTGCTGGCGGTGGATGCAGACTCCAACGCCAACCTCGACTACGCCCTGGGCACCAGGACGGAGAAGACCATCGGCGCGGTGAGGGAATACCTCACCGAGAACATAAAGAACATGCCCGCGGGCATGTCCAAGGAGGTATGGGTGGAGACCCTGCTGCAGCAAGCCCTGGTGGAGGAGAAGGGGTTCGACCTCATCTCCATGGGCAGGCCTGAGGGGCCGGGCTGCTACTGCTACCTCAACAACATCTTCCGCCGCTATCTGGACATCATGACCGGGCGTTACGACTACGTGGTCATGGACAATGAGGCGGGCATGGAGCATCTCTCGCGGCGCACCACCACCGGCGTGGACGTGATGTTCATCGCCTCCGACCCCACGGTGAGAGGGGTGCAGACCGCCCTGCGCATACGCGACCTGGCACGGGAGCTGAAGCTGGACATCAGGCGCATGGCCCTGGTGGTCTCCAGGGTTAGGGACGGCCTGCCGGAAAACCTGCGCCGCATCGCGGAGGAGGGAAACCTGGAGATCGCCGGTTGGGTGCCCGACGACGATCTGTTGCGCGAGTACGACGAGTCGGGGAGGGCGTTGACGGAGCTC